>CAZUZG010000044.1:0-2952 GCA_964624665.1 uncultured Candidatus Saccharibacteria bacterium | reverse complement strand
TATTCATTCAAGTAAGGCTGAGAAATTTAAAATGATTGCCGAAAAATTTAATCAAAAAATTGAAGACATGATTTTTATCACGGATACTATAGGCGATATAAAAGAAGCAAAGAGCGTATCTTTGCCGACAATTGCTGTGACTTGGGGAGTGCACGACAGATCATATTTTGAAACCGAACCATATGAAAATGTTGTTGCTATAGTAGATACCCCAGAACATCTTGAGGATTTTATAAATGCTTCTTTTCCGGCTTAGGGCTTGACAAGCTTTTATTATATGCTAATATGAACGCAGAATCATTAAAACCTGTTCTGTATGATAATAATATGCATTTGTTACCCGCATTTATTTTTCATGACATTTCTGTTTTTGGCTTTTGTAATTTCAACTTCAAATATCCCAATGGCAAACGAGCCCTTGGGATATCTAAGCCCGAAGCCCAGAAATGGCAAGGAGAAACCCGAAACTTAGCTTTGCCAAGTTTCAATAAATGTCAAGTTTTGTAAAAGCCCTGGATCGATAATTTCACCGGGGTTTTTTTATTTCCAGCTTTGATTTAATTTGATATACTACACTCACTTTTATGGCACTTAAATTTCCTAAAAATTTCCCCAAAAAGAAGCTTCCAGTCCAGCTCGGAGGCAGTAAAAAGGGCTCTTCGGGCAAAGAGCCTTCAAATTTGTCGCGTCAGATCATGACCGCTTTTTTGATCTTTATGCTTATCACTGCGGCATATTCTTTGATCGCCAACAGCACAAAGAAAACCACAGAGATTTCAATCTCGGAATTGTCTAAAAAAATCACCGCCAGCGAAGTTAAAAAAATTACGGTGGCCGGGGAAAAATTGACCGTCGAACTAAATGACGGCCAAATTCAAAAATCAAAAAAGGAGACAGAAAGCTCTTTGTCTGAAACTCTGATCAATTACGGTGTTGCCCCGAAGGATCTGAGTCAGACGCAGATCGCCATCGAAAATGAAGGAGGTTTCGGCTATTGGCTGCTCAATATTTTACCTTTTCTCTTGCCGATTGTTTTTATTCTGATATTTTTCTGGTTTATTTCCAGGCAGGCCAAGGGCGCCGGCATGCAGGCCTTTACTTTCGGCCAGTCCAAGGCCCGCATCACCAATCCGAATGACAAAGGGAAGCTTGTGACTTTTAAAGATGTCGCCGGAGCCAAAGAAGCCAAAGAAGAACTGAAAGAAATAGTCGACTTTTTACGCAATCCGAAAAAGTTTATCGATATCGGCGCGAGGATTCCAAAGGGCGTGGTCTTGACCGGCGCTCCTGGTACCGGCAAGACCTTGCTTGCCCGAGCGGTAGCCGGCGAGGCTGGCGTGCCATTTTTTCATCTGTCCGGTTCGGAATTCGTCGAAATGTTTGTCGGTGTTGGCGCTTCGCGGGTGCGAGACCTTTTTGCTATGGCGAAAAAAGCTGCGCCGGCGATTATCTTTATCGATGAGATCGATGCCGTCGGCCGAGTACGCGGCGGCGGCTACGGCGGCGGCAACGATGAAAGAGAACAGACTTTGAACCAAATATTGGTGGAAATGGATGGTTTTGAGCAGACAGAAAAAGTGATCGTCATGGCGGCGACCAACAGGTCCGATGTTCTCGATCCGGCGCTTCTCCGTCCGGGCCGTTTTGATCGCCGGGTGGTCCTCGATATGCCGGACAGAAGCGACAGGGAAGACATCCTTAAAATCCATTCTGGAACAAAGCCTTTTGCTTCTGATGTCGATTTGAAAGTTATTGCTGAACGAACGCCGGGTTTTTCCGGCGCCGATTTGTATTCGCTCATGAATGAAGGGGCGATTTTGGCTGCGCGGGAAAACAGAAAAACAGTCGCTCAAAATGATCTATTGAGCGCGATCGAAAAAGTCATGCTCGGACCCGAAAGAAAGAGCCACCTCTTTTCAATCAAAGAAAAAGAAATCACCGCTTATCATGAAGGCGGCCACGCTCTCGTGTCTTCCGTCTTGCCGAATGCCGATCCGGTGCATAAAGTCTCGATCGTAGCGCGCGGCTATGCCGGGGGATACACCTTGAAGCTTCCGCTCGAAGATAGAAAGCTCCAATCCAAAAAAGAATTCTTGGATGATATTGCCGTGTCTTTGGGCGGCTATGTTGCTGAGCAGATGATCTTTGGCGATGTGACGACCGGCCCGTCGAATGATTTGCAGGTCGCGACGGCTTTGGCGCGAGATATGGTGACAAAATACGGCATGTCGGAAAGCTTGGGGCCGATCGCTTTTGAAGGCGCCGGCGGCAAGGTTCTATACGGCCGGGGCTTGAATGAAAAAGAATATTCCGAGCAAGTCTCGGCAAAAATCGACGCGGAAGTTTCAAAGATCATAAATGGCGCTTTGGCCAAAGCGGAAGAAGTTTTAACTTCTCATCGCAAGGCTCTCGATGCGATAGCTAAAAAGCTGATCGAAGTTGAAACTTTGGAGCAGGCGGATTATGATAAGGTTATAATTGCAAACGGCATCAATCCGAAAGTTCGAGAAGTGCTAAAATAGTTTGTATCCGCCCTTAGCTGTTTTGGTTAGCCTAAAAGTTTTTTATAGTTTATATTATTTATTATATATAATTTTTGTATCCGCCCTTAGCTCAGTTGGTTAGAGCACAGAGCTTATACCTCTGGGGTCCTTGGTTCGAATCCAAGAGGGCGGACAAGCGTCTAAAAATCTCCCTTGAGGGAGATTTTTAGCTTGGCCGAGGCGGAGCGTTATTTTTTCAGTAGAAAAAATCGCGAGCCGGGATCGCGAAAATTTCGAGCGACGGCGAGTAAATTATTCGTGATGACAGCGAAGCTTTGTCCGGGCCGGAGTCCCGTTTGAGGGCCGAGGCGGAGTCGCGCAAATTTTTAACAAAAAATTATGCATGAGCACAAAGCGCCAAAAATTGTTTTAGGTACACACATATGGCGGTTTAATTAATTAATAAATT
>CAZUZG010000043.1:0-3081 GCA_964624665.1 uncultured Candidatus Saccharibacteria bacterium | reverse complement strand
GAGTTAGCGCTGTAAATAACGGCGGACCAGTTTTGGGCAATGTAATTACTTTTACGACCACAACCTCCGGCAGTTCAGGCGGTCCTGGATCTCCAATCATGACTACCGGCTCTGCTTCTTCAATCACCAATGGATCAGCTGTTCTAAATGGCAACTGGAATTCTAACGGAAACAACCCTTCAAATAGCGCTACAACTTGGTTTGAGTGGGGTCCGGTGCCGACCTTTGGCAACCTAACCGCCGGCACTCTTCAAGGAATCGGCAGCGGCAGCGCATCGACAAACATTTCAGGCCTGACAACCGGCGCAACATATTATTTCAGAATCGTCGGCCAAAATAGTTTTGGCACAACAACTGGCGCAACTGCAAGCTTTGTTGCCCAGCTAGGATCTTCAAGCGGAGGCGGTGGCAGCAGCAGCGGAGGCAGCACGACCTTGCCATCAGCCATCTCAAACAGCGCAACAAACATCGGCGGATCAAGCGCAACATTAAACGGCTACATCGACAATGCAACCATGCGATGGTTCCAATACGGCACGGATTCCAGCCAACTTGTAAACAGCACGGCTTCAGTTTATCAAACTTCCGGAGTCGGAACGGTCAGCGAAACCATTACCGGACTTCAGCCGAATACGACTTATTACTTTAGAATTGTAGCTTCAAATGATAACGGTACCGTTTACGGACAAACTTTATCTTTTGTTAGCAGGCAGTCTTCCGGCGCAAATACTAGCGGACTGAATGCGGCAACTTCCCTCGCCTCATCTGTCGGCAAAACCGGAGCAAAAATTAACGGTATCGTATTGAATGCCAATAACAGCACAACCTACTGGTTTAAATATGGCACGACTGTCGGCATGAACAAAGCAACTGCTGTTAAATCTGTAAACGACGGCGCTTTGACTCCGGTCTCTGAAATATTGACCGACCTTAGTCCGAACACTATTTACTTCTTCCAGCTTAATGCTAAAAACGGATCTGGAACTGTCTTCGGTGAAATAAAGATCATCAAAACATTGTCTGAAAACGCTCAAGATGTAGTCATTTCAAATGGCCCAAGCAATGCAAACACAGACGGATCAGCTCAGAACAATAGCCAAAACATGGTCTCTCTTAAAATAGAACCGGGCCAGACCACGGTCTCCAACGGTGAAACCATTGATCATAAGATTAATTACAAAAATATCGGTTCTAAAGACTTGAAAGATGTTTTGATCAAAGTTGTTCTGCCTCAAGGCTTGGATTTTGTAAATTCAAACCAAGGTAATTTCTCAAAGGATGAAAGCACCTTGACTGTAAACATCGGCGATCTTGAAAAAGAAACTTCCGGCACTATAAACATCAGCACCGAAGTTGCGGACGATGTAAAAGACAAAGATATCTTGGTTGTCGCGACATCGATCATCTACACCAACCCGGAAAACAATTCTCAAGAAGATGCGATCGACTATGCCCTGCTCGATGTTGTCAAAAAAGACAGCAATTTGGCGGCGGCATCGATCTTCGGCAACGGCGACTTCTTGCCAAATACCTTAATCGGCTGGATCACACTGCTTCTCGCCTTGGGCGCGATAGTCATGATCGGCCAGAAGCTATACATGGAAGTCGATTGGGCTGGAACAATAAACAAAGCTAAAAACCTTAAAGGTCTGATCGTTAAAAATAACAAGATTCAAAATCCTGCCCCAGCTCCGGAACCAATGAAAGAACCTGTTAGAGATTTTGGCCAGAATATGAATTCAAATCCTAATCCGATTAACAACACATATACTAATCCAAATTCTCAAAACAATGTTCCGCCAAATCTTCCGCAATAATTAGTTAAACAAAAACCACCTTCGGGTGGTTTTTGTTTTGCCTGTTTTATGCAAACAATTCTAGAATTTTACTTGATCGCCTATTTGCCAACTGTATTTATCAGCTAATCCAGCACTGACTTCTAGCACATACTGCGCCGGTAAAATTGGAGCGAAGGTTTTTGGATAAGTATCAGGCGAAACATTCTTGGTAATATCGACTATCTTGAAATCTGAATCAATCCCCGCTTCGCCAAGGCTTCGTGGGGCAAGCCAAATAATATCTATTGGGAATAGCATATCTTTCATCCAGAAATTATATTTCTCAGCGTGGTCGAAAACAAAAAGCATGCCTTCATTATCTGCTAGTGGCTTATGGCCGGACAAACCCTGCTCTCTTAAAGCTGGAGTATCGGCAATCTCTACTTTTATTTCCTGATTATTTATTTTAACCGATTGAACTTTTCCTTCTTTTTTATTCAAGAAAGATAAGTAAATAACAAAAACAGAAAGTAAAACAACTATTACGGTAAATATTTTCCAGAATTTACTCATGAAAATATTATAACAAAAAGCCACCCATTACGGGTGGCTTTTTGATTAGCTATACTATTCTTTATTTTGTTCCGTTCTACCATGATGCTCTCTATAGATAAGCACCAGGGATTTTTGTCCACATACCTTATGGACGAGGAGTTGGATAAACTTCCAACCACAGTGTCCTCTCGTAAAACGAGAGTATCGCCTTTTGAACTATTCAAACATAAATGTCCGAATAATCGTGTTCAAATGAAATTAATCCACGAGCAGCTTCCGCTACCCGTGCCTTGTTACGACTTAGTCCCTGTCACCGAGCTTACCTTAGGCCCCGCTTGTGCGGAGACTTCGGGTACTCCCGGCTCCCTTGACTTGACGGGCGGTGAGTACAAGACTTGAGAACGTATTCACCGCGGTTTAGCTGACCCGCGATTACTAGCAATTCCAGCTTCATGAGGTCGAGTTGCAGACCTCAATCCGAACTGAGGCCACTTTTCTGAGGATTAGCTCAGGCTTACGCCGTCGCAACCTGTTGTAGTCGCCATTGTATTATGTGTGTAGCCCAGGGTATCAGAGGGACATGCTGACCTGGCGTCATCCTCCCCTTCCTCCCAGCCCCAAATTCGCAAGCCAGAAAAAATCTGACTTGTGCGCTTAGGGCTGGGCAGTCTCGTGTGACACTTATAACACACGACGAGGGTTGCGTTCGTTACCCCACTTAAGGGAACAATTCAAACCACGAACTGAC
>CAZUZG010000042.1:0-3163 GCA_964624665.1 uncultured Candidatus Saccharibacteria bacterium | reverse complement strand
GCTTCTTCATATTTATCTTCTAAATAAAGCTTTTGTATTTGCTTTAAATCATTCCAGTCTTTTTGATCTAAATACTCCGGTTCAGTCCAGGAATCGTCTTCATTTATTATTGTCATGTTGTTTTTCGTTTAGTTGGTAATTTGCCGTTAATACTTCTGTTTTCTTTTTGCTGTTTCTTTTATCAGGCGGTGTCATGGATAAATTCATTTCAACAGTGATCGTATTCCATTTGTGTTTTTTGCTGTATTTATCAAGCAATGGTGAAGGATAGGAGCTTAGTAAGAACTTGCCTTTAATTGTTGATAGCAGTTTGAGCAGGTTCTCAAAGTCTGTTTCTGTATAACCTCTGTAATGCCCGCAATGGCTATTAAAGTAAGGAGGGTCTACATAGAAGAAGCTGGATGTGGTATCGCGGGAAGCCATAACCGTTAGGGCATCGTTACAGTCGATCTGAACGCGTTCAAGTCGTTTGGCATACTCTTCCGTAAAATTATTTCGCTTGTGATACAAGCGTCTTGCTGTGGCGCTCTCTGTCTTGTCATAGCCCCAGGACGAACCCATGATTGAGCCATAACTGGTGTTGGCGAGCACCCAGACGGCCCAGGCACGTTTTATATCATCGAATAGCTTTGGGTTTTTCAAAACAACATTTGCTTGTTGGTGTAATTCCCTGCTGTGCAACGTTGCCCTGATTTCTTTTTGAAGTGGCTTGAACTTTGTTTTTACCACCTGATAGAAATTTATCAGCTCGCCATCCAAATCATTTACAACTTCGACTTCTGACGGCTCTTTTGCAAAGAAGACTGCACCGCCTCCGAAGAAGGGTTCGCAGTAAACTTTATGCTTTGGTATGAGTGATAATATTTTCTTTGATAGTTGTTGTTTTCCGCCATAGTAAGTTAGGCTTGGCTTCATAGTTCCATTTTCCCATTGCCCACACTTTTCAGCTTTTCATACATGGCTTTCCAAAATGCGTATGGGGTTTCTGTGGTGAATATATGCCGGAGGGACTTGTATACATCGACCAGATATTTTTCCTGATAAGTGAATGGATAATGGTATTGTATGGCGTATTGAAAACTGTTTTTTCTTTTCAAGGCTTCTTTTTTAATCATCAGCTCTTTAAAGCCTCCGGCTTGCTTTATCTCTTCTTCAAAGCAAGAGAGCTGGGCGGCTGTGTAGGGGTGAGTTTTATGGTTGTGGTAGATAATCATGGATAGTAGGCTCATTTTAGCATTTTAATTTCGACTGTTGATAATCATTCCAGTCAAACTGGAATAGCTTGTCGTCTCCGACAACTTTCTTTAATTTTTCTTTTGTTCCTGTTAAAGTGGTTTTAAAGCCCACCATTGAGAGGCTGAGATCGTAAGAGCCTTCTTTTTCAAATTCAATCTTTTCAATTTGCACACCGGGAGTTTTACCGATTATTTCTTTTAAAACTTTCCCCATTTTCCTATTTGCCATTTCTGGAGTGTTATCAAGCAAATTGAAAATTGAAGTAATGTCATCTCTCTTTTTTAAGAGATATTTGGATAGTTGTTCAAGCGAGATATCAAAGGTGGTTTCAATGGTTATTTGATTTTGTTTTTTATTATGTTGCATTTTTGTTTTTTAGTAGTGCTATATAAGCATGGATAGTAGCATTAGGCTTTTAATTTTGTCTTTTGGTAATGGTTCCAGTCAAACTGGAATAGCTTGTCTTCGTTGCCGGCTACCTTTTTAAGAGCCTTCTTTGTTCCCGTAAGTTTTGCTTTGAAATATGCCACTCCGAAATCAAGGCTCTTTGAATCGACATAGTCGAATTCAATTTTTTCTACTCTTAGCCCATATATGCCGTTAATCCTTTCCTTGCAGATTTTTTCTACTTCGCTTTTCACAGTATTCGGATGGTTATCAATCATTGCAAGGATAAGGGCATCATTCTTTTCATTTTCAAAAAGGTATGTTGCCAGTTCTCCGAGAGGTATTGCTAATTCTGCTTCAATCGTGATTTTGTTTTCTGTTGTGTTTTGCATTTTGTTTTTTAGTAATTAATTTTTGTAAGAGTTTCTTTTGTAGGGGTTTCTTTTGTAATACGAAATATATTCGCTAGTTCGATTATTTTCTTGCGTATGGTTTTTGCGTTATTTGCGGTAGTCTCATCGGCAAAAACTTCGCCTACGCTCTTTATCCCTCCTTTGTTCACAGATGCAAAATTTGCAGTTGAAAGCCGAAAGAATAATTTATACTGCCCTCGGCGTTTTTCGCCTGTATCGAGCAATACATCTTTTTCGTTTGTTACTTCAATCAGATTCTTTTCAATTAACAGTCGAATTGCCGAGTTAATGGAACGGCTTGATGCACCAGTTTTTTCTACAAACTGGCTTACTGAAATCCAATCTGATTTTTTTCTGCTTTTTGTTTTCTTATCTGTTTGCCAACCGTAAGTTTGGCGGATGATGATAAGCAATACTTTAAGTTCAGCTATGCTTAAGTCTTTAAGATATGTGTCAAAGACTGTATTAGGCACGGCTGTCATGTTTTTAAACATATATTCAATTAAGGTTAAGGGTTAATAAATAATTGGTAGTGGTTCTTCACCCTGCTCGAAAACACAATATTGAACCTGGGGCTGTTGAAACAACAGTAGGAATCGTTGGCCGTCCTCGCGAACTTTCAACGTGCCGACCTTGTAATATTTGATTTCGAGTTTTCCATCTTTGATATATTTTCTCTTTGCACAAATGTTAAATACTTTCATGTTTGCTACTAAGGTTAAATGGTAATATTCGACCAATAAAAAACCTCGCTTTTGAGCGAGATTTAAAGTCTTTATATATAGTGAATTATTTACCCATCTTAATCACATGCTCCACCAGTGTCGACGTGTATCCGGCCTCATTGTCATACCACGCCATGACTTTTATTAGATTGCCGCCGACGACACGAGTGAGTTCTAGGTCGGCAATAGAACCATATTTACTACCTAAAATATCACTTGAGACAAGAGGTTCTTCGGTCACTGAAAAAATACCTTCCCACCTTGGATCATTTGCTGCTTTTTTGAGAGCATTATTTACTTCTTCAGCAGTTGTATCTCTTTTTGCAATAAAAGTCACGTCGACAATAGATCCGGCAATAACCGGGACTCGAATAGATATGCCGTCGAAAAGACCGGTGAGTT
>CAZUZG010000041.1:1912-3922 GCA_964624665.1 uncultured Candidatus Saccharibacteria bacterium | reverse complement strand
ATCTGTCAGTCTTTTGAAAATATCGTATAATTTTTTCTTATTTTTTATTTCTTCCACAAGCCAGTTTTCGTCGAGTTCCTTGATTGGAACTTTTCGGAAAATCGATTCATAAAAATCCGGAAAATCGATGATGTCGACATGAAATGGAATAAGTTTATATGTCATTTTTGTGATCAGGGGATTTTTTTTGAAGCTGGAACTTATGGCTATGATTTGGATTTTTTGGCCGACGATCGAATTAAAAAGGCTGCCAAAGTTTTCTTTATTCAATTCATCTTTCATCCAAAGCAAGGACCTGTAGCCGATCTGCGGATTTGATTCCAAATATTTATTCAAATCGCCAATGGCTTCCGAATCCCCGAGCAAGCATAGGTTTTGTGTCCAGCTTTTGGATGAAAAATATTTTGATAAAAATATTCTCCAGCCATAGTCGAAGATCATAAAGATAAAACTGAAAATCAGCAGATTGCTTTTCGGCGCGAGTTGGAAGAAAGATCCAAAAGCGTAAAAGACGATTATCGACAGAATGATGTTTATAAGGATGCCGCCGGTAAAATTTTTGGCATTCTCGAGGCTGACCTTGAAGCTTTTTGGCGAATACAGGTCAGACAGATAAAAGACTAAAATCCAAATGGCAAATATCAGCGAGAAAGGCCAAAAGTGGTTATTAAACGAACTGTTAAAATCAGCGTAACCATAGCGTAAAATGAGCGCCGCCGCGAGAGAAAGATATAAGATGATTACATCTCCAATTACGAGCAGATTGGTTTTAATATTCTTTAGAAACATTATCCTGATAGTAGCATATCGAGCGGGGTATTCAAGAAAAAAAATTTTTTTACTTTTTATAAATATCATGATATAATCGGCTTATGTTCAATAAGCATTTATTTAAAATTTTATTTGGCTTTAGCGCTATCGTGGCTATTGGCATGATCAGCCTGACTGCTATCGATAAATATCAAAATCAGCAGGCCGCCGCCTCAGTGAGCGGTAGTAGGTAGTTTTAGCCTGATTGACAAATGCTCTCTTTTTGATAGGCTTGTTCCATAAGCCGTAGAGACAGCGGGCACACCCTCCTTCGCGTAAAGCTTCAGAAGGGCACAGTAAGCCCCGCCGAATGGTATCTATTTACTACGGCCTTATAATGGTCGATTTTTAATTTAAACTAATAATAATAATCACATGGCATTAAAAAAAGAACAGAAAATAGAAATCGTCAAAGATTTGGAGGCCGTGACAAAAGCGGCCAAGACCATAGTCTTTGTCAATTTCCATGGCTTGTTGGTTTCCGAAGCTACAGAACTTCGCAGAAAGCTCAGAGAGCAGAATGTCGGTTATAAGGTTGCCAAAAAGACTCTGGTCAAAAGAGCTTTGGACACTTTGAAGATAGAAGGCGAAATGCCTGCTATGGAAGGTGAAATGGCTATCGCTTATAGCGAGGATTTGATAGCTCCGGCCAGGGAAGTATATAGCTTTCAGAAAGAGCACAAGGATCATGTAAAAATCCTAGGAGGTATTTTTGATGGAAAATATTTCAATCAGGCAGAAATGCTTTCGATTGCGACAATTCCTTCAATCCAAGTTCTCCGAGGCCAATTCGTCAATCTCATCAATTCTCCTATACAGAGATTTGCTGTGGTTCTCGGTCAGATTGCAGGCAAGAAATAATTATTAGAAATAATCAAAAAATAAAATGGAAAAATTCAAAGATATTATTGAGAAAATAGAAACTATGTCAGTCCTCGATCTTCACGAGCTTGTAAAAGCTTTGGAAGAAAAGTTTGGCGTATCAGCCGCGGCAGTTGCTGTCGCTGGTCCTGCTGCGGGCGGCGCTGCGGATGCTGAAGAGAAAGACAGCTTTACAGTTGTTTTGGCTTCAGCCGGAGAAGGAAAGATCCAGGTTATGAAAGTTGTTAAAGAAGTTCTAGGTCTTGGCCTTAAAGAAGCCAAAGACATGGTAGACGGCGCTCCAGCGACTCTGAAAGAGGGAATGAAGAAAGCTGAAGC
>CAZUZG010000041.1:0-1812 GCA_964624665.1 uncultured Candidatus Saccharibacteria bacterium | reverse complement strand
ATGGAAGCACTAGGAAAACTATTTGGCAGCGAGGCGCGCGTAAAGATCATGCGTCTTTTTTTGATGAATGCCGGAATCGCTTTTGAGAATGCTGAGATTGCAAAAAGGACCAAGGTTAAAAAAGAATTAGTTAGAAAAGAAGTTTCTATTTTAAAAAACGCGGGCTTTATCAAGAAAAAGACCAAGGGCTGGTTTTTGAACTCAGCTTTTCCAAAACTCGATCTCCTTAGAGTTTTTTTGGTCGGCTCAGATATTATTCAAAAGAAAGAATTGGCTGATCGGTTCAAAGCCGCCGGCAAGGTGAAGTTTTTGGCTGTTTCCGGCATCTTTATCCAGGCAAACGAAAGCCGTGTCGACCTTTTGATAGTAGGGGACAATTTAAAGAAAGATAAAATCGAAAGCATTATCAGCGACATCGAGTCGAATATCGGCAAAGAGCTCGCCTATGCCTTTTTTGAAACGGATGAATTTCGCTATCGATTGAGCATGTATGACAAGCTGATCCATGACATTTTGGATTATCCGCACGAAGTCGTGATAAGTTTCGGTCCGAACATCACAGCTAAAAAATAATCTCCGGGATTTTTCCACAGTTTCTTTTTAAAAGAATTTAAAATTGTTATAATAAAAAGGACACTTTAAAAGGTCGAATTTTTAAAGATTGTTTTGAGGTTTATTATTTAATATTTATTTAAAAAATTTAAAAAGTTTATGTTGATACAAACATGGGGTCAAGTCTTTAGCGCATCCCTCCAAAGTCTTTGGTTGGGCTTTATCGGCTTCGTACCCAATCTTATCATTGCGATTGTTGTTTTCGTTATCGGCTGGGTTCTAGGATCAGTCGTCGGTCGGGCTTTTGCTCAGGTTATCAATGTTTTGAAGATCGACAAGCTTTTCCAAAGCGCTGGCGCTGAAGAAGTTTTGAATCGCGCCGGACTCAAGCTGAATGTCGGCGGTTTTATCGGAGAAATCATCAGATGGTTTATCGTGGTTGTATTCATGATGACTTCATTTGAAGTTCTCGGCTTGAATCAGGTCAACATTTTCTTGAGGGAAGTGGTTTTGACTTACTTGCCCCAGGTCTTCATAGCGGCTCTTATCTTGGCTGTGGCTGCGATCGTTTCTGATGTTGTCAGAAAAGTTGTTTCCGGCATGGCCAAGGCCGCCAATGTTCGCGGCGCAAATTTGGTTGCCTCAATCAGCTACTACGCTATCTGGATCTTTGCTTTGATCATCGTATTGTCTGAGCTCGGTATTGCTCCGCAGTTCATGCAGATCCTATTCACCGGCATTATTGCCATGTTGGCCCTTGCTGGAGGCTTGGCTTTCGGCCTTGGCGGCAAGGATGCTGCTATGCGCGCAATCGAGAATGTGAAGGAAAATATCTCAAATAAATAGCATTTGCGGGGAACGATAATTCCCTGATAAATCAGCTCTAAAAATAGAGGTCAAAAAAGAAGTCATTTGCTTGACTTCTTTTTTGTTATGGCTATACTGTAGTCTACGTCCGGAGATTCCGTCTGGAATGCTATTTGAAAATAAAATCCTGTTTCAAGCACTGGATTAGAGGGTCTTTTTTAAGTGTTTGAAAACAGATATGTTTATGTTTGAATTGTTTAATTTTTTCTGAGCTTTTTGCCGGAGCGGTTCGGCGAGCTGCGATGAAGAAATTTAGTAAATGGTTTTTAAATTTCCTAATAGGAAATAAGAGCATATGGTGGATGCCTTGACTCTAAGAGGCGATGAAGGACGTAGCATGGCTGCGATAAGCTTCGGGGAGGTGCCTAGCAACCTTTGATCCGGAGATGTCCG
>CAZUZG010000040.1:0-3938 GCA_964624665.1 uncultured Candidatus Saccharibacteria bacterium | reverse complement strand
TTAATGTCAGTTTATAATGGAGCGAGGGATTTGAGAGAGGCGATTGAAAGCATTCTGAATCAGTCTTTTGCCGACTTTGAATTCATCATCATCAACGACGCCTCCAACGATAATTCTCCAGAGATCATAAATGAATACGCGGCCAAAGATAATCGCATTCGTGTCATCAATAATGAATTTAATCTCGGCCTGACCAAGAATTTAAACAGAGCGATCAAGGAATCCAAAGGGGAATACTTGGCTCGTTTCGACTGCGATGACATATCTTATCCGGAGCGATTTAAAATGCAGGCGGAATTTTTAGACAAAAATCCAAATTGCGCCCTGGTCGGCGCCTGGGCTGATATTGTAGATGATAATGGCAAGATCATGCGGACAGTCAAATATCCGACCGATTCTAAAGATTTGAAAAAAGTTCTTATCAGCTACAATCCATTTTTTCATTCATTGGCCATGTTTCGAAAGAGTGCTATTGATGCCGTCGGCCCATATGATGAATCTTGGAGATTTGCCCAAGACTACGAACTCTGGCTCAGGATTGCGGAAAAATACAATATTGCGAACATTCCGCAAGTTCTTCTGGGCTATAGAGAGACGACCGGCTCGATTACTGCAAGCAAGAATCGCAAACAAGTCGGCTTTGTTTTGAAAGCAAAAATGAAAGCGTTAAAACGCGGCCAATATTCCAAATTAAATTATCTTCATCTATTGAGATCATACATCAGCTGGGTTTTGCCTGTCTGGTTGAAAAGATTCGCTAAAAAGCTAAGATAAGAGAGTGAAGATTTTGTATCTTATAACCAAGTCGGAAATCGGCGGAGCTCAGATTCATCTGGCTCATCTTTTGAAATATTTCTCCAAAGAAAATGAGCTAGCTCTAGTGAGTGCGCCTTTTGGCTTTCTGGAAAATGAAGCGCAAAAATTTAATGCCAAGTTTTATCCAAATCCATATTTTTCAAATTCATTAAATCCTTTCAATTTATACAGATCAGCAAAGCTCATCAGAAAAGCGATAAAAGATTTTCAGCCGGACATTATTCATTGTCATAGTTCTATGGCCGGGATTTTGGGCCGGCTGATTGTCAGAAATAAAATACCGACGATATATACCGCCCACGGCTTCGCTTTCAATCCAGATGCTTCGCTTTGGCGGAGAATTATCGGGGTAATGGGGGAGAAAGCTGTTTCGAGATACACGAGTAAAATCATTTGCGTTTCAGACTTTGACAAAGGTTTGGCCTTGAAATATAAAATCGCCAAGGCTTCAAAATTGGCAGTTGTTCACAATGGCGTCGAGATCGGCCCATTTGAATTAAAAAAGGAGTCTGGCGACCTTGTCGAAATATTGAGCATTGGCCGATTGGCTTATCCGAAAAGGCCCGATCTGATTATAAAAGCATTTGCAAAATTACCAATAGAACTCCGACAGAAATCTTATTTAAAAATAGTCGGCTCCGGGCCATATTTTTCAGAGCTTCAAAAATTGATCGATAATTTAGATATTAAAGAGTCGATATCTTTGGTTGGGGAAGTCGACCATTCAAGAATTGGAAACTTTTTATCAAAAGCGGATATTTTTATTTTGATCACCAAGCATGAAGGCTTGCCATTGACGATCCTCGAAGCGATGTCTAAAGGCTTGCCGATCATAGCTTCGAAAGTCGGCGGCGTGCCGGAAGAAGTAAATAATGAGTGCGGTATTTTGATTGATAAAAACGAAGTGAAGGAGATAAAAAATGCTTTAGCTTTGCTTATTTCAGATGAAGCTAAAAGAAGAGAAATGGGCTTGTTGTCCAGGAAGAGAGCAGAGCAGTTTTTCTCACTCGAGAAGTTTTTTATCGAGACGGCAAAAATCTATAAAGAAATTTTAAACCAAGTCTAGATTTTAAATCCTTGCTTGATGTCTTCAATGATTTCTTCTTTCTGTAAGAAGAGAAGGCCAAAATAAATGCCGGAAGAAAGGAGTATGATCGAGACAAGCGGCCATAGCAAGGTTTTCATTATAAGGGCGGCGATCGTCAAAAGGGCGCTGGCCAGCAATATTTTTCTCATATCTTTCCAGATATTCAATTTGTGGTTTTTCAAAATCTCTTTCAAGAAAATGCCATTGACGGCGATTTGGGCGACGACTGTTGCAATAGCCGAACCCGCTATGCCGTATATCGGTATCAGGATGAGGTCCAGTGCTATGTTTAAACACGCTCCCACGGCGCTCGATTTGATGAAAGTTTTTTGTTTGTCTTCAGCTAGGAGTGTGCTAGATAAAATCATGCCCGGAAATATCGGCAGGAGTGTCAGAAGCAGGATCTGAAAAGTCAGCGTCGCATTTATATAGTCATGGCCGTAGACGACATTGATCAGCGGTCCGGCAATGACCAGACCACCCAAGACGATAGGCAAGGCAAGACCTAAAGAAAAGATGATTGATTTCCTTAGAAGGACCGAAAGCCTGGCTTCGTCTTCCTCTTTGATGAATTTGCTGATGAATGGAAAGAGGCTGGTATATATGAAGCCGGGAATCAGGTAAAAAAGACTGATCGGCTTTTGGGCTGCTGAAAAAAGGCCAAGGTCGCCTACTGGCTGGAAATATCCAATGATGACCGAATCAATATTGGTCATAAAGACTCCAAAGATGCCCATGACAGCAAAGGGCCAGGCTGAGCTGATGATCGACCCGACCAATTCTTTTTTGAAATATTTGAAAGTGCCGGAAACATATTCTTTTAGGGCAAAGAGCGCGACCAAAAGGCCGAGTCCGCTGGCCAGCGCATAACCAATGGCAAAGTTTTTAGCCGACGGAGCTTTGGAAAGGATGATGAAGCCGATGGTCGTGATAAATACTTCAGTGATGATTTCAAAGATCGCTTCAAATTGCATGCGATTCTCGGATCTAGAGATCGAGAATAGAAAGCCTCGCATGCTGTCGAAGGCGACGAGCGCCGCCATGATGAGCATGAGCGGTTTGGCTTCCGTGATATTTGTAAACAGGGGAGAGATGAAAGCGATAACCAGGGAGGTTAAAAGAACCAAGGACATTTTTAAAATAAATGATGTCGCCAGGTATTCTTTTTTCTCAGTTCTTTTTACGAGCTCTCTGGTCAGAAGGCTTGAAAGGCCGATGTCTGAAAATATATTGAATACGGCGGCAAGAGACAGCGCATAAGAAAATATGCCATAATGTTCGGTGCCCAAGACCCGGGCCGCGTATATGATCATCAGGCTTCTGACGATTCGGCTCAAAGTAACTCCGGATGAAAGCCAGATAATATTTTTTATAATAGTCTGCCGGATGCCTTTATTTTGAAAGAGAAATTCTTTGATTTTTTTCATGCGAATTTTAGTGGTTCTTGAAGATCATCCTGATTGTTTTTAGGACGATCAAGAGGTCAAAAATCCAGGATTGTTTTTTCATGTAATAAAGCTCATATTGCAGTTTTTCAAATGCGTCTTCGGTCGAAGCGCCATAGCGATAATTGATCTGAGCCCAGCCGGTCAGTCCTGGTTTTATGATGTGCCGTATTTCATAGTAGGGTATTTCTTTTTCGAGGACGCTCGTGAACTCTGGCCTTTCCGGTCGAGGTCCAACAAAAGAAATGTCGCCTTTCAAGATATTCCAAAGCTGAGGCATTTCATCCAAGTGGGTTTTTCGAAGGATTTTGCCGAGCGGGGTGATTCGCGAATCATTTTTTTCCGCCCATTTTGCGCCTTCATTCTCAGCGTCGTTTCGCATGGTTCTGAATTTATACAAGGTGAAATTTTTTTCATCCCGGCCTACTCTGGTCTGTCGGTAAATTGTTTTGCCCGGAGAAGTGTATTTTATGAGAAGGGTTATGATTATAGCCAAAGGCCAAAGCATTATTATTAAAAGAAAAGCCAAGATTACATCTGTCAGTCTTTTGAAAATATCGTATAATTTTTTCTTATTTTTTATTTCTTCC
>CAZUZG010000039.1:0-4234 GCA_964624665.1 uncultured Candidatus Saccharibacteria bacterium | reverse complement strand
GTTGTAAAATGATTGAATGCTGGTGGCATAAATTTTTTAATTAAATGTGTTTGTAATTCTACAAGCTTTTAAATATTAGTCAAGACCTGCGGTTTCGGCCCAAAAATTACAGCATTCAAAGATTATACCATTTTTTCAGCTTAGCAATAATCTGCTTCAAAGCTTTAAGGGTCGCATCAATATCAGCTTTGGCTGTTGCCCGGCCGAGAGAAAAACGAATACTCCCCTCCTCGGTCGCCAAATCATTTTTTTTGCCAGCCTGATCTTTGTGCAAAGCTTCAATGACATAAGATTCGTCTGAATCATTGGTTTTACAGGCGCTCCTGGAAGATACTGCAATGCCATGAGCATCAAGCTCGATAACCAAAAGCTCGCTCTCAATTCCCGGCACTGAAATATTCACATTATTCGGCAGCCTTTTTTCAATATCGCCATTAACGACTACTGAAGCCAAAGAAGAATTTTTTTGTAATTTAATAAAAAAATAATCCCTGAGCTTAATTAATCTTTTTGATTCTTTTTCTTTCATTGACTCGGCGATCTCCATGGCTTTGGCAAAGCCGACGATACCGGCGACATTTTCAGTGCCAGACCTTAAGCCAAATTCCTGACCGCCACCTTGAATGATCGGCGAAATATCGACAATTCCTTTTTTATATAAAGCGCCGACGCCTTTTGGGCCGTAAATTTTTGAAGCATTAAAGGTCATCAGATCGACCCCCAGCTTCTCGACATTAACAGGCAGATAATTTATCGCCTGACAAGCGTCAATATGAAATAGCGGAACCAGGCAAGACCTGGTATTTTTTACCAGGTCTTGCCTGGTTTTTCTGTAATGTCTTATTTCTTTCGCAATTTCAACAATCGGCTGAATGGTACCGATTTCATTATTGGCATAAATTACCGAAACCAAAACAGTATTCGGCTTCAGGGCGGCGCGTATTTTTTTCGGATCGACTATGCCATTCTTCTCCACTTCAACATAAGTCACTTTTGCTTTTCCGCTTTTTTCCAAATATTTGCAGACCTCCAAAACAGAAGGGTGCTCGATGTTTGTCGTAATGATATGCGGAGCGGGCCGAGGGGTGTTTAAAACACCTGAAATAGCCAAATTATTGCTTTCCGTGCCGCTGCCGGTAAATATTATTTCATTCGGACGCGCATTGATAATTTGCGCAATTTTTTTCCTGGCATCTTCCACTGCCGATCTGGCAATAAGCCCTTCCTTATGCAAGGCGCTCGGATTGGCGCCGATGCCCAAAAAATATTTTTTCATAACAGAAAAAACCTCGGCATCCAGCGGCGCGGCCGAGGCATGGTCCAAATATATGTTTTTCTGCATTTTTGTTTTTTTCATAATTCAGCTTTGTTTTTTGGTGCTTTTAGTATATAATTTCCGTCTATGATTGCAAACAATACTATCCTAATATACATGCTCGGATTCATTATTCTTATCTTGATCGCCTGGATCATTAAAACCGAGATCCGTTTGAGAAAAATATTTGCCGGAAAAAAGGGATCTGATTTGGAAGACATTTTGGCTTCTTTGGTCAAAGACCTCGGATCTTTAGAGAATACCAAAAATACAATGATTGCCGACATATCAGAGATCGAGCGCCGTCTTAAAAAGAGCATTCAGGGTACGGAAATGATCCGCTTCAATCCATTCAAGGACGCTGGCAGCAACCAGAGCTTTGCCATAGCAATGTTGAACGAACACGGAGACGGCATTGTTATCTCGAGCATGTATGCCAGAGAACGCATGAGCGTCTTTGCCAAGCCAATTAAAAATTTTGTTTCAGAATATGAAATGACTGAAGAAGAAAAAGAAGCTGTCAAAAAAGCCAAGCTCAGCATAAAGAAACCTGTCTTAGAAGATGCCAAACAATAAAAAAACACAACCAAATATTTCAGAGCGTCCGCCTGTCGTGGTGGTTATGGGCCATATCGACCACGGCAAATCAACGCTTTTGGACTACATCCGCAAAACAAATGTGGTCGATAAAGAAGCCGGCGGCATTACCCAGCATATTTCTGCTTATGAGGTCATCCATAAAAACGAAGAAGGCAAGGATAAAAAAATCACTTTCCTGGACACTCCAGGCCATGAAGCTTTTTCAAAAATGCGCGCTCGCGGCGCCCAGGTCGCCGATATTGCCATACTTGTCGTATCGGCTGAAGACAGCGTTAAAACCCAGACAGTCGAAGCCCTGCAAACTATTCGCGAAAGCAAAATCCCATTTATTGTCGCAATAAACAAAATCGATAAGCCCGGCGCCAATCCGGAAAAAACCAAAATGGATTTGGCAGAGAAAGAAGTTTACCTGGAAGGCTACGGAGGAGATGTGCCTTATGTTGAAATTTCAGCCAAGACCGGAACATCTGTCGACAAATTGCTGGACTTGATCCTTCTGGTTGCCGAACTTCAGGAGCTGAAAGGAGATCTAAACAATAAGGCTAGCGGCTATGTCCTAGAATCGCACCTTGATCCGAAACGAGGAGTTTCAGCCACCCTGATCATAAAAGACGGCCAGATCAAAAAAGGCATGCATGTCGTGGTAAATGACTCCATGACTGGAACCAGAATTTTTGAAAATTTCCTGGGCAAGCCGGTCGAAAATGCAGGCTTCTCCTCTCCTGTCAGAATAACCGGCTGGGACAAAATCCCTTCTGTCGGCCAAATGTTTGAAAGCTTTGATAAAAAAACCGAAGCTGAGGAAGCGGTAAAATTGAATTTAGAAAAATCAAAAAAGAAATCTTCAAGCAGGGAGGGCTACATGTCAGGAGAAATAAAACAAATACCGATCATAATAAAAACAGATGTTTCCGGAACAGCCGAGGCGATTGAAAAAGAAATGGGCAAGCTCAATCTTGAAAATATTGCATTTAAAATTATCCAGGCTGGGGTCGGCGATATCAACGAATCAGATTTCAAGATGGCCGCATCAGACAAAAATTCAATTATCGTCGGCTTTAATGTAAAAGCCGACAAAAGAGCTGTCGACATGAATGAAACAGTCGGTTTGCCGATCAAAATCTTTGACACTATTTACAAATTAACCGAATGGCTGGCTGAAGAAATCGAAAATAGAAGGCCGAGAGTAGAAACCATGGAAGTTACAGGCAAAGCCAAAATACAAAAAGTCTTCAGCAAAACCAAAGACAAGCAAATCGTCGGCGGCAAGGTTTATGAGGGCAAGCTAATCTCGCCGGGCAAAGTCAGAGTTCTCCGAAGAGACAATGAAATCGGCGAAGGCTATATAAGCGAACTTCAGCACAACAAAGCCAGAGTCAGAGAAGTCGAAGCCGACAATGAATTCGGCATGATGATTGAGCTGAAAATAGAAATTGCTCCTGGAGACATTTTAGAATCTTATACAATGGTATCAAAATAACATGACACTAAGACAAGAAAAAGCAAGAGAACTATTTATGCAATTGGCCGCCCAATTTTTTGCCGGTGAAACTGATCCTTCTGCCATGATGACGATAACAGATATGGAAATTACAAAAAATTTTAAAAGAGCCACAATTCTCATAAATGTACTACCAGAAAACAAAGAGGAGGAGATGTTGAAATTTGCCAGATCAAAAATCAGAGAATTGAGGGAATTCTTAAAAAAGAAAGTGAGTATGCGAGATATCCCCCATTTTGAAATCGAAGTAAATCGCGGAGAAAAAAACAGGCAGCTTGTAGAAAAACTTCTCAGGGAAAAATAAAATTTAAAAGGCTGCTTATAAGACCAAATCTTTTTTATTTAAACCTTTACGTAAAAGAGTTAGACTGGCTAATTATAAGAAAAAGAGCCAAAGGCGCGCCCCAATTGGCCCAGCGTTCGACAAAGTCCCAAATTGGCATGCCGACAATCGGCCTTAAAAGAGCGGTCCAAAATCCCCAGAACACCATCCATAGAAGAGCGATGCGTATTGGCTTTACCAGAACAAGGATTGCCAGAGTAATATCCATAATTCCGATAAAAAATAGCAATTTGACGGCAACTCCGGCATCAGAAATGCCAAATTTGGTAAACCAGCTAATCCAGTCTTTTTTACCCTGCAGAGCAAAAACGCCATGGCCTATGAATTCCCCGGCTACTGATATTCGCAATGCCCATTCGATAAATTTTGTATTCATAATTTAATTCTATTACTTTTTATTATTTTAACCAAAAACCAAAACTTTGTCTGATTTCTCAACCATTTTTAGCAAGTCAGACATTGTGGAAACTGGACA
>CAZUZG010000038.1:0-4239 GCA_964624665.1 uncultured Candidatus Saccharibacteria bacterium | reverse complement strand
TGCGTCGTGCCGGAGGCGTCGACTTCATAACTCGTATTTTGAGCTTCGAAGAAATTGACCAATTCCAAGACATCGGTCGCGGTAGACATCCATTTTGCCGGATTGGAGACATTGTAATGTTTCGGCAATCCTAGCTCTTCCAATCGCCTATCGGCGACATATTGGACATATTGATTCACATAGTCGGCATTGAGGCCCAAGATGCCTCTCGGGAAAAGGTCTCTATTGTAAGCGGTCTCGAGATCTACGCCATCGATAACAATCTGCCTGATCTCGCCCGCAAATTCCGAAGTTAAAAGATCCGGGTTTTCTTCCAAGACAGTCTGGATCAAATTGATGCCGAATTTCAAATGCAGACTTTCATCTCTCAGAACCCAGTTGACCATTGAACCCAAATTCCTGAGCTGATTGCGCTGACGGAAAGACAGGGCGACCATGAAGCCGCTATAAAACCAGACGCCTTCCATGACGATATTGGTCGCGACCAAATTGCGGACAAAGTCTTTTTTGCCGTCAGTCGTCTCGATATCCAAAGTTTCTTCGGTCATGCGTTTTAAATATTTTGAAATAAAGCTCTCCTTGGCAAACATCGACGGCGTATTGATATGCAGATTGAAAACTTCATCGCGATTGATCGGAAAAGTCTCTAGGACATATTCAAAGGATACGCAGTGATTCGCCTCTTCAAACATCTGCTTGGCCAGATACAAATGACATTCCGGAGATTTCAAATATGGGTAAACGCCCAAAGCCAGAGAACGATTCACAATAAGCTCAGCTGGGTTGAAAAAGCCCATGAGAAATGTCACGGCATGCCTCTCATCTTCGGTCATAGTCCTCCAATCGGCCATATCTTCGCCTAAAGGAATCTCATGCGGAAACCAAGTATTGCGAACAGCCTGATTGTATAAATCATAAGCCCACTTGTATTTCATCGGGTGAAGATTCATGTCCTCCGGGGACGCTTTTCCTAAAATCATATTTTTATTGGCAGCCCTCGCAGATAAATTTATCTGCCGGGTCTTCGCCTAAATTAATTGTATCGTTCGACGCTTCTACTTTCTGAAAACCAGCCATCTCCGGAGCTTTGACATTATTCATAACGACAGGGCTTGGAGTCGCCGGACCGAGATCTAAAGAGGCAAAGCCTTTTCGGCCCATCTTCTCGGATTTATTGACATTAACAGTGCTTTGTTCGGCGGTATGTCGAGGCTTCATATGCAGATAGTAAGTCGTCTTGAGGCCTTTTTCCCAAGCGGTATTGTAAATATTCATAACCTCGTCGATCTCGCGGACATCGAGATACATATTTCGGCTAATAGCCTGATCCACCCATTTCTGAGCTCGGGCGGCGACTTCGACAAAAGCGTATGGAGAAACAGAGAAAGAAGTCTTGTAGATTTTTTTAATATCTTCCGGAATAGATTCGATCAAAGACAAATCGCCATGGTCTTTCAATATATTTTCTCTGACACTTTCCCAAAGTCCTTTCTTTTTCAAGACATTCACCAAGTTTTCATTGACTTCGAGATATTTGCCGGAAATTTTATTGCGGGAGAACATCTGGGCAAATCTCGGATCGATGCCCGGCGAAGTGCCGGCAACCAAGCCGATATTGGCATTCGGCGCGATGGCGAGAACGGTCGCATTTCGCATGCCTTTTTTGACTTTATTTCTCAAGATATCCCAATCGAGCTCCGGGACCATTTTAATTCCCCTGCCTTCAACCAAGATTTTAGCGCCTCGCTCTTTTTCCAAATCCAAAACAGTGTCGATCGGCACTCGGCCCTTGCTCCAGCCGGAACCTTCAAAGTTTTTGTAGCTTCCTCTCTCAACCGCCAAATTAGCGCTTTCGTCAATCGCCATGTAGCTGATAAATTCAAAAACTTTATCGCTGAAATCAAAAGCTTCCTTGTCTTCATAAGAAAAGCCGAGCTGTTCTATCGCATCAGCAAAGCCCATCAGCCCTAGGCCCACTGCCCTATTTTCCGTATCGGCCTTGCTCGCTTCAGGGATGGTCAATCGATTGATATCGATAAGATTATCTAGCTGCCTGATAGCCAAGCGGGCGCTTTCTTCGAGAAGCATCCAATCAACCTGAGCTTCTTTGATGTGCTTTGAAATATTTATAGATAAAAGATTGCAAACAGCCACATTGTTCTCATCTTGAGGCAAAGTGACTTCAGTGCAGAGATTGGAACAGTGGATCGTGCCGGTATTGTTGTTCAAAGCCCTGAGATTGATCGTGTCTTTCCAAGTCAGCCAAGGATGAGAAGTCGTCTCGAGAGAAACTAGAATTTTCTTGTATTGTTCTCGAGCTGGCATCTTTTCAAACATCTTTATCTGGCCTATTTTTGCCATCTCGACATATTCCGAATAACGCCTGCTGAAAGCCTGACCGTAAAGCTCCGGCAAGTCTTTAACTTCATTCGGATCAAATAAATACCATTCATCATCATTCAAAACTCGCTTCATAAATTCGTCTGACAAATAAACGGCAGTGTTGGCAGTGCGGGCTCGTCGGTAATCGTCTCCGGCATTCTGCTTCAAATCCAAGAAATCTGAAAAATTCAAATGCCAGTTTTCCATATAGAAACAAAGAGCGCCTTTTTTCTTGCCGCCTCTTTGGACCGCCCTGATCGCGGAATCGATCACATGCAAAAATGGAATCGGACCTGAAGAAATAGTGTTGTTGGATTTAAGCATTGAACCTTCGGCTCGGAGCTTGGTGACGGAAAGGCCGATGCCGCCGGTCGCCTTGGACAACAGCAGGACATCTGAAACAGTTTTGCCGATATTTTCCATATTGTCTTGAATCTCCATCAAATAACAGTTTGAAAGGCGTGGCAAATTTGTGCCGGCTCCGATATTGGTCGAACCGGCGGACAAGTATTCAAGCTTGGACATTTTTTCGTAAAATTTAATGGCTTCAGCTGTCGGATCGACTTCGTTCAAAGACATGCCCATAGCAATCCTCATCCAGAAATATTGAGGAGTTTCCATCGGCTTCTGTTCGCGATCTTTAATAAGATAGCGGTCGAGCATCGTCGATGCTCCGGAATATTTATAGAGCTCATCTCTTTCAATTTTTAGAGCGTCGGCTAAAACCTCCAAATTGAACATTTTGCCCAAGCGCTCATCCAGAAGCTCCATAGAGATTGCTTTTTCTACATAATCAACAAAGCCATCTCTATGCTTCTTTATCAAATCCGCCGCATCATCTCTTTTAAAATCGCCTAAAATCCTCTTATATATGGTCTTTAGAAGAAGCCTGGTCGCGACTTTATCGAATTCGGTGTCATTTTGGGCGTTCTGCAAAGCGGCATTGATGGTCGCAATGTCGATCTCTTCCTCAGTAATGCCATCATATAAAGTCAGCTTGGTTTCAGAAGCGATCTGCATAACCTTGGCCACAGGGTCAGAAAGGCCGCTGCAAGCCCTCTCAATAGCTCGATTGATTCTATCGGCATCAAAAGGCTCGCGACCGCCATCGCGCTTGGTTATATGTAAATCTGCCTTTTTATCAATTTGTGGATTGTCCATATTTTTTTCGCCATAGGCACATCAGCCTTTGTGCTTAAGATTAATTGATAATATTTCAGTTGATTATACATCAGGGCCTATGACATATTCCTTGTGGATAAAACGATCTACAAATAAATTTTAAACAAGTCAAAATGAACCCTGCCAATGAGCCTATAAAATAATATTATTCTGGAAAATTTTTAATGAAAAAATCAGCAAGGTAAAAATTTTAAATTTCTGCGGAGGCAAAACATAGCCACCCTGCTTGTTGTTCTGCACTGCGCAAAATCTGGTCGCGAATACGCTCGCAATTTTGCGGAGGAGGTGGGATTTGAACCCACGATCCGGTTTCCCAGATGCCGGTTTTCGAAACCGGTGCCTTCAACCACTCAGCCACTCCTCCATATATTCACTTTGTTCAAATGGAGGCCGCTTGCGCGGACCGTGTCTTCGTGGTTCGTCGCTCCGCTCCGATTCGGCAGAAAGCAGTTTCTGCCTCATCCATCTCAGCCACTCCTCCATATATTCGCCTGCTGTTGCTAGATATTACCATTTTTTTAAAATAATGTTATATTAGATGTCGCATGGCCCTATCGTCTAACGGTTAGGACATCGGCTTTTCAAGCCGGTAATCCGGGTTCGATTCCCGGTAGGGTCACAAAATGACGTCCTCCCCGCAGTTCCTGCGGGGTATCCCTTAGGTCTCATGAGAAT
>CAZUZG010000037.1:0-4566 GCA_964624665.1 uncultured Candidatus Saccharibacteria bacterium | reverse complement strand
CCGTACTTTTTGAGCCACGCGGAGCGTGGAAAACCCTTTTGGATTCTGGATTCGGCGGGGGGAATGCATTAGTGTCGGCGCTTCGCGCCGACCCAGATTTGCGTTCAGAAACCCTTTTCGAAAAATTGCGGAGACGGAGGGATTCGAACCCTCGGTGCCGTTTAAAGGGCACACCTCTTTAGCAAAGAGGTACGTTAGACCACTCTGACACGTCTCCGTTAAACACTTTTACCTTATCATATTTTATATTTTTTTTCTAATGGAGTATACTTAAGCCATATGACTAAATGTATAAAATGCAAACAAGTTTTTTTGAAGGAAGTCCAAAAGTTATCCAGCACCAAAAAAGCGCCTGCTGGCAAGGCTTGCCCGGGCTGCAAAGTCCAAGCTCCAAGGCAGTCGCTGGCGAGCTTTAAAGCCAAGAAAAAATAGCATGGAAAATACAAGTGAAGAATTACTGAAAGAAAATCAAAAGCTCAAGGAAGCTCTGGCTTTGAAATCCGACCTGATTTCAATTTCAGCGCACCAGCTCCGCACCTCGCTCACCGCCCTCAAATGGATCTTGAAAATGTTCTTGGACAAAGATCTGGGGCAGATCACGACCGAACAGGAAAATTTCCTCGGCAAAGCCTATGATGGCAATGAAAGGCTGATCGAGACGGTAAATGAAATGATCTCGGTCAACAAAACCGAAGACGCCGATATCGGCTACAAATTTGAAGAGGTCGACACCATCAGCCTGATCGAAAGCGTCATTTTTGAATTTATCGGCGAGTCCTACAAGCAAGGCATCGAGGTTATTTTCCTCAAGCCTCAAGACCCCTTGCCTCTCCTCAAGATTGATTCTGGAAAAATCCGCGTGGTTTTCGAAAATTTGATTGAAAATGCGATCAAATATTCCGAAAAAAGCGACCGGGTTTTTATTTCGATCAACCAAAAAGATAACGATGTAATTTTCTCGGTCAAAGATACCGGCATCGGCATAAGAGAAGAAGACAAGGACAAAATCTTCAGCAAATTCTTCCGCGGCGAAAATGCCATGCAAAAGAAAACTTCCGGCACCGGCCTCGGCTTGATGACGACCAAAGACATCATCCAAAAACACGGCGGCAAAATCTGGTTTGAAAGCAATGAAAACAAGGGCGTGACTTTCTACTTCACCCTGCCATTGAAATAAAATCTGAATAAATTTGCCTTGGCAATACTAAGGTAGTAAAATGAAGCTATGAGTAAAAAAATCCTAATAATCGAAGATGACAGTTTTTTGCAAGGTTTGATTTCTCGAAAAATGAAAGCCGACGCTTTCGATGTCTTTATAGCCTTGAATGCGACCGACGCTTTTAAATTGCTCGACGGCGGCCTGATGCCTGACCTGTTGTTGCTCGATCTCCTTTTGCCGAATATCGACGGCTTTGAAGTTTTGAGAAGAATCCGCGAAAATCCAATTTTGAAAAACTTGCCAGTTATCGTCTTCTCAAATCTTTCTGAAGAAAAAGACATCAAAAAAGCCAAAGATCTAGGCATCAATGAATTCATGATCAAGGCCAATTTCACCCTCGACGAACTTTCAGACAAGGTTAAAGCCATTCTGAAATAATCGCTTTCAAATAATGCAATTCAATTCCAAGATCACCGACTCTTTCCGGCTCGCTGAAGAGCAGAAGAAAGCTCTGAAAAAACTGGGTTTGGAAACGATCCGAGATCTTCTTTTTTATTTTCCAAATCGCTACAGCGACATGAGTATTTTAAAACAAATCCGAGACTTGGAACCGGGCGAGACAGCGACAATTTACGGCAAAATCATTTCCGCTAATACCAAGAAGGGCTTCCGCTCAAAGACGCCGATGGGCGAAGCCATGATCGAAGATCTGTCCGGCAAGATCAAAGCTGTTTGGTTCAATCAGCCTTATATCGCCAAAATGATCATGCCGGGACAGTCGCTCAAGCTGACCGGCCGAGTCACAAACAGCAAAAGCGGAATTTATTTGGCCAATCCGGAATTTGAAAAAACGCCAACCTTACCGATCGACACGCACGATACTTTATTCAACCAAACAGAAGAAAAGCATGAAATCCGCTATCCGATCTATCCGGAAACTAAAGGTCTAACTTCAAAATGGGTCTATCACGCGATCCAAAAAATCATCAAAGACAGCGGGCTGAATAATCTAGAAGACTACTTGCCGGCCGACATTTTAAAAAAATACAATCTGCCGTCTCTGCGGACCGCGCTTATCTGGATTCATCTCCCTCAAAAAGAAGAAGACGCAACAGCCGCTAGAAAGCGCTTTGCTTTTGAAGAAGTTTTTTTCATCCAGCTGGAACGCCAGCATGATAAATTGGAATACGCTAAAAATAAATCTTATGAAGTCCGAGTCGACAAAAAAGATACGGCAAGCTTTGTCGAACGCTTCCCTTTCAATCAAACAAAGGCTCAGGAAAAAGCCATCAATCAAATTCTGGAAGACTTTGCCAAAAATCAGCCGATGGCTCGCCTGCTCGAAGGCGATGTCGGTTCCGGCAAGACTGCCGTCGCCGCAACAGCCGCTTATTCCATAATCCAAAGCCGTCCGGTCGGGCAAAATTTCGGCAATCTGCAAGTCGCCTACATGGCGCCGACAGAAATCCTAGCCAACCAGCATTTCGAATCTTTTATAGAATATTTTAAGCATCTGCCAATAAACATTGGCCTTATCACTGGAGCGAGCTGTAAAAAATTTCCATCCAAATCAGCTCAACAGTTTGAGGGCGCTTCGCACTTCGAAGCCTCGGCGAAGAAGTGGACAACGATCTCCAAAGCTCAAATGCTCAAATGGGCCGCCAACGGCGAAATCCCGATACTCATCGGCACGCATGCCCTTATTCAAAAAAGCGTCAAATTCAAGCACTTGGCGCTCGCAATCATCGACGAACAGCACCGCTTCGGCACCGCCCAGCGTTCCAAGCTCGTCCGCAAAGACAATTTCGCCCCGCACTTGCTTTCTATGACGGCGACACCGATCCCGAGAACGCTCGCGCTGACGATTTACGGCGACCTGGATCTGACCTTGCTCGATGAAATGCCGGCCGGCCGCAAGCAAGTCATCACTGAAATCATCGCTCCGGACAAACGCGAAGAAGTTTATGAAAAAATCAGATCTGAAATAAAAGCCGGCCAACAAATGTATGTCATCTGCCCGAGGATCAATGAACCAGATCCGGAAAAAGAATTGGCCCTGAACGCCAAAGCGGTAACCAGCGAAGCCAAAAGATTGAAAAAAGAAATATTTCCGGAATGCGAAATCGGCGTCGTGCACAGCAAGCTATCCAAAGATAAAAAAGAAAAAGTAATGAAAGATTTTGCTGACGGCAAAATTGATATCTTGTGCGCAACTTCTGTCATCGAAGTGGGCGTGAATGTGCCGAATGCGACGATTATTATCATCGAAGGAGCTGAACGCTTTGGCCTTGCCCAATTACACCAGCTCCGCGGCCGAGTCATTAGAAGCAACACTCAGGCTTATTGCTATGTCTTTGCCGAAGCCAAATCAGATAAAACCATGGACAGATTAAAGGCTTTAAAAACCGCTAAAAACGGTTTTGAATTGTCAGAACTCGACTTGTCGCTCCGCGGCTCAGGCGAGCTCAGTGGCGCAAAGCAATGGGGCATATCCGACCTCGGCATGGAAGCGATCAAAAATATTAAAATGGTCGAGGCCGCCCGACTCGAAGCTTCCATTATGATCCAAAAAGATCTCGAGCTTGTAGAATATCCCCTGCTCAAAGAAATGATCAAATCCAAAAAACAAGAATTTCATTTCGAATAAAAAAACCGTTACCTATATTTATAAGTAACGGTTTTGTAATAAAAACTAGTTGAGCCAGTTATAGATATAGCTTTTGCATTCCATAAAGGCTCGTTCTACATTATCATTTACAACAACACGATCAAAACTAGTTTGAAAGCTCATTTCAGCAGGAGCTTTATCTAGCCTGTGCTCAATACTCTCATCTGTTTCAGTATTTCGACCCATGAGTCTTTTTCTTAAAGTCATCATTTCAGGCGCTTCTGGCTTGATAAAAATCAAAATAACCTGGATGCCTTTTTCTTCAAAATATTTTTTTAAAGATAGAGCTCCCTTAACATCGACATCAAAAAAAATATTTTTGCCAGAATTTAAAAAACCTAAAAGTCTATCGACTTCGCTTTCAAGCGTGCCATAAAAACGACCCTTGTAAACCTCTTCCCATTCGACAAATTCTTTATTTTTAATTTTCTGCTGAAATTCTTCATCGGGCGTAAAATAATAATCTATGCCATGAGTCTCGTTGTCCCTTTTAGGCCTATTAACCGCTGAAATAGATAAAAGATTTCTTTTAGGGTCATCTGCTAAAAATCGTTTAACTATTGTTGTTTTTCCAGCACCAGAAGGAGCTGAAAAAATTACTATTTTCCCTGTCTTCATGAGTTCTGTTTTTTAAAAGAGTTAATTTAACGAGATGATAACATATTTTTAAAATAAGTCAAATAGATTTGGTAATGTGCACACACATATGGCGGTTTTCGGATAAACTCCGAATATGACC
>CAZUZG010000036.1:0-4664 GCA_964624665.1 uncultured Candidatus Saccharibacteria bacterium | reverse complement strand
AATTTGCAAAAAGGCTGATTGTGTAGTACTAATAAAGGCAATATGAAATTACTCATCGTCGAGTCGCCGGCAAAAGCTAAAACAATTGAAAAATATTTAGATGGTAAATTTACCGTTAAAGCTTCCGTCGGCCATATTCGCGATCTGCCGAAATCAAATAAAAAAGCTATCGACATCGAAAAAGGTTTTGTCCCCTCCTATGAAATATCCAAAGGCAAGGAAAAAGTCGTCGATGAATTAAAAAATCTGGCCAAAAAAGCCGACGAGGTGCTGCTAGCGACCGACCCGGACCGCGAAGGTGAAGCGATAGCCTGGCATGTGGCCGAAGCATTAAAGCTAAAAAATCCAAAAAGAATAGTTTTCCATGAAATTACTAAAGACGCAGTAACTGATGCAATGAAACATCCGCGCGACATTGATATGCATTTGAAAACGGCTCAAGAAGCCCGCCGTGTTTTAGACCGCCTTTTCGGCTATGATCTTTCCGGCTTGATTTGGAAAAAAGTTAGATACGGGCTTTCCGCCGGCCGAGTGCAATCTCCGGCTCTCCGCATCATCATGGAACGCGAAAGAGAAATCCGCGCTTTTATTCCGGAAAAATATTGGACGATCGAAGGCGATTTCAAAACCAAAAAAGACGATCTAATCAAGCTCTCCTGCTCCAAAGAAATATGGGATGCTCCGGGTCAGCCGGGAGAAGAAATAGTCGAAAAGATTTTAGAAGCCGGAAAAAAGGGCAAATGGATCATCGACGATATCAAAGAATCCGAGCAAAAAAGATCTCCTCGCGCGCCTTTTACGACTTCGACTTTGCAACAGACTGCCAGCTCCAGGTTCGGCTATTCCCCTTCGCGCACGATGCAAATCGCGCAGAAATTGTATGAAGCCGGACACATTACATATATGAGAACGGACAGCACTAATTTGAGCATCCAAGCCCAAGCCCAAATTTTGAGCTTGATCGAAAAAAAATACGGTAAAGAATACGCCGAGTCTAGGGTTTACAAAACCAAAAGCAAAAATGCCCAAGAGGCGCACGAAGCGATTCGCCCGACAGCGGTCGAAAATTTGAGCACTGGCATGGGCGACGAACAGGAAAGACTTTACAAATTGATCTGGGAAAGAGCAGTATCTTCACAGATGGCCGATGCCAAGCTTTTGAAAACCAAAGTTTCAGCTATTGTCGAAAACAAAGAAATCGTCCCGCCTTTTACAACAACCGGCTCTCGTTTGCTTTTTCCGGGCTGGCTTTCCGCGGACCAAGGCGCCAGAGGCGAGGATGTCGAACTGCCGGAAATGAAAAAGGGCGAGGAACTCAAACTCAAAGAATTAATATCTGAACAAAAAGCCACGACTCCGCCGGACAGATATTCGGAAGCAGGCTTGGTCAAAGAACTTGAAGCTCGAGGCATCGGCCGCCCTTCGACCTACGCCGCGACGATCAGGACTTTGGAAACCAGAGGCTATGTCGAAAAGATAAATAAATCGCTTCACCCGACCGATACCGGCGAAGTCGTTTCAACATTCATCGAAAATAATTTCGAAAAATACATCAGCGATACCTTTACCGCCGAAATGGAAGACGAACTCGATGATATTGCTCTAGGCAAGAGAGAATATGTAAAAACATTAAAAGATTTTTACGGACCCTTTTTGAAAGATGTTAAGGCCAAGGAAAATATAGAAAAAATTACCAATATGGGCGACGCGCCGGCTGATATAAAATGTCCTAAATGCGGAGCCGATATGATCATCAAGCTCGGCCGAACCGGCAAATTTTTGTCTTGTTCCAGATATCCCGACTGCGACGGCGCGCGCACGATCGAGGGCAAAGAACTCGAAGGGCCGAAAGAAACCGGCGAAATCTGCCCTAAATGCGGCAAGGGCAAACTCGTCGAACGAGAAGGCCGCTTTGGCAAATTCATCTCCTGCTCGCTTTATCCTAAATGCAAATATATAAAGCAAAGCGAAGAAGAGCAGCAGAAAAAAATGACTGGGGTGAAATGTCCGAAATGCGGCAAGGGCGAGATGATGGAACGCCGAGGCAGATTTGGCATCTTTTACAGCTGTTCAAATTATCCTGACTGCAAATATGCGATCAAAGCCAAACCAACCGGCAAAATTTGCGAAATATGCGGATCTTTGATGATGGAAGGCACTAAAACTATTCCGGAAAGATGTTCAGAAAAAAGCTGCCCAAATCACAATCCGCACAAGCTGATGAAATAAAAAATCTAAACAAAAGTTAAACTAATTATACACATATTTTATAGATATTTTTTATCGTTTAAATTATAATGTGTTTGCGTCCAAATAAGAGCTGGTTGGCACACGATCATGAGATGTATTTTTTTTGTCGTAAAAAATAACATTTCTGAAGTGTGTTTTTTTGGTTGCTTGGCTGGGATACGGTAGACGCAAATTAATATTGCTAACCAGCCCCGTATCCCAGCCAAGCAACCAAGGATATAAAAAATATTAGCACATCATAAATACATATTACATATTTGTCAATAGCCAAAAAATCAAGCTTGGCAAAGGCGTAATAAGTATTTAATTTAAAAAAATGATAAATTTTTTAAAGCACCTTTTTAAGTCGCATTACCCTTACGCTGCTGGAATTTTAGTTTTAATAGTTTTCATTTCAGCCATGCCTAATCAAGATATTTTATCAATTAAAAAAACCGCCGCTGAAAAAATAATCGCTTTTGGAAAAACAACATTCCGTGGAACCGGCGCCGATTATCTGACTTTGAAAGGCCAATATAACGGCGACAAAAATGATGTCTTCAAAATTGTGATCAATGAAGAAATGCATGGCGTGAAAAGCTTTAAGTTGAGCAAAAATAACGGGCCTTATGCTGTTCATCTGCTGACTGACAAGGAATATGAGCTTTCCGGCGGAACATCCATCAAATTTGATCCGAAACTGGCTTATCATTCTGGCGACAGCTGGACGATCAATCTCGGCGCTTCTCCTTATTTTAATGCCATTTCAGTCATCGACACTCAGGCTGGCCAAAAAATTGCAAATGCATATTCTAATTTTTCAAGCAAAGCAAATATAATAGCCATGAATATTAGCCGGGTTTTCATTCCTTCTTCCGGATTGAAACTTAAAATCGACAAAGAAAACCTCACAACACAAGCCGGTAATTCATATAAATAATTAGATCTATGTATCGGTTTTATTTCCTTGGTTTTCCCGGTTTCAAGTATTAAAATAGAAATATGACTAATGTTAACAAAATATTCGAACTGATGGACGAGGTATTGCCGACCGAGGAAGATAAAAAACTCATTACCAAGGCTTACGAATTCGCCAAACAGGCGCATGAGGGCCAAAAGCGCGCAAGCGGAGATCCGTATTTCTTGCATGTCTTTGAAACGGCGAAAAACTTGGCCCGCTTCGGGATGGATGCCAAGACTATCAGCGCCGGCCTCCTTCATGACACGATAGAAGACACTGAAACAACCGAAGAAGAAGTCGAAAAAGAATTCGGCAAGGAAATCGTTTTCTTGGTCAATGGAGTCACCAAGCTCGGCAAACTCAAATATCACGGCCGAGATCGACATGTCGAAAGCTTGCGCAAGTTCTTCGTCGCCGTGGCTCAAGATTTCAGAGTGCTGATGATTAAGCTCGCCGACCGCCTGCATAACCTGCAAACCCTGGAACATGTAAAGGAAGAAAAGCGCAGAAGAATCGCCCTGGAATCTTTGGAAGTCTACGCCCCCCTTGCCAACCGCTTGGGCATCGGAAAATTGAAGGGTGAATTGGAAGACGCGGCTTTTCCGTATGTTTATCCGAAAGAATACAAAGCTGTCACAGAACTGTTGGAGCAAAAAACGCATTTCAATCAGCAATACCTCAAAAAAGTCCACGAAGAACTGCAAAGAGAACTGGAAAAACATAAAATCAATGTTGTAAAAGTCGACTATCGAATGAAGCACAAATACAGCCTTTACAAGAAACTCCTAAAATACAACATGGATATTGAAAAGATCTACGACATGGTTGCCCTGCGAGTCATAGTCAAAACCGTCGAAGATTGCTATCGAGTCCTGGGCATTATTCATTCCATGTGGAAACCATTGCCTGGCCGCATCAAAGACTACATCGCCCTGCCTCGGCTAAACGGCTACCAGAGCTTGCACACGACCATCTTTACCGGCAGCGGGGGCATTGCCGAGATCCAGATCAGAACTGAAGAAATGCACGGCCGGGCTGAATACGGCATTGCCTCTCATTTTGCTTACAAGGAAAATAAATACGACAAGACCGATTTGAGTGATCAAAAATACAACTGGATCAATGAATTCAAAGAACTCCAAAATCATGTCGCGGAACACGGCGTCTTCATGGAAAATTTGAAAATGGATTTTTTCAAAGACCGCATTTTTGTCTTTACGCCTGAAGGCGATGTCATCGACATTCCGGAGCATTCCAGTCCGATCGACTTTGCTTATGCTATTCATTCCGATATCGGAGACCACGCCGCGCATGCGAAAATTAATGGCAAAATGGTCGCCCTAAATACAGAGCTTCACAATGGCGATATTGTCCAAATCGACACAAAAAAGGATGCGCATCCCTCCAGTAAATGGCTCGATTATGCCAAGACAGCTTTGGCTAAAAAGCATATCCGCGCCCATTTGCAAGAAAA
>CAZUZG010000035.1:0-4893 GCA_964624665.1 uncultured Candidatus Saccharibacteria bacterium | reverse complement strand
TTTTAATAAATTAATCTTCGATCTGATATAATCATCGTATGAAAGAAGATCATCAGGATTTGGCCGAAGAAAAGTTTTTTGACTGCCCTTATTGCGGTGAAAATATCTCCGTCGTTTTAGACATTTCCGCCGGCGGGCAGAGCTATGTCGAAGATTGCGAGGTTTGCTGCAATCCGATCGAAATAAATTATGAAGCTGAAGACGGCAAAATAACTTCTTTTAATGCTAGCAGGGCCGATGAATAAAAATCATGAAAATAAAACTTCCAAAAATTCTTAAGCACAAAAAACTTTTTTTCTATGCGACTCGGGGCGTTGTGTTTTTCGCCGTTTGTCTTGCGGGCGTTTATGCCCTCAGTTTTACCAAATTTTTTGGTGTCCACTATGATTCTGCCGACAATGTAATCAAGGCGGAGGAATATAAAAAGGCCATAGTTGAACCCTTAGACATAGTTGCCTATGACAAAAAGCTGCTTGCTATTGCCAACAATCCCGCACCAAAGGTTTTGCCTCCGATATCGGCGACATCGACTGTGCCTGAAGTTGCACCAGCACCGACTCTTTGGCCAGTCAAAACAGTTTATCCGAAAGCCGGCGCCATTTTGCCTTTTAAGAGGATTGTCGCTTACTACGGCAATTTTTATTCGACCAAAATGGGTGTCTTGGGAGAATATCCAGAAGCTGAAATGCTGGCGAAGCTTAAGCAGGAGGTTAAAAATTGGGAAGTGGCAGACCCAAGCACTCCCGTCGTGCCGGCCATAAACTATATCGCCATCACGGCCCAGGGCAGTGCCGGCACAGACGGCAAATACAGATTTCGCATGCCGGATGATCAAATAGATATAGCCGTGCAGCTGGCTGACGAGTTGAACGGCATAGTAATTTTGGACATTCAAGTCGGCTTGAGCGATTTGAAAACTGAATTGCCTTTATTAGAAAAATATTTGAAAATGCCTGAAGTGCATTTGGCTATCGATCCGGAATTCTCGATGAAGTCGGGCGACAAGCCTGGCCGAGTCATCGGCACCTTTGACGCGGCTGATGTCAATTACGCCGCCAATTATTTGGCCGGATTGGTCAAAGCCAATAATCTGCCGCCAAAAATTCTTATCATTCACCGCTTTACTCGGCCAATGGTGACTAATTATAGACAGATCAAACCTTTGCCTGAAGTCCAAATAGTCATGGATATGGATGGCTGGGGCTTTCCTGAGAAAAAGATCAATACTTACAATCAGGTCGTTTACAAAGAGCCGGTCCAATTTACCGGATTCAAGCTTTTCTATAAAAATGATATCCGTCCGCCGAGTCCTCGTATGCTCGCTCCGGCGGAAATATTGAAATTGAATCCACAGCCGAGCTTTATTCAGTATCAGTAATTTGTATATTCTATTATTTTAAAAAATAACTTATAATTCAACCTATGAAAAAACTTTCACATTATGCTCCCAGAATACTTCGACTAGGCATGACGGCAGTTGTTGCTTGGTTTAGCGTGTCGCAATTTACAAATCCTTCGATGTGGACCGGTGTCGTGCCGGCTTGGGCGACTAATTTATCCGGCATGAACGCCCTCGCTCTCGTACATATAAACGCCTGGTTTGAAATAATTGCCGCAATTCTTTTGGGGGCAGGGATATATACTAGGTGGGTTGCTTTGATTTTATCTGTTCATGTTCTTGTTATTGCATCTGGTTTCGGCATCAGCGCTAATGGCGTTCGCGATTTTGGTCTCGCAGTCAGTTTATTCGCCTTGTCTCTTTTTGGTTCGGATAAATGCTGTTTTGACTGCAAAGATGAAACTTTTTCTAAATAGGATTTTTTTCTATAATTTTTTGCAGGAGATTTTATTTTAAGAAACCTTTCAAGGCCTAGCGTTTTTTCTAAAAATTGGTATATAATATGACGGTATGAAAAAAACAACCCTTTGGAGCATTTTAACGGTCATCATTCTTGTGCTTTTTGGCTTTTTTTATTTTACCAAGTCTGTTGCTCGGACAAATCAAAAAAATGCGGCGTCCGCGTATAAATCTAATTAGTTTGTAATGAGCATTGTAAATAAAGATGAAGCGCAAAAAACAGAAATAGCGATTTTTGGCGCCGGCTGTTTTTGGCAAACTGAAGAATTTTTTAGGCAGTTGCCGGGAGTCATTGAAACTCTTGTCGGCTATTCCGGCGGACATGTGCCGAATCCGACTTATGAAGATGTTTGCCGCGGCGATACCGGCCACGCTGAAGTCCTCCGGATAACTTATGATCCCGCCAAAATTTCTTTTGAAGAATTGCTGAAAGTTTTTTGGGAAATGCATGATCCGACAGAGGTCGACCGCCAAGGTCCGGACATCGGGCGCCAATATCGTTCCGTCATTTTTTACAACAATGAAGAGCAGAAAAAGTCGGCTGAAAATGCTAAAAATTTGCTTCAAGCATCCGGCAAGTATTCTTTGCCGATTGCAACTGAAATCGTCCCAGCCCAGCCTTTTTATTCAGCCGAAGAGTATCATCAAAAATATCTTGCAAAGCGTGGTTTGAATGTTTGTCATTAGCCTGATTGCAATATATAATTACAGTATGAAAAAATATTTATATTATCTTATCGCTTTAGTAATTTTGACCCTTGTTGTCTGGGGTATCATTGTCGAGTCGACCAAGCCCGGCAAATACGATGATTTTGCAGTCTGCTTGAAAAATAAAGGCGCTGAATTTTACGGGGCTTTCTGGTGTCCGCACTGCCAGGCTCAGAAAAAACTGTTTGGCAAGTCGGCCAAGCTTTTGCCGTATATTGAATGTTCGACTGCTGACGGCCAGGGCCAGACCAAGATTTGCAAGGATAAGAAAATCGAAGGCTATCCGACTTGGAATTTTGCCGATGGCTCGACCTTAAGCGGGGAAGTGCCGCTTAAGACTCTTGCCGACAAGACTTCCTGCATTTTGCCTAATTAGCGATCCATGTTGTCATTTTTGCCAATTTTCAATAAAATGGTTGCCATCGGAGTCATTTTGTCTCAGTTCTTTACTGTTACTCTTGTTTTGTTATTGGCTTCAAAAAGGAAATTTAAGGTTTTGAATTTTGTCTCAAAAGATGTTTTATGGATTGTTCTAGATATTGCCCTGTTGGGCGTTTTTATCAGCTTATTTTACTCTGATGCGGTTGGTTTCGCTCCGTGTATTCTTTGCTGGTATCAGAGGATATTCATGTATCCGATCGTTCCAATTTTTGCTTTGGCCCTGATAAAAAAGGATCGCAATATTTTAGACTATGGCCTAATTCTGTCTATTTTGGGATTTTTGATTTCTGTTTATCATATTCTGATCTATTATTTCAACCTCTCCGTCCTTCCATGCGGCGCGACTGGCATATCTTGCGTTCAGCACTTTGTCTCAGAAATCGGCGGTTATGTTTCGATTCCAATGATGTCGATGACCGGATTTTTGCTTTTGATCAGCGTTCTGCTCGTCGGCAAGTTTTATCCTAAAATTTCCGCTCAAGCATAAACTTTTATCTCTTTCGTGTTATATTTAGTCCATTATTAGTTTTTATTAAAATCGCATGAAAAAAAGCATTATTATTTTAGTAATATTTTTTATTGTTCTCGGTGTTTATGTAAGCTTCAGGGAAACTCCAAAAAATTCTGAAATTAAAGTTTCAGAAAATATGGAAACTGTTTTCGGAGATACGCAAGTAAATATCGCGGAACAAGTCAAACCTATGGAAAATCAATTACAAATCGTAGTTATCAAGGAAGGTAGCGGAGCAGCGGCCAAAAATGGCGATAAGGTCGCTGTGCATTACACAGGCAGATTGCCAAATGGGGATAAATTCGATTCAAGCATCGATCGCGGCCAGCCTTTTGTCTTTACTTTGGGCGTCGGGCAAGTCATCAAAGGCTGGGATATGGGCGTGCTTGGCATGAAAGTCGGCGGTAAATTGCGATTGACCATACCGCCAGAACTCGCTTATGGAGAATCCGGCGCGGGCGGAGTGATTCCTCCGAATGCGACGCTTATATTTGAAGTCGAATTATTGAAAATAAATTAAAAATCATATGACAGAATTATTGCCAAAAAATTTACTAAATACTTTATATGTTTTATTGGGCGTTTTGATTTTATTTGTCGGCGTAAAAACCGCAGGTGAATTCAAATCTTTAAAATTCATCGGCGGGGGAGTCGCGCCTTCGACCACCATGTCTTTTGAAGGCAAGGGCGAAGTGACGGCCGCGCCGGATATTGCAACCATTAACTTTACCGTCAGACAGGAAGCCAAGACTGCCAAAGAAGCTCAAGTCGTCGTGACAGAAAAAATCGCCAAGACTTTGGATTTTATCAAGAAGAACGACATCGCTGAAAAAGACATTAAAACTTTGAATTACAATTCTTATCCGAAATATGATTATGTCTACGACAATGCTCCTGTCTGCGCCGACTTCAACTGTCCGCCAAGGCCAGGCAAGCAAGTTATTGTCGGCTATGAAGTTTCTCAGAATATTGAAGTTAAAATCAGAAATATTGATGATGCCGGAAAAATTGCCGGAGGTCTGACAGATCAAGGTGTGACTGAATTGTCCGGACCGAATTTTACTATCGATGAAGAGGATGCAATAAAAGAAAAAGCTAGGCATGATGCGATAGAGGATGCTAAAGTCAAGGCTGAAGTCTTGGCCAAGGATCTCGGTGTGAAGCTCGTCAGAATCGTGAATTTCTCTGAGTCTGGCAATTATCCTATCTATGCTTACAAAGCTGAAGCTCTTTCAGTCTCGAGCATGGCGCCTCAGACTGTGCCTGATCTGCCAACAGGGGAGAATAAAATCACCTCGAATGTGACCATTACTTACGAAATCAGGTAAAATAAATTTACTTTCTAAAAACACTCTTAGAAATAAGGGTGTTTTTA
>CAZUZG010000034.1:0-5142 GCA_964624665.1 uncultured Candidatus Saccharibacteria bacterium | reverse complement strand
ATTTTCAGCTTGCCAGAAAGAGCTACTGAAGCTGTCTGATTATTCTGCTTAATGCTCGGCGTAGCTAAATTGGCATGAAAAATCGTGGTGACAAAAATAGCCAAAACACCGAATAAATACCATTTCAAATTTTTTCTAAATTGATTCATAAGTTATAATCAATCATTATAACTTATTAAATATCTAAATATGTATCAAGAACAAAAATTCAACCTATTGGAAATCAAAGGCATATCAGCCAAAAATATCGACGAGCATTTAAAGCTTTATGCCGGCTATGTCAAAAATACAAATATGATTTTGGAAAAAATTACTGAACTATCCAAAGATGAGACGGCCAATGCCTATGTCTTGGGCGAATTGCAAAGGCGCTTTGCTTTTGAATTCTGTGGCATGCGCAACCATGAATACTATTTCAAAAGTTTGGAAAATGGTTCAGCTCCGCTTAGTACCGACAATACTTTGGAAAAAGCAATTTCAGCAGAATGGGGCAGTTTTGAAAATTGGCTGGCTCGATTTAAGGCGGTCGCTTTGACTCGAGGTATCGGCTGGGCCATTCTTTATTTAGATAACAACCAAAATAAATTGGTAAACGCTTGGGTTGATGAACAGCATTTAGGCCAGCTCACAGGACTCTCTCCAATACTCATGCTCGATATGTGGGAACATGCCTATGTCTACGACCATCCGACTTCTGAAAAGAAAAAATATATTGAAGCTTTTTTTGAAAATCTTAACTGGCAAACTATTGAGGAGAATTTTCTAAAGGCTCAGGCTTAGACTGTTTCTCTGCCTTAGGCCTGAACCAGAGATAAATATAAAAAAGATAAATTGTTACAACTGTGACAAGCGGCAGGTAATTTATATTTATGGAAGAAAAAGATAAACCGGCAAAAAAGTGCGCGATTAAAATAATCCCGCGCAAAAGAAAGAATGACAAGTAGGCAAATGGCAAAGCCAAAAAGTGGTTGAGAAAACCAAAAATACTGGTCAGAAATCCCAGAAGCATTAGCCCGGGAATAAAAGGCAATACGATAAAATTGACCGGCAGGGCGACGAATGACAGCGTGCCCATTTTGTAGACAACAAAAGGCAGGACAAAAAGATAAGTTGCCATTGTGCTGGCAAAAATATTTTGCAGATCAAAAGTTTTCGGCGCCCATTTAAAATATTTTTCTATGTGCGGAGTGACATAAATAATCCCGATGGTCGCCAAAAATGAAAGCTGGAAAGAAACATCATAAACTAAAATCCAAGGATTCTGGATCAACATTATAAGCAGCGCCAAACAAAGAGCTCGAGTCACATCATAAGTCCTACCCGTCGCCCGAGCGACAAAAGCCAAGCCGGCCATGATCGAAGCACGAAGTATCGTCGAACCGCCACCGGTCATCAGCGCAAAAAGAATAATTGAAAAAATGCCAAAATAAAAACTGATCTTTCTCCTAAAAAACAAAGAAAAAAATCCGGCGACAGCTTCAGCCACGATTGTGACATTGAAACCGGAAAGGGCGACGATATGAATGACGCCGGTTTTAATGAAATCATTTTTCAAATCGGCATTCATGGCATGCTTGCCGCCTAGCAGAATGCCGCCCAAAAGCGAAGACTCCGGTTCGTTGATCTCTTTTGAAATTTTTTCCAAGAAAGAATTTTTTATTCTGTAAAGAAAGCTTATCAGCCGATTGCCGTCGCCTTTGGAAATTACTTCAATCTTCGGATAATTGGCTTCATAAAAAATATCATCTTTCCGGAGATAAGAAACATAATCAAAAACTTTGCCGTTTGAGGTTGTAAAATTCTCCGGCTTCGACAAAACGCCTTTCAATTTTATATTTTCGCCATACTCAAATTTATCGAATTTTTCAGCAGTGACTAAAATTTTTATTTTATTGACCCGAACAATAAGTTTCTGATTTTTTTCACCGATTTCCGGCTCGACAGCGATCATGCCGAAAACTTCGACCCTCTGCCCGAGGCTTTGATTTAAATATGGGTCGCCTTTATTCAAATCTGAAATATGAAAACGAAAAACACCAAAACTAAAAGACAATATAAAAATAGCAGTTAAAATTATTTTAGTATTTATTTTTGCCTTATCTTTGGAGAATAAAAAACCTAAAATAAGAACCCCGGCTGAAATCAAAAAGCCAAGCAAAATAGCCGGGCTGCCAAAATCAAAAAAAGATCGGAAAAAAATTCCAAAGACAAAACCTGAGACCAGGCTATAAAATAAGCTTCCCTTCGAAAATCTTTTCATATTCTTCGAGCAAACCGTGAGCTAAATTAAAATCCTTGCCGCTGGCATATGATGTCGCGATAACATCGGCCCTTTCATTGCCTAAAACTCCGGCGTGGCCCGGCACTCTTTTCCATTCTAATTTGCCTATTTTTTCCCTCTGGCTTGCAAGGAGATACAATCTCTGCCAAAGGTCCTGGTTCAAGACATCTTTTTTGTCGGCCGTCTTCCAGCCGCGGAGCATCCAGCCTTTGACCCAGACAGTTATTCCGCTGACGACATAAGTCGAATCGCTATATATGAGGACATCGCCATCGTGTTTCTCGACCGTGATCAAAGACTCGATCGCGGCAGCGAGCTCCATGCGGTTATTCGTGGTCATGTTTTCACGGCCGCCAATTTCTATAACTTTATTCTCTGGCATTAACAGAATAACTGCGCCATACCCGCCCGGACCCGGATTGCCCAAAGAAGAGCCGTCGGTAAAAATTATGATCTTTTTGTCTTGGTCTTGTTTCATGGAACTATTGTAACAGAAAGGCGGAAGTATTTAAATTTCGAAAATATCAACAATTCGAAGCCGAAGCTCGGTTCTGCCCATGAACATGGATTTTTCAAAATTGGCGGCTAGATCGATCTTTCGGCCTGGCTCTAATTTGAAATCGAAACTTTCGGGAGTCTTAAAAAAACTGATTGCCTTAACTTTGTCGCCGTTTTCTTTAGCAAAAATAATTTCCAGATGATTCTTTTCTTTTCCAAAACTTTTAATCTCTTTAATTTCAATATTTTCAAAAAGAAAAACCGGTTTTGGATTGCCGACGCCGAAAGGCGCCAATTTTTCTATTAGCCTGTAATTAAACATTGTTAAATCTTCAAGAGACAATTTTTTATCTGCCTGGCTCGCTGAAGCATTTTGCAAAGGCGGCTCTTTTCCAATTTTTTCATAGGCGATCAAAAGCTCTTGTTCTAACAAGTGAATTTGTTCATGCGACACGGAAAAACCTCCAGCCAATTCATGTCCGCCGAAAGTCAGAAAAGAATTTTCTTTAGCGGCGGACATGAGCTCGTGCAAATTTACGCCAACAGGCGAACGGCACGAACCCTTGATGACAGCGCTGCCTTCCAGCCCCCAGACAAAACACGGCTTGCCATATTCATCGACGATCTTTGACGCGGCCAAGCCTAAGACGCCGACTCGCCATTTTGGATTGCCGATCACGATCACATTTTTCTCTTCTCTTTTTTCCAATGCGATCTTTATCTCCTTTATCATTCCGGCGACTAAAACTTTTCTTTCATCATTGATATTTGCTAAATGATCCGCCAGGCCGCCGGCTTCAGTTTCATCTGTCGTCGACAGAAGCTCAAAAGCCCTTTTTGGATCATCCATGCGAGATGCGGCATTCAGCCTTGGCACGACCATAAAAGTGATATCATCTTCATTCAAATAAAGCGGATTCATTTTTAGTTTTTGAAAAATTTTCTGCAGGCCGAGGCGGCGATTTTTCCTGATGACTTTCATGCCGTAAAAAGCCAAAACTCTATTTTCGCCAACAAGCGGAACCATGTCGGCCAAAGTCGCCAGGCCGGCCATATCGAGAAGCCATTTTTCCCAGCCATCTTGAATCTTAAAATATTCAGCGTATTTTTTAAGAAAACCTTGAACCAATTTAAAAGCCACGCCGGAACCGCAAAGCATCTCGTCCGGATATTCGCAGCCCTCTTGTTTAGGATTTAAAATCGCATAAGCCCGAGGCAATACTTCCCCCGGCAAATGATGGTCGGTAATAATGACATCGATGCCGAAACCTTGCGCCAGGGCAACCGCTTCGACATCGGCTGTGCCAAGGTCGACAGTAACAATCAAATTAACATCTTCATTTTTAAATTTTTCAACCGCTTCCTTATTCAAACCGAAGCCTTCCAAATGCCTGTCGGGAATATAAACTGAAAAATTCTGATAGCCGATTTTTTTAAAAAGATCGTGAAGGATTGTTCCGCCCGGAATGCCGTCGGCATCATAATCGGCATAAATAAGTATTTTTTGCTTGGCTTCCATCGCCTCAAAAATACGGACACAGGCCTTCTCCATATCTTTCATCAAAAATGGATCATGAGCATCTCTTTCATAATCGGGATTTAAAAACTTTTCGACTTCTTCGGGTGTAGTGATATTTCTGTTCAAAAGAAGCACCTGCAAGAGTTCCGGGTATTTTTCCATGCCAAAAAGTATAGCATGCTGAGAATTTTAAATTGATTGACGGCATATTATTTTTATGTAGAATAAAACCCAGGAAATATTGTTTAATTTAAAAATCGAATAACCATGAACTCAATCAATGACCGCATCAAAAGAAACCCTTATGAAAAAATTCGGGCAAACACCGATATCATAGGAGTGGCAAAAAAATTGGCAATATCAATCGATGAAGCTAATGACGCTTACAAGCCCGGAGCAAATCTTGAATCTTCTTTTGTAAAAAAGACCGGTGGCGCTTCAAAGCACAAAATAGCCACCAAGCCTTCATTTGCAGAGGAAACTGAGTGGCTGATAAAAAACGAACCTGAATGGAGAGATACTTGCAAAGTATTGATAAACAATCCAGAACATTCAAAGTATTTGAGTGAAACATTCATCGAGCAATTTAAAAGATATTGCGAGATGACAGAAAAACCGACAGCGATAAAAACAGACGCTCTTCGAAGAATGCAAAAATACATTTTTGCAGAAGTTCAAAGATCCACCGGAAAGGAAACAGAATACAGGGTCGCCGCTTACCACATCACCATACCAGGGAGTATAAGTAGCAAAATGGCCATCAGGCAAGTCGGCAAAGATTACATGGTAAAAATACCAGCATAAAATTAAATTTTAAAGCGCCCCAAAATCGGGACGCTTTTTT
>CAZUZG010000033.1:0-5300 GCA_964624665.1 uncultured Candidatus Saccharibacteria bacterium | reverse complement strand
GTAAAAGTAATTACATTGCCCAAAACTGGTCCGCCGTTATTTACAGCGCTAACTCGGTATGAATAAGTCGTGCCTGGAGTAAGGCCAGTCAAATTGTAAGTCATTGCAATAGCTGAACTGCCACTCAATCCGTTCTGTGTGCCATAGTTGTTTGAATTAAATTCAAACCAAGCCGAGGTTGTTGAACCGTTTGGATTGACTGTGCCATTTAGGGTAGCAGTGGTTTGGCCGACCGATGTTGCGGAAAGGGCAACGACTGTCGCCGGGCCGCTCATTACGGTATTATTGCCGCCGGAGTTATCTCTCGCGCTGGCAGTATTTGCTCCAAAGGCAACGAATCCGATCATCACCAAGGAAAGCATAATTGTTTTTTTGATAAAATTTTTCATAATAATATTTTTTACTCCGAAGCCCAAAAGGACTTGAGGAATATAATTACTTTTAATCTGTGCCTAGATCGTATCATATATTCATATATTTGTCAATAATGTCCTTGCGGATTGACTGGATCTATTATATAATCTTTTCGGTTTTGTATTGGATAGTTGCGCTCCTTAAGTGGGGTGAGGAAAGTCCGAACACACCCCCGATTTATCGGGGAGCAGGGTAATGGGTAATACCCATACGGAGCAACCCGCCTAGACTTGTTCTAGACGAGGCTGGTCCGCGAGGTGCGAGCAGAGACGCTTCGAAGCGAAAGCTGAGAAGCGCCCCGCGTGGCTGAAAGGCGAAACGGGGCGAGTCCCGATAGTAATATCGGAAGTGAAACGGCTAAATCCTTACTTGTGTGCAAGGCCGTGTCCCGCGTAAGCGGGAAGTGCCGCTTGAGCCCAGCAGTAATGCGGGGCCTAGATAAATGACTATCCACCGTAAAATGACCTATAGTCATCACGGGGACAGAATTCGGCTTATAAATACAAAGCTAAATAATGAAAAAGCGCTCCTTACGGGGCGCTTTTTCTATTGACAATAATATTAAATTATGTTAAGCTTTCCACAAATACGGAAACGAAACCCAAATAATTGTACCTTTAAATAAAAATAAAAAACATGAAAAAAATCCTTTCGACGCTTTTTATCGCTATAGTAGCGATGACAGCAAATGCCCGCCAGTTTGATTACAAAATCTGCACTTATGCAGATGACATTGCTGAAATGGCTACAATAATACCGGCACATTTGCCAAAAAATACTAAGGTGGTTGACTATGATTGTTTCAATAAAATGCAACAAGGTTTTAGTTTCACTTTAGCTTTTACCACTCAGACCACAAACAGTATGACAATGTTTGTTAATGTTACCGGTAATACAGATCCTACGAGCCAGGTTGGAATTTATTTTGGCCTCGCAAGTAAGAGTACATTTGATTCGGTAAGGTATGCAGTCATTCCGGTAGGTAATTGTCAACTGGCTTTTACTTTTACAAACCTTACATCTGGAACTGCCTACGATTTCCGACTTTATGGCTGGAATTCAACAATTGGCATTGCCTTTGATCCGCCAAATGGAGCGCATACCGCATCAACGATATTTGTCGCACAGTCCTCTGTTTATGCTTTAAGCATGACCTGTGTTTCAACGACCGATATTTATGTGTCTTACACAAACAATGATCCCAATGCGCTGATGTATGCATCGATTGCGCCCGACAGCGCAGATTCTCCGGCTAAGAGATTTACTCCGGTAATTGTTGCTGGTGTTGGAAGTAATCTGATGTATCAATTCAAGATCAGCGAGCTGTTGCACATGGATCCTGTGCCAGGGAAAACGAATTATGTAAAAATCTATATTAGAAATAGCGCTTACACTGATTCGTCTTTGATACTTTCCTGCAACACTCCGCTTGGCATCAAAGAAAGCGTTGAAGAGATTGTCGGCGTAAAGGTTTTTCCAAATCCGACTGCTGGAATTTCCGAAATCATTTGTCCTGGAAATACTCGAGGCAAGCTAATGCTTTACAACATGACAGGCGAACTGGTTAAGGAATTCGAAGTTGCAAATGGCAAAGGACAAATCGAAACTTACGAACTTGCTAGCGGGCTCTACTCTTTTCAAGTGTTGGACAATGAAGGCCAGCTTGTTGGAAAAAGTGGACAGCGGCTGTCTGTTGTAAAATAGACAGTACTGCAATACTACAAAGCTCTATACTCTAAAAAGTATAGAGCTTTTTTATTTGACAAAATATGTTTATTATGTTAGATTTTGCCCAGAAAATAAAGAGAAAATAAACTAAACCTTAACAAATAAATAGAAACGATGAAAAAAACAACTCCTTTTCTGCAAATTTTAGCAGTGATGCTTTTATTAGCTTCTACTGTCAAAAGCCAAGCCCCAGCAACTTCCAATAAAGATTCTGCGAGCTTCATTACTAATTCAATCTTCTATTCTTATAGTGGACTTCTGGATCCGAACACCTTTGCCATATTTCAATATGATATGGATAAAGCGACCTTGGATTCCTCGATTACAGTTATCTTGAGCGACACCACGGCAGCCGGGACTCAAATTGCTTTTCCGATTAACGGAGCAATACCTGGCACTTGGTATTATTTCAAGCTTACTATCTGGAATCCTGGAATGCTTGCCGGTCCGTTGCAAATACCAACCGTAGCACCTGATTCATTTCAGACGGCCAATTTACGCCCGATTCTTTCGGCGATAAATCCTTCCGATGTGTATGTTGGCGGAAATTCTTTTACCGACACAATTGTCGGTTTAAATTTTTCTTCAACTTCTGTTGCGACTGTAAATGGCTTGCCTAGAGCCATAACTTATCGAAGTCCGACAAACGATACTTTGTTTGTGACAATTCTCGCGAGCGATATTAGTTTGACCGGATCTTATCCGATCGTGATTACTAATCCAGCCCCCGGGGGCGGATCATCAGGTCAAATTTTTCTTGATGTAAGCTGTCCAAATATTCTTGTCGACGCTTCGATCATAAATGGCAATTTTAGCGCAGGTCAGATTGTATCTGGCATGGCGACTCAAACCGGTTCGACAGGAACTCCCGTTTTCAGCGCTTCCGGCTTGCCTTCAAGTATAAGCATGGCAACTAATGGAGCAGTGGGCGGATCAATCGATACTGTCGGCGTTTTCAATTTAATGATTAGTGCTTTGGATCAGTATGGGTGTTCAGGTGTAAGTTTTACGACCATGAACATCACCTGCCAGACAGATATCATGGTTAAGCCAAACTTAAACATGACCATTTCTGCTGGTTCACCGGTAAATGGAAATGCTGTTGCGCTTAACTGCATCGGATCAAAAACATATTCGGCCACTGGTTTGCCTACAGGCGTAACCATTGATTCGGATACCGGAAATTATTCCGGATCGCCAATAGTAACCGGCACTTACTTTCCTAATGTGAAAGTGACTGACAAAAATGGTTGCTTTGCGACTGATGTTGATACGATGATGGTGGTGTGCCAAAACTATTCGATTACCGGACCTTTGACTGGCAGCTTTGTTGCTGGGCAGGCGTTAAGCGGATCGTTTACAGCAAACGGTAATATCGGCTCTGTAACCTTTAGCTCCAACTTGCCTTCAAGCGGAAGTTTATCTTCCAATGGAAGTCTCGGCGGATCACTTGATACTGTCGGAACATTTATTGTTACGACAAATTCTCTTGACGGCAACAATTGCCCGGCAACAAGGACAGATGTGATGAACATCACCTGCCAGACAGATATCATGGTTAAGCCAAACTTAAACATGACCATTTCTGCTGGTTCACCGGTAAATGGAAATGCTGTTGCGCTTAACTGCATCGGATCAAAAACATATTCGGCCACTGGTTTGCCTACAGGCGTAACCATTGATTCGGATACCGGAAATTATTCCGGATCGCCAATAGTAACCGGCACTTACTTTCCTAATGTGAAAGTGACTGACAAAAATGGTTGCTTTGCGACTGATGTTGATACGATGATGGTGGTGTGCCAAAACTATTCGATTACCGGACCTTTGACTGGCAGCTTTGTTGCTGGGCAGGCGTTAAGCGGATCGTTTACAGCAAACGGTAATATCGGCTCTGTAACCTTTAGCTCCAACTTGCCTTCAAGCGGAAGTTTATCTTCCAATGGAAGTCTCGGCGGATCACTTGATACTGTCGGAACATTTATTGTTACGACAAATTCTCTTGACGGCAACAATTGCCCGGCAACAAGGACAGATGTGATGAACATCACCTGCCAGACAGATATCATGGTTAAGCCAAATCTTAATTTGACTCTGAATGCAGGCACGCAAATTAATGTGTCGGCAAATGTTTCAAATACCATCGGCCAAGTGCATTTTACGTTAGCTAATGAGCCTGTCGGTTTATCGATCAATTCAACAACCGCGGTTTATTCCGGAGCCCCCACAGCAATAGGGACTTATTATCCGGCAGTGACTGTGGTCGATAAAAATGGCTGTTCGAAGACCGACATTGATACATTGATTGAGCTTTGCGGTTCGATTCTTGTAAGCACGCCTTTTTCTGGAAGCTTTAATTCCGGTCAAGCGATAAATACCCCAGTGACATCTTCTGGTGGCATTGGAACAGTAATTTATTCTTCGACAGGATTGCCTTCGGTCATAAGCATGTCTTCGGTCGGAAATGTAAATGATACGCTGATGACAAATGGAACATTTATCATTACGACTACCGCAACTGGATCAAATGGCTGCGTCGGCACAAAAAGCGATACGATGATTGTGAATTGTTTGCCGATGACGATCGATGCTCTGACCATGCCTGACGGTTTAGTGAATACGCCTTATATCTTTGCTATGCCAAAGACTGGTGGTTTGCTAAATTTTGCTTGTGTGTGGACGATTTCAAGCGGCATGCCGCCGATCGGACTGACAATGACACAGCAGGGTATATGGAACGGCAGTCCTACTTCAACAGGAACTTTCACTTATGGCGTGAGTTTAACGGATGGCGCTGGGTGTTCGCAGGATGCAACTTACACTGTGAATATTGAAAATCCAAAGCCAGTTATCACCACATCTGCTCCGACAGATGCCACAGTCGGAAATCAATTGCCGACTGTTACAGTCTATGGAAGCAGGTTTGTGAATGGAGCTGAAATTGTTTTTGACGGAGTTGTTTTAACCACTACTTATCTGGATACCAATAGGCTGTCCGCAACGCTTGTAACAAGCGTTGTAGATACGGCAGGTATTAAAACTATGAGAGTTGTAAATCCAAGTCCGGGCGGAGGTTCATCAAATGTTGTAGCTTTTACGGTCAATCCAAGCACTCAGATTTTCACCACTGTTTCATTGAATCCGGTGGCTTGCATTGC
>CAZUZG010000032.1:0-5423 GCA_964624665.1 uncultured Candidatus Saccharibacteria bacterium | reverse complement strand
AAAAAATCCCCCGCAATACGGGGGATCATCCTAAACCCTGATGTTTAGTTTTCTACATTCACAAAAACGCTTGCCTTAAAAACTTTGCTTTTAATTTCAAACTTTTCCTTTAGGTCTTTCAAGATTTCAATTACCCTTGAATCTTTCGCATTTTCTTCCAGCGCCCGGATCAACGATCCTATAAACTTCATTTTCTCGATAAACCTGAGATCTTCGGCATTATGATGGCGCTTATTCAAATAATCGATTTGCATCGCGCAACAAATCATAAGCCATGGGGTCGGGATCTTTGTTTGAGAAATCTTGCTTGGACAATCGGCAAATCTCGGAGAATCAAAAATTAAATCAGCCATTTCAAGATCAAAAAACATCTGGCAAGTTTGCTTGGAAAAACTTTGAAATGGCGGCAAATGATGAAGGAATACAGCAATGGAGATTTTTTCAGAATAAGCCTTGTTCTCATTTTTTAAGTAGCCCGAAAGAATCTCATTTATTCTGAGCAGGCGGCGCATTTGCCAATCGTTTGAATCGCCGGCGATTTCCTTCAGGTAAAAACGGGAAATGGTCATGGCTGATTTGATATCATCGCTCAGCGGCGCGGATTTTTCCGGATACAATTTTACTGCATCAAAGTATTTTTGAAGCTTGAGCTTCGTTCTGCCAAATCGAACTTTTTCCAAGTAATCAGCCGAGATACGGGTTGTCTGTGTTTCTTCTGTCATACAGCAATAGTTTTTTAGAGAGGTTTGTTTTTAAGGTTTGAGCACAGTCTGGGCAAGATAATAACATATTTTCCAAAAATTGCAAATAAAATATTTGACATGGCAGTATTTTAATAGTAATCTTAAAAAAAATTCATTCAAAACTTAAAAACAGAAAGTATGCCACAAGAAACCGCACAAAAAACCGCGTCAGTATTTTTTGATAAAAATAACGATCGCAAAAACATACTACAAGGAAGAACCAAAGAAATCGCTGACGCGAATCAAAATCCGTTTTCAAAACAAAACCTGGAAAAGAATCCGAATCTGAAAAAAATAAAGGAAACAGATTATTGGATTTTGGTTGAAAACATGAAACCGAGCAGCGAACTGAAAAAGCATTTCCTGATAATATCCAAACAATTTATAAGGGATGTGGATAACATGCCCAGGACTGCGCGCATTGAACTATTTGACCTCGAAAAAATAGTGACAGAAAAATACAAATTATGCGGCGGCAGGCTAGTCGTGCCTTTCGGCAAAACAAAAAATTCCGGCGCCTTGCTCAGACAAGCTCACGCCGAAATTGAGGTTTTTTAAATTCACATGATCCCTCTGATTAAATCAGGGGGATTTTTTATTTGACATTTGCAATTTTATGATGTAGTCTAAAGGTAGAAAATCTTTAAAAAACAACGTTATGAAAACAAAAAAAATCAAATGCTTTGTAGACATAAACAATGCGCGTTCAGAAGAACAAATAGCTACAATGAAAAAAATCATTGACGCAGGAGTAGATCCTTTTGCGCAAGAACATCTGAAAACTTACTCTAAACTGGAGATCATTAAGGAAACCAAATACTGGATTTTTGCGAAAAACAAATGGCCATATAAAGGAACAAAAAACCACATTATGGCTATCTCTAAAGCATACCATGAGGATCCTTGGTGGCTTGGTCCAACAGAAATGACTGAATTGTTTTATGCCTTTAGTCAAATAGCCGAAGAGCAAAAAATAAAAGGCGGAGGATTCTGCATACGTTTTGGAGATACTCTGCATTCTGGGGCAACAGTAAAACATCTGCATGCTCATTTAATTGAACCGGATGTAAAAAGCAAAAAATATCAACCAGTCCCCTTTTACATAGGAGGACAAAAAACTAAGAAATCATGATAAGAAAACCGATCGATTATCTGCCAATGGAAGAAAGAATTCCAAACTGGAATTACCATGAACTTTTATCAACTATTCTCCAAAAAGGAAAAAAGAAAAGAGTAATCCATGGAGAATACGCGTACACTTTAAAAGGCCATCTAATGAGGTTTGATATGAAAAACGGCTTTCCGGTTATAACGGAACGAAAGATATCCGAAAAAATGTTCAAAGGGGCATTAGGCGAGCATATTGGATTTATGCATGGCGCAAGAACTCTGGAACAACTCGAAGCTTTTGGCTGTCCGAAATCATTTTGGGAAAGATGGGTTACAAAAGAAAAGTGTGGTATTTTCGGCCTCAATGAGGGCGATCTGGGCGACGGCTCATATGGAGCAGCTTGGGCAAATTTCCCGACTAATGACGGCCGATCATTCAACCAGATAAAAAATCTGATTGACCAGATTAAAGAGCGTCCGTTCTTAAGAACCCATGAAATTACGCCTTGGATACCGTTCTACACAGCAAGTTTAAATCCGGAGTTTCCTCGTAGGGTTGTTGTGGCACCCTGTCATGGCTGGATCCACCTTCATGTAGATGAAGATGATAAAACTTTAGCGATCGAACATCGCCAAAGAAGTGCAGATGCACCGGTTGGGCTAGTTTTCAACCTTATACAGTATGCCTCTTTCGGCTTAATGGTCGCTCAAATGCTCGGTTATGAATTTACGGAACTAATTTACTATATAACCGATGCCCACATATATGAGAGCCAGATGCGTGACGGACATATTGAGAAATTGCTTTCCAGTGAGCCGAAAAAATTCGGAACTGTGTATGTCGATGAATCAATTAAAAATTTGTTGGATTTCAGGCCTGAACATTTTGTTTTAAAGGAGTATGAAGCCCATAAGTATTTTAATATTCCAACGCCGATATAACATTATAAAAAAATAAACCCCGATTCAATTACTTGAACGGGGTTTATGTTTTGTCTAAGATTTCACTAAAACGACTTCGATTTTAAATACCTTAAAAATTTCTTCGGCATCCAAAAGCGAATAGCCTTGGGCATAATAAACCTTCTTAATGCCAGCTTTTGCAATTAACCTTGCACATCCAGGACATGGAAAAGTTGTGACATAAATAGATGTATCATTTAAGCTTATACCTTCCTTTGCCGCCTTTGCTATGATCCCGGCTTCCGCATGGAGTGCTGTACAGACATCAATCCGCTCCCCTGCATTCAGATTGCTCCTAGGGTCTCCTAAGACATTGGGATTATGCTCATTGGGCATATGGCTATTAAATGATCTTAAAACTATCTTCCCATCTCTGACAACTGCCGCACCAACTTGCCTCCACCAATCAGAACTTTTACCTCCTTCAGCTTTTGCTTGGGTAATTATTTCCAAATCAAATTCATTATTCGAAATAATCCGATCAGGTGAAATCTGCAACTCAACCTGGCTTATAACCTTGTCCCAACGGAGAAAAACAGGTTCGAAATCAACATGCTTAGAACCAAAATAACGCCTTGATAATTCAGTACTTATATCTTCTTTTGGCATTATGATATGGTATTCGGTTTCCTTAAACCTTTCTAAAACAAAACTGTTAAGCAAATATACATTACTCACACAATAAAGCGACTGGAGCATTTCCTTAACCAAATCGCTATTGATTGCTCTTATGTCTCTGCCATAATAAGGAATTTCTATGGCAATCTCTTTGATTATCTCATCTCCAATTAAATACAAATCTGCATCAGAGTGACTCTTGAGAAATTTTATATAACCTTCATGTATTGCCGGAATATAGGCAATGATAATCTTTTTCATGATGCGCCTCCTTCCTTCTCAAACTCTGTATGTAAATCTTCTAAAAGTTTTTGAAGCTTCTGTTTGAAATCACTTATTCCGCCAAGCATCAATGTTCTGACCCTAGCTGTAGTTGAAGTAGTAGCTTGAGGCGGCAAGCAAATAATTTCTCCGCAATTGTTTTTATGCTTATTTTCCATATCCAAAACATGTTGCGGTTTGTTTTTTTCAGTACTTGTAGATATTACAAGCACATCAGGCTTAATCATTTTAATCAACTCGTCAGCATCCTCATAAGAGGAAACCGGAAATACGATATGAACCGAACGCAAATTGATTAATTGCTCAACCCTTTCATTCATGGTGACAATTGGCCTGTTTGGTCCTTTTCTTCTGGTAAGTTCGTCAGTATCACAACCAACAATCAAAATATCTCCATGATTGCGAGCTGCGATAAGATATTTTTCATGTCCAATATGCTTAAGATCCCAAACACCTGATGTGTAAACTATCTTATTACCAAGAGCGCGAAGGATTTTAATAATCTCAACTATTTCATCGCATGATTCAATAAAACGAACCTCAGAATCCTCTCTTGATCCTAAGATTTTTTCGGCTTTTTCTTCTGTTTTCATAGAACTATGTTTTTAGTTTATACTTTTTTCTGGCCTCAGATTACCACGTTTTTTAAAACATGACAAGCAAATAAAAAACCGTCCCATATTACTGGACGGTTTTTTATTTTTTATTTAGTCTTTGACTTCAATGCCGGCTGATCTTGCTGATCCGGCGACGACTCTCATGGCAGCTTCGATATCTGCGGCATTCAAATCGGGCATCTTTTTCTCGGCAATTTCTTTCAATTGAGCTTTGGTGATCTTGCCGGCCTTGCTTGTATTTGGCCTGGCCGATCCGCCTTCGATGCCGGCGGCCTTAAAGATCAATCCTGAAACCGGCGGGGTTTTGATGACGAAATCATAGCTTCGGTCATCATAGACATAGATAACTACGCCCACCTTGTCTCCAGCCATGCTTTGAGTTGCGGCATTGAACTTGGTGACGAAATCACCGATGTTTATGCCGGCCTGACCCAAAGCCGGTCCCAAAGGTGGCGCTGGGGTTGCCTTGGCGGCTGCGATTTGTAATTTGATTTTTTTGGTTATTTTCTTTGCCATATGATTTAAAAGATTACCTTAAATCTTCTTTACTTGCAAGAAGTCGAGTTCGACGGGGGTCTCGCGTCCAAACATTGAGACCAAAACCTTAACCTTGCCCCTCTCGCTGTCGACAGAGTCGACCTTGCCTTCCAATTCCTTGAACGGACCGTCGGCGATCATAACTGTCTCACCAATTTCAAGCTCGATCTTGTGCTTGGCGGTTTCATCAGCGGACATTTTATTAAATAAGAAATTAACTTCGTCCTGATTGAGGGGCACAGGGTTGACTCCAGCGCCGACGAAACCAGTCACACGAGGAGTGTTGCGGACAACATACCAAGAATCATCGGTCACGATCATGTCGACCAAAACATAGCCTGGATAAACCTTTTCCTCGGTCTCAGCTCTTTTACCGCCCTTGATTTTGATCTTTTTTTCAGTCGGCACGATAACATTGAAAATCTTGTCGTGCATACCCAAAGAATCGATACGCTGTTTCAAGTTGCGCATCACGGCATTCTCATAACCGGCATATGTATGGATCGCGTACCAATTTCTTTCTGGTTTTAATTCTTGCTTTGACATAATTTTT
>CAZUZG010000031.1:0-6883 GCA_964624665.1 uncultured Candidatus Saccharibacteria bacterium | reverse complement strand
TGATATTGTTCACCGTAGAAATTAAACTATTGTTGAACCTTTAAAAAATAAATTATGAGAAAAATTATTGATCTTATTTTTATGGCCATAGAAATGACCGGGAAAATTCTTGAATTTACATCAATTATTTTTGGTTGTACACTTGCTGTTTTTGTAATGCCGTGGATATTTGCTTTCAGCGTTGGACACCTTTTAATAGCAAATTTATTTTTTCTATCGCAAAAAACAGAAAATACAATATGTGGGTTTCTATATTTTACGGGACTTGCATTAATTTTTACTCTTATTGGTTATATTGTATCTCTAAAAAATAATGATTTGGATTTATAACAATATATCATTCTCGGTGAAAATCTTTAAAGCTCGTCATTTCAAGACGGGCTTTTTTTATTTCTATAAACCCAAATCAAATTCGCGGGAGGATTCGTCCAAGTGTTTTATTTTTATTTGAAGGTGGTCGGTTGGCATGATTTTTTCTACTCGCTCCGGCCACTCTATAATAATTAAATTTCTTGGATCGGAAATAATTTCCTGCCAGCCCAAATTAAGCAATTCTTCCGCTTTTTCAAGACGATAAGCGTCGATATGAAACATATTTTTAAACTTCGAATCCGAAAGCTCATACCGATTCATAATGATAAAAGTCGGACTGGTAACCTTTTGATTGACGCCTAAAGTATCAGCGATAGCCTGAGTCAAAGCCGTCTTGCCGGCGCCCAAGTCGCCATACAGGCCCAGAACATAAGCCTGAATATTGTCATGCTTGTCGATTTTTTTAACCAAGTCTTCAGCGATTGTTTTCGTGTCGCTTAATTTTTTAGAGATTTTTTTCATGTGATTTAACGAAATCATGCGGCGTAATCGTCTACTGAGGCGCCGCGACTAATTCTACCAAAAAATCAACCCCGTCGCTTGCGAGCGACGGGGTTGATTTTAGTTTTATTTTTTAGCCGGTTCCGGCGCCTGAGATTGAGCATAGAATTTCCGGCCGAAATAGATGAGGGCAAATATGCCGGCAATCAAAACCAGCCAGCCGACCAAGGTCGTAGGCAAGAAACTGCCATCGCCAAAGATTGAAGCCGCGGTCAAAGAAGTGCCACTTTTGGCCACGATTTTATTAAGTGAGTAGGCCATGACATTCTCCTTGATATTTGAAGTCGGATTCGGATAAACGATAACAGTCGTCATGGTCAAAACATCGCCGTCTTTGACTCCCCTAGCGACAGAACCGCTGATTGTCAGCTTGCCTGTCTCGCCCGCATCCAATTTATCGATTTTCAAAGTTACAGCATTGTCTGAATCAGAATAAGATCCGTCGCTGGTTTTATCGAAAGAGACATCCTTGGGCATCGTGATCCTGAGAACAGCATCGGTGATTTTTTTAGAGCTGATGTTTTTGTAAGTTACAACATATTCGATATTGTCGCCGGCTGAAACATTTTCAGAACGATTTTCAACTTTAACTGAAATATATTTAGAAGACGAGGTTGCCGTATTATTCGAAACAGGCTCAGGGTTTGAAGAGGCGGCCGGAACTGAAGGTGTTTCAACATAAACAACTGTCGGAGTGGTCTGGGTCAGAACAACCGGATTTGGGTTTACATATGCCTGAGACTGAGTGATGAAACTAAAGATCGTGCCACAATTCTGGCCGGCTGAATTCAAGGCGCAAACCCTGAAATAATAAGTTGTGCCGGGAACCAAGTTGGAAATCATTTCATTTGCATAAGCCGAACCGTTCATTGGCTTAAGGCTGGTGCCGAAAGACAAGGCATTTGAATTCAGGCCGTATTGAAACCAAACATTAGAAGAATTAACCGAATTAACATAGCCATTTAAAATAGCAGTATTGCTGGCAATGCCGGTAGCCTGATTGGTATTAACAGACGGAATATTCTGCACAGTTACGGTGTTTTGATTCGTATTGAAAGAAAGGATTGAACCATAGCTGGTTGTTTGAGTATTTCTAATCACAGCGCGGAAGTAGTAAGTCGTATTCGGCTGCAAATTGTAAACCATTTCATTCATCGAGCCGGAGCTTCCATTTTGATTAACCTGATTGGTCGAAATACCGGCGCCATTTGAGACAGTGGTCTGATTCGTCGCATATTCAAACCAAGTCGTAGCAGAGGTATCGTTTGAAACCCAAGAGCCGTCGAGTCTGGCAGAGTTTTGGCTCAAATCATAAGCCAATCTGGTCGTAACGCTCGGCGCCTGGATAGTTGAAGTCTGTGTTTGCTGAAAAGTGCCGGTCGAAAAGCTTTTAACAGATCCGCAAACCTTGCTACCCTGGCCAAAGCTGATGGCGCAAGCGCGGAAATAATAAAGAGTATTTTGATTCAAATAAGAGAGATCGGCGGTAACGGTCGAAGAAGAAATGACTGACCAGCGCATCGTGTTGCCGGAAAGAAAGTTTGGATTGGTGCTATATTCAAACCATGTATCGGCTGAATACAAGGAGCCTAAGTCGATATAACCGCTCAAAGTCGCAGAAGCGCTGGCGACATCGTAGGCCGGATTGGTCGTAACCATAAGCTGGGCGGCATTTGCATTCGGAATTTGCATAAAAGCAAAACCCAGGACAATAAATGCTGAAAAGGCCAACTTCTTCAATATATTTAGTTTGTTTTTATGATTATTTTTCATATTTGCATCGTATCACAAAAAAGGCTTTCTGTCAATAGAAAAAGCGCTCCCCGAAAGGAACGCTTTGATTTTTAAATTAAACACTTACCGCCCTCTTGGACCATAATGTCCGCCGGGTGAAGAATGAACCGCTGGCTGAGCTTGATACCCCCCGCCCCCAGATGGAGCATAGGAACCCATGCTTTGCCTTGGCGCATACACGGTATTGTTATAATTTTGGCCGTGATGTTCGTTTGTTGGCGGATTGTAATTGTAACTGGAACCGGAGCTATTATAGCCTTGATTCTGATTATTGTTATTGATCCGATTGCCGAACAAATTGTGCAATGTCGCCGATATGCCCGCGCCGACTACTGCGCCAGTCGATAAATTATACCAGCCATTATTATAATATCCGTAATATCCTCCCTGATAATAGTATCGTGAATAAGAATATGGATAATAAGGCTGATAATATCCGACTGGGTAGTAATACGGCTGTGGCTGCGGAGCATAAACAACTTCAGTTCTGACCACTTCAACAACTTGAGCTTTTTTTGCCTCTTGCGCGCAGCATTTTATGCAACGACAAGGTGTTTTCGAAACCGGCCTTGCTGAACTCAAATCATCCGGACTTGAATTGTAAAAATTCACCGGACCATTAAAGTTATTGGTAACTCCATTTTGCGAATTGGGCTGTTTTTCAATCTCTTTGTTTTTTGCAGATGAGATTGTGTCCAATTTTTCCGGATTTTTAGCAACAAGCCTTGTCTCAAATACTCCCTGGACTGAACTCGGTTTTTTATAAACCAAAGTCGGCTCTTTTTTGAGGTCCCAAACATTGCGATCGGTAGTCATAATTATCGGCACTCCATAGTAAGTCACAAATTCTCTTTTTGGTTCAGGAACATAGTCGACAGGAATAAATTTATTCTGTTCTTCTAAAACCTGCATGACTCCGAGAATATCTGACGCTATGGTCAAATGGCAGTCTGTTTGGACAAATTCACCCAAAATTCGCTCAGTAATCAGAGGGCGTTCAATCTTATTGTTGGTGATTATAGAATTTATGTTTTTGACCATAAATTCTCTTTTAAACTTATTGCCCTTTCCGGGGCCATAAATAGATTCAACAACATCTCTCAAGATCGATTCCTCGCGAGTTGGAATTTTTTGCTGAGCGTGCCCGCCGAGCGCCATTCCAAGAATGGCAACAATGTAAAAGATCAGTTTTTTCATGGCTTTTCTGTATTTAGAGTTTAGGAATTCGGCTAGTACTGCCAAAAGAATATCACAAAGATTGGTTATTGTCAATGCAAGACTTATTTGAAATACGCTATAATCTATAGACAAAATGGCTCAATTCGACGAAGAAAAACAAAATAAATTGATCGAAGACATGAAAAAACAAGAGGAAGAAAATCTGGTCCAGGTTTTAGCCGAAGCCAAATATAATATCCCCTATATCAATCTCGCCGGAGTGGTGATTGAAAATGAAGCCCTGCGCTTCATCGATGAAAAAGAAGCTAGAGAATCCGGCATCGCTCCGTTTAAAATCGTCGGCAAAAATGTCCATATTGCGATCCGCACGCCGCTCAAGCCGGAAGTCGATGAATTCAAAGAAAAAATAAAAAGCCAGGGCCTTACTCCGAATATTTACATGGCTTCGAATGCCTCGCTCGAAAAAGTTTGGGAAAGATATGGAGAATTGTCTTTTGCTCAAGAATCAATGTCCGGCGGCCTGGATATTTCCGGCGAAAGCCTGATTCAAATAGCTCAAAAAATAAAGACGATCAAAGATATCGAGCCGTCAATCCTCGAAATGGAAGCTAAGTCAAAAATCCACGCCATTTCAAAAATGCTCGAAATAATCCTTGCTGGCGCGATCGCCCTGGAAGCCTCAGATGTCCATATCGAACCGGAAGAAGATCGGGTCAGGCTGAGATATCGGCTGGATGGCCTTTTGCATGATGTGATGTTTTTCGATATGAATAGATATAAGCTGCTTGGTTCGCGCATCAAACTGCTCTCTGGCTTGAAGCTGACAATGGAAAATAAAAACCAGGACGGCCGATTTAGCGTCAATATAGAAAATGAAGAAATCAATATCCGCACTTCGACCGTGCCTGGAGCCTATGGAGAGTCGATCGTCATGCGAATCTTGAACCCAAAAGCGATCCAAGTCGAATTAAGCGAGATCGGCATCGACCCAAAACTTTTTGATGTCATCAGCCAAGAAATCATCAAGCCGCACGGCCTGATTTTGGTTACCGGTCCGACGGGTTCCGGCAAAACAACAACTCTTTATGCATTCCTCCGAAAAATTTACAGCCCGGATATAAAGATCATTACCATTGAAGATCCGATCGAATACCATCTTCGGGGCATAACCCAGACCCAGACCGACAACAAAAAAGGCTACACCTTTCTAGAAGGCCTCAGGGCGGCTTTGCGGCAAGATCCGGATGTTATCATGGTGGGCGAGATCCGCGATTCAGAAACAGCCAAAATTGCCATTGAGGCGGCCTTGACCGGCCACATGGTTTTTTCAACCTTGCACACAAACAATGCCGCCGGAGTTATTCCGAGATTGGTTGACCTGGATGTAAATCCTAAAATCATGGCTTCAGCGCTGACAGTTTCAATGGCTCAAAGACTTGTCCGCAAGCTTTGCAATAATTGCAAGGCTGAAAAAAGGCCAAGCCCAGAAGAAGAAAAGGAATTAAGAGAAACCCTAAAGACGGCAGTCAAAGAAGGCAAAGATCTTTCCACTTATGGAATCAGCGAAGATCAGGAATTAAAAATTTGGGAACCGGTCGGCTGCGCTGAATGCAGCTTTATCGGCTTCAAGGGCCGAATCGGAGTTTTCGAAGCCATATTGACCGATGAAAAAATTGAGAATTTGATACCGGAAAATCCAAGCGAAAGGGAGATAAAGAAAATTTCCCAGACCCAGGGAATTTTAGATATGAAGGAGGATGGCATTATAAAAATCTTGAAAGGCATAACTTCTATTGATGAATTGAAAAGCGTGGTTGATTTTTACGCCGACTAGAAACAAAAAAAAGAGCATAAATCTCTAAACAATCCTTTTACTGCTCGGCAGCAAAAGTAACAGGTTCTTAAAGGATAACCACAGTAGATTCACCCGAAAGTGACAACCAAGATGTCCTTCGCAAAGCTCTAGAGGCCGTAAGGCCTGATTGCTTAGAGATTCATACCCTCTTTAAAAGTTCTTCTATATTATCCTCTTATTGGCCCGCCTTTGTAAATGCTATACTGTGGGAAGGCCTGTGAATAATATGTGCATAATCTGAACTAAAGCCAGTATAGCATACTATAAAAATATGTCAATAGATAAACAAGATAAAAAAGAAGATGTCTTTATGGACCAATCCCTCAGACCGAATAAATGGGATGAATATATTGGACAAAAACAGATCAAGGATAACTTGAGAATTCTTCTGGCAGCGGCCATGGAAAGGAATCATTTTCCGGAACACCTTCTATTTTATGGTCCGCCCGGCTTGGGAAAGACGACCTTGGCTCATTTGATCGCCAAGGAGACCGGCCGGCAAATGAAAATCACCTCCGGGCCTGCTATTGAAAGAGTCGGCGATCTGGCTTCAATTCTGACAAACCTTTCGCCGGGAGATATTTTATTTATTGACGAAATCCATCGCTTAAACAAAACAATTGAAGAAGTCCTGTATCCAGCCATGGAATCGGGAGTTTTGGATATCATTATCGGCAAAGGGCCTTCGGCTAGGACAATCCAGCTGGATCTGCCGCCCTTTACATTGATCGCCGCAACAACCCGCATTGCCCTGCTCTCTTCCCCTCTCAGATCCAGATTTTCCGGCGGAGTCTTTCGATTGGAATTTTATACCGAAGACGAAATTGAAAAAATCATAAATCGATCGGCGGAACTTTTAAGCATCAGTCCGGAAACTGAAGCTCTGGCTGAAATCGCTAAGCGCAGCCGTTTTACTCCAAGAACAGCAAATTATTTTTTAAGAAGATGCAGGGATTATGCTCAAGTCCACAAGAAAGACCTTTCAAAACAAGCTGTGTGCGAAGCGCTGGAAATGCTTGGCATAGATGAATTGGGCCTGACCTCCTCAGACCGTAAAGTATTGGAAGTTTTGATAGAAAAATTTAACGGCGGCCCTGTCGGCCTCGGCACAATAGCAGCGGCAACATCGGAAGAAGAGGCTACCGTCGAAGAAGTGACGGAACCATATCTTTTGCAATTAGG
>CAZUZG010000030.1:0-6884 GCA_964624665.1 uncultured Candidatus Saccharibacteria bacterium | reverse complement strand
TTGCCAAAACCCAAGCCGACATCGCCACAATAAAAACAAAAATTATTTCTTTGGCTTTTTTGATCTTATTTCCTTCCGAGTGGAAAAATAAAAAAAGAACGGCCGCAAGCATTAAAACATAGCTCAAAGGTCCGGCCAGAAGAATAAAAAATTGATCAGAAAAATGGCTCTGGCCGGCCAAACTATTCAAATATTTGAAAATTATTATATTCATATTCCTAAAAATTCATTTTTAATATCATCGGGATGAGCAGCCCGGCTGTACCTTCGCATGCCCATCAAGATGCCGAGCGCTGTGAATTCCGTGACCAAGTGAGATCCGCCATAACTCATGAAAGGCAGAGTTACTCCGGTCACCGGCAAGAGTCCGATATTCATGCCGATATTCACAAAAATATGACCCATGAAGAAAATCGCCACGCCCATGCCGAATAGCATTTCAAAATTACCGGCACCGACCTGGGCATTGGCCAAGATACGCCAAATGACCAGGCCGAACAAAAGCAGAATGAACAGAATGCCGACAAAACCCCACTCCTCGGCAAAAGCGGCGAAAATGAAATCAGTTTGATGTTCCGGCAAGAAATTTAATCGAGACTGAGTGCCGAAGCCGACGCCTTTGCCTAAAATCTTGCCGGAGCCGACGGCAATCGTCGACTGATAAGCATTATAACCCGAACCATGAATATCGGTCAGCGGATTAAGAAAGGTCATGATTCTAGCTTTCTGGTAAGGCTGAAAAACAAAAAACCAAAGGCTAAGGAAAGCCGCCAGGCCCAAAAACACAACGCCGAGCAAATGTTTTTTGGAAATTCCGGAAACAAAGACCATGCCAAACCAGATCAAAAATACGGTAATCGCTCCTCCAAAATCCGGCTGCAAAAAAATCAGCAGAAAAGGAATAGCTGCGTAGAGGCCGGAAATAAAGATATGCTTGAAGTTGGCTATTTCGATATGCCTGCGGGAAAAATATTTCGATAAGATCAAAATCAAAACCAGCTTCATGGTATCGGATGGCTGAAAAGCAAAACCGCCTAGATCAAACCAGCTCCGCGCGCCCTTATAAGTATGGCCGAAGATAAAAAGAAACATCAACAGGCCGGCCAAAACCAGAAAAAGTCCGACAATAATATCTGTCCTTTTTAGAAATCTAAAATCAATAAAAGATAAAATAAAAAAAATTGCCAAAGAAACGCCGATCCAGATTAGCTGCTTGTTGAAAAAAGTTTGGCTTGCTGCTTGCATGCCATCACCAGAAAAAGACTTCATGGTAATTAATCCGGCGCCAAGTATCGGCAATAAGAGCAAAAATAAAATCCAGTCTATTCTTTTTAAGACAGTCTGCGCCATATTTAAAAATTAAATTTGAAAGGATTTAAAATCGGCACAATATCTATCCGCGGATTCTTTTCTGAAAAAGCGCTCGGCCAAGTAAAGAAAACTTGGGCCTTGGAATTCTTGGCCAGAGATTCGAGATAGGTTTTGCTGACAGTGATCGCATTTTGATCCGCGCCATAAACTATCGCTACAACATCCAGATCGCGAATATCATAAATCGAATCGTTTGAAATAGAAGCCTCTATTTTAGGACTGGACTCGGTATTTGATAATTTTATATCCCTCGCCGAAAGCGGAAATGTTGCAAAGCGACTGTCGAGCTTGACCCAGATCGGATTTTGAGTGAAGGAGAAGAAAGTTTTTTTGATCTGCCTATTGCCGGCATTGATCCTCGGTTCAAAAACCATAAACCGTCCGGCCGGACCGATAAAAGTGCTCCCCTGCCTCGATGTCACAAAAACATTTTTCTCATCATAAAACTTGAATTCATAAGAAATGCTTTCAACACCGGAATCCGGATTTTGATTTTCGACATAAGCCAAAGCATTGTAAACGCTATCGGTCACCGGAAAAGCCCGTGCCCATTTCACAGCCAGGTTGCCGGCTTGAAACGGACAAAGCAAATAGCAAGACCCGCCGCAATCTATCCCCTCTTCGTCGCCATTTTGCTTCGCGTCAAAACAAGTCGGACCGGCCTTGGAAGGAATAATAAAAATATAGCCAAAAATCAGCAAAACACCTGCAACAATCGCGAAAATATAAAGCTGTCTTCTGCCGGACCAAGTTAGAGCCATATATGACCATATTAACAAAAAATCAGATTTAAAGAAATCTGATTTTTTGATGCTTATTTAATTAAAGCTTTTTATTGAGTTCTAAAATTAATATAATTACTTTGACCAAGACTAGGATTGGAAACTGAGGAAACACTTACACCCAAACCATAAGGTGCAGTAATTGTAATACCCTCAGGAACTGGAACAAAACTAAATCGGCCCTTGCCACCACCGATCGATGCAACTGTTTTAGTAAAATTATATTCTTGATTACTAGAACCATTAAATGCATTTACTTTTACATTGACCTGACTGCCAAGGCGAATGCCTTCTACTACAATCTGAGAACCAGAATTAATAGCTTCCCTATTCCATTTCAATAAATACGGACTTGCTTCACCTGCAACAGTAACAGCATTGGTTTTAGTAGAAGGAATAGGTTTAAAATCATAATACGGATAAGAACTGTAACTATAATTACTCATTGTTGGATACCCATTTGCATCAAGATAAACATTATTCCAAAAAGGCATAAAACCAAACCCAAACATTTCAGAATAATAAGTATCCGGATAAAGCATATTTTTAGGTATACTATTTTGGACATTAAAAACAGCAAATTGGCCGGCTGGTATTTTAAACATTGTTGGCCTCCAAGGAGTAGAGCCTACATAAATATCCACAGCGGTAACATTCGAAGAATATCCGACATTTGTTGGATAACTATAATAGCCTGACGCCAAATTACTATTTATTGGATTATCTTTATTATTTCCAACAAAATAACCATAAAAATTCCAAGCTGGTATGTATGTATCTTTGTAGGAATTACCAACAACTACCATATTGTGTGTTGCTACTAAATTAGTCGCTGTAGCTATAAGAGTCTGAGAAGCATTTGGATAAACCCAAGCATAAGGAGCTTCTACATTGATTGGCATGTCAAATGAACTTTGCTTTGTGGCGTCTCCTGGATTTACCCTGCTTGCAATAGCATCCAAACTTGAATCTTTTTTGAAGGTTATATTTTTGCTCAATTTTTGAATATTCGCTAAGCCATCAGGCATATTTTGATTTCCGGCATTCAATTTATCAGTCAATTTAAGCAAATCTGATGAAGCAATTTTATTCTTGCCACCCAAAAATGAAAGACCTAAGAAACCGCCTGCTTTCTTGGCCTCGATAGGCGCGCCGGCTATTTTAGATGCTGATATAATTGCATTTATATCAGCATCATTCAAAACTTTCCCAGAAACTATTCCACTTAAAATACTCGACGCACCATTTAATTTGCTGAGTTTGCCCGCCAAAAGAGCAATATTTTCATCAACTTTGCTTCCAACAACAATGTCGGATTTAATAGCTGGAATAAGAGTAGGCAAAATTGCAGCAATCTTTTCCCTTTCTACCGAAAGAAGATTTGAAGCTGCCGGCAAATGAATCGGCAGCTTATTCAAGCCTCTTGCTCCGGCAAATTCGGCCACCAAGTCCTGAGCTTCTGAAGTAGCATCGAAAGTCAGATTGAGGGTGCCGTTTTTAAGATTAAAGCCCTTGTCCCCGGATTTTAAAATTTTAACAATTTTTCCTTGAGCATCCTTAAGGGTTACGGTATCGGAAGTGAAATTTGTAATCTTTATGGTAACAGGCGCGGCATCTGCCGCTTTTACAATCACAGACCTAAACACAAATGATCCGACGATTGCAAAAATAAATACGAAAACTAAGATATATTTTTTATTCATATGATGGACTGCTCGATTTAATTTGATTATTTATTAATAAGGCTATTATACCCCCCCCCGCAGAAATCAACAATATATGCTAATATCAAAAGAATGAAAATTAGAAAAACCTTAATAATTATAGGTAAAATCATGCTCTACACTTTCGCCTTGTTCGGCTTCGGCATGACTGCCGTCTATTTTGGCATTAAATGGGGGCTGACAAAAAATAATGGCCTTATCGACCGCCAGCAGGAAATATTTTTAGATTGCCAAAATCCAAGCCAAAAATATGACTGGCAAATGACCGAAGAATGGCCGGCAATAAAAGAAGCAATGGCAAAAGACAAGGACATAATACTTCGCGCCGCAAGTGAAGCTGATATTGATGCGAGAGTTTTGGCCTCAGTAATTGCTATCGAACAGCTTCGCCTATTTTTTAGCGACCGAGCCATTTTTGAAAAAATATTCAACCCGCTCAAAATCCTCGGGGTTCAGAATAATATGTCTTGGGGTGTTGTCGGCATCAAAGAAAAAACGGCTGAGACAGTTGAAAATAATTTAAAAGATACAAGCTCCCCTTTTTATCCCGGCGATAAATACAGCCACATGCTTGATTTTAAAACTGAGGATATAAATAAAGAGCGTTATGAAAAAATCACCGATCCTCACAATCGATTTTATTCTTATCTGTATGCTTCTCTTTTATTCAGAGAAGTGCAAACACAGTGGACCAAAGCCGGTTTCCCTATCGATAAAAACCCTGGAGTACTAGCCACTCTTTTTAATATCGGCTTTAATAATTCAAATCCGAAACCCGATCCTCAAATCGGCGGAGCAGAAATCGACATGAATGGAAAAATGGAAAGCTTTGGCGGCTTGGCTCTTGAATTCTATCGATCAGATGAATTGATAAATGAATTTCCCAAGCAAGATATTGCATGTATTCAGTAATAAAAAACTTCATTTATTGAGTAAATAATTTCCTTAAGCTGTTTATCCGTTACTTCCCCTATCTTTTTAATCATTCTTTCTTTTGAAATTGTCCGTATTTGAAAAGTGATGATTTCAGAATCGGCAGTTAATTTATTTGATTTATCCTTTTCGATTTTCACGCAACCGGCATAATTTTTTATCTTTATTGAAATAGGGCAAACAATAAAAACGCCAAGATTTTTATTCATAGCATTACCTGAAACAACAACAACCGGCCTCTCGCCTTTTTGTTCTTTACCTTTGGTCGGATTTAAATTGGCCAAGTAAATGTCCTTTTGCAGCATACTATTAGCTAAAAATGGGAAAGTTGTTTTAAATAGTCATCCAATCCTTCTTCTGCCATATTTTTCATATTAGGGTCCAAAGAAGCCTTTTTGAAAGACTCTGCGTATTCCCTCCTGCGAACTGAATCTCTGAATTCATTTAGGGCTTTTTCGATTATTGCTCGCCTGGTTAATTTTTCTTTAATAGAGTATTTATCCAGCCATTTCATCAAATCAGCTGACAAATTATTAGTAAAAGTTATAGATGTCGATTTCATATTTAATATAATTTTTATATTTATAATTCATATTTATTATATATAAATACTAAAATAATGCAAACAAAAATAAACCTTATTTCTAAGACTATTTAAAAAAACAAGAGATTTAAATACTTTGTCCTGGCGGCAACCTACTTTCCCCACAAGGGAGTATCATCGGCGCAGTAAGGCTTAACTTCCGAGTTCGGAATGGGATCGGGTGTGACCCTTATGCCAAACCACCAAGACAAAACATTCAAAAGACCCTCATGCCTTTCGGCACAAGAATTAAAGTTTAGAATTGCTTGCCCCGTTATCGCGAAGCGATTTTACGGGGTTTATTGTTTTAAATGTGTAAATGATTTTCAAATTACCTAATAGGATCGAATAATTAGTACTCCTCGGCTGAACGCATTGCTGCGCTTACACCTAGAGCCTATCAACCTGATCATCTCTCAGGATTCTTAAACGATTCCTAATCTTGAAGCTGGCTTCCCTCTTAGATGCTTTCAGAGGTTATCCATTCCCGACATAGCTACTCGGCAGTGCCGCGGGCGCGACAGCCGATACACCAGAGGTCAGTTCATTCCGGTCCTCTCGTACTAGGAACGACTCTTCTCAAGAATCAACGGGTGCAGTAGATAGGAGACCAACCTGTCTCACGCATGATTTCACAAATTACTTTGTGCATTGGACTATGCTATCTCCGATTTAATATCGGAGGTCGGTTTGTAGTCTCTACATACCGCCGTAGCGGTACTCGATGTTGTCCTATCAGTGTTAGTGATGTGGGATTTCATCGAAAACCCCGACTTCTTCTCATTATAAAATGAGAACCGCCGTGATGCGATTGATCTTATCTTTTTTAACAAACGAAAAATATTTTAAATAACAGAATTCCTTAATTCAATTTCCTCTGAGGGTTCAAACTGTCAAAACCACAAAAAAATTATGATCTCAACGGTTTGAACCCAGCTCGCGTATCATTTTAATCGGCGAACAGCCGAACCCTTGGCAGCTTCTCCACCGCCAGGATATGATGAGCCGACATCGAGGTGCCGAACTCCGCCGTCGATATGAACTCTTAGGCGGAACTAGCCTGTTATCCCTAGAGTAGCTTTTATCCGTTAATCTTCGGCCGCGTCTAAAGCGGACCGTCGGTTCACTATGTTCTGGTTTCCCACCTGCTTGGCATGTACGCCTTACAGTCAAGCCAGCTTATGCCATTACACTATCGGCACGGTTTCCATTCGCGCCTAGCTGACCTTAATAAACTCCTCCGTTACTCTTTAGGAGGATACCGCCCCAGTAAAACTACCCGCCAGATACTGTTCCTTTGCGTTTTTGCCGCAAGGGTTAGAATATGCCCTTCAAAAGGGTGGTATTGCACTGGTGACTCCACGATTCCCGAAAGAATTGCTTCAAAGTCTCCCACCTATTCTACGCAGTTAAAAAACATACTCAATATCAAGTTGTAGTAAAGCTTCTAGGGTCTTTTCGTCTAACTGCAGGTAACCGGCATCTTCACCG
>CAZUZG010000029.1:0-7605 GCA_964624665.1 uncultured Candidatus Saccharibacteria bacterium | reverse complement strand
AAAAATAAAAAAACCAGCCTTTTTAAGGGCTGGTTTCAGATAAATGGAAATTATTGAGAAACAGATTAAAGCAAACGACCGCTCAAATAAAAACCTATTGGGAATTCTACCCAAACCAGGATTTTCTCCCTAACCCTGTCCCTCCCGGCCACTCGCAATCAAAAAAACTTTACCAATTTGTATTATACATAATATATAAATTTAGTAAAGTGCAAAACAATTTCTATCTATTTAGCCATTCCTCTTCCTGCCGAACAAGCAGATTTTCCCTATCCTCCGGATGCGCCATGATTTCCTGAGTCGCCCTCTCCATCCTCATGCCCTGAGAACCTTTGACCAAGACAATATCGCCCGCTTCAACCAGCTGTTCGATAAACTTGCCGGCCTTGCGAGAATCTTCAAATTGAAAAATATTTTTTTCCGGCAATAAGCTGTCCAGCGCGCCGTCGACGATAAATTTGGAACGCGGTCCGACAGTTACCAAAATATCGACAATCTTGCCGGCAATTTTACCTAGATTTCTATGAGCTTCCTCAGTATGCTTGCCAAGCTCGAGCATGTCGCCCAAAGCGGCTATTTTCCGGCCGGAAGTTTTTATTTCTCCCAAAGTCTTCAGCGCCGCTTCAGCGGCCACCGGGGAGGAGTTGTAAGTATCATCAATAACAAAAGCGTCTTTGACGCCCTCAAGCAGCCTCATGCGTCCGGGCGGTGCATCGTAGCTCCTCAGTGCCTCGATAGCTGTGACCATATTAAGCTCAAGGCCATGCGCTATAGACAAAGCAACAAGAGCGGCACAAACATGATTCTGGCCAAAAACACCTTCGATCACCACCGGCAAGCTATTGCCGGAATAATTGATCTTAAAATTTATGCCGTCTGGAACCTGCCTGCCTTTATATTTCGTGTATAAAATCTGAATATTAGAAGCTTGGATATTGGCCTCTTCATTCCAGCCGAAAGTCACGACCCTGTTTTTTGTCTTATGTTTGAGTTCTGAAACAATAGAATCATCAGCATTCAAAACAGCCAGGCCGTTTTTCTTTACAGTATTCAAAAGGTAGCTTTTTTCTTCGATCAAATGATTGAGTGATTTGAAAAATTCAATATGCACCGGCGTCGAACTGATCCTTGTAATAACAACAACATCTGCATAAAGCCACTTTGAAATCCTTTTTATATCGCCTGGCTTGTCAGCGCCGATCTCGAGCACCAGCCATTCCGGATATTTATTGTTCAAGAGTATAAGCTCCAAGCCATGAAAAATATTTTTGATCCAAGCCCAAGCGCTGCCCCAGCCGTTTGGCGCGCCCAAAATAGTCAGAGGCAGGCCAATTTCGCTATTAAAGCTTTTTTCGCTTTTTCTGACGAAATAAAATTTCGACAGCACAGCATAAACTGCGTCTTTAGTCGAAGTTTTGCCGACGCTTCCGGTGATAGCGACAATCTTCGGCTTATACTTTTTCAGCACTAGCTTGGCCTCAGCTTCTAAGATAAAAATGATTATTTTTTTTAATATTTCTTTCATATAATTTATGCTCGGAATAATTTTGCTAATTTAGCGATCCGGCGGAATATTGTAATAATTGATCAAAAATTTGGCCAAATCCATAAATGGATAGGTCAGCGTATGAGAAGCATACTGCGCGCCTTTCGGATAGATATTATACAGCAAAATCAAAAATTTTGGATTATAGGCCGGAAAATAGCCGAAAAAAGAATGAAGGTAGCGGTCTTCATAGTAGCCGCCGCCGTTGCCTTTGGACATTTGAGCCGTGCCAGTCTTCGCCGCAATGGAATAATGATCCATTTTGACCGTGCCGCCAAGCAAAGCCTTGTCAACGACTTGGATCAGCATGCGGGTTATTTCTTCGGAAGATTGCTTGCTTATAACCTGAGCCGAAAGCTGATATTCGATCTTTTTGCTGCCGCCTTCGACATATTTTATTTCAGTTGCCAAGTGCGGAACAATAAGTTTTCCGCCATTGGCCAAGACTGAAAATGCCCTGGCCATTTCGATCGGCGTCAGAGCGATGCCTTGGCCGAAAGATGCCGTCGCCTGATCAACTTCAACATTGCTTTCCAAATTGCCGACAAGTCCCGAAATCTCTGCCGGCAGATCGATGCCCGTCTTTTCACCCAAGCCATAACTCAATAAATAATTATTGAAACGATCTTTGCCTAAATGCTGCATGACAAAAACTGTCCCCGTATTGAGCGACTGATTCAAAACTTCCTGCATGTTGACGACCCCCCTGCCCTTGTGGTCGAAGTTATTGATTTTCCTTTTATTTAAAATTACAAAACCCTTATCATCATAGGTCGTAGCAGCTGTGACGACCCCCGCATCGAGGCCGGCAGCCATGGTCAAGGGCTTCACAATAGAACCGAATTCATACACATTCTCCACGATCGGATTGCTCAAAATCGAAATATCTTTAATCTTGGAAAAATTATTCAAATCATAGCTTGGCGTATGAGCCATAGCGTAAATAGTTCCGTCAATCGGATTGATGATTATGCCACCGACCGCATCAGAGCGCCAATCTTCGACTATACCTGCTAAAGCTTTTTGCAGAAAACTCTGAACTGTCGGCTCTATCGATAAAATAACATCGCCTTCATCTTGAGTCTTTTCTGAAAAGGATTTCTTGATATTGGAAAAAATTTCGGCAAATAAATTCATGTAAAGATCTTCCTTGCTGCGTGAAAGAGTTTGATTGTAATAACTCTCAAGCCCGGTCCGACCGGAAAGCTCATCGTCTTTATAGCCGACAAAACCCACAGCATGCGAGGCCAAGTCGCTTCCTGGATAAAATCGCCAATTTTCTTTGTGAATAAAAACTCCTGATAATTTTAAACCATTAATCTTGTCGGCCTGATCCTTGGCCAAACGATTGGCAATTTCTTCATAAGGGTCGTTTTTCTTTGCTGATTTGGCAAGAAAAGATTTTTCATCTATCGGAAAAATAGAATTTATTTTATGATATGCGTCTTCCGCGTCAACTATTTCCTTTGGATTGATTGCGATCTTAAAGCCGGAATAAGTCATTGCCGCGCCGATAAGGCTTTCATCCTTGCTCTTGAAGAAAATAGACCCTCTTTCAAAGATATTTTCCGCCGGCGTGACGTATTGCCTGTCAGCCCTGTCCCTATAAGCATTTTTATGCAAAATCTGCACAAAAAAAAGCTTGGTCACAAGCAGTAAAAAAACCAAAACTATAAAAAAAGAAAGAAGCCTTATTCTTGACAAGAAACTAAAGTTCATTGGAGTTTTTAATCAGGGCGCCGACAGATGTTTTGCGTGAAGCAAAATATACATCCTTCGCCTCCTTAAATCCCAAAGATTCTGCCAGGCTGTAATCAATCTTTTTAGACAAGGTTATATACTCTATCTGAATTGTGCTGATCTCACCGGAAAGGTTTCTGATATCTGACTCTATGTTTTTTCTTTCAATAATATTAAAAATGGCGTGGCTCACCAGGTAGAGATAAAAGGCGATGCCGACAGCAAAAAAAGACGCGAGAATATAAAATATTTTCTTCTCCAAATTATTATTATTTACAATGCTTGTATTAAATTTTATTCTTTGAATTGTCATATTATTTTTTTTCTAAAATTCTAAGCTTGGCGCTTCTAGATCTTTTATTGAGCTTGATCTCCTCTTCGCTCGGATAAATGGGTTTTTTAGTTATAACCTTAGCCAGGCCTTCCTTCTCTTTGTCTTTAAAAAAATGCTTTACGCTGCGGTCCTCCAAGCTGTGAAAAGTGATGACCGCCAATCGTCCGCCCGGAGCCAAAAAATCAAATGCTTTGTTTAAAAAATCACCGATAGCGCCGAGCTCATCATTCACAGCGATCCTCAAGGCTTGAAATGTGCGAGTGGCGAAATGCGTCTTCTGCTTCAAATAGACTTTCGGCACCGCCTGCCTGATAATCTCGACCAATTGAAAAGTCGTCTCGATCGAATTTACTTTTCTCGCTTCGACTATTGCCTTGGCGATCCGACGGGCATATCTTTCTTCTCCATAGCCATAAATGACATCAGCCAAACTGACTTCTTGCCAAGTATTCAAAACTTCTTTGGCTGTCAAATCATTCGGTCCGGATTTCTTTTTAAAACTCATCAGCAAAGGCTCGTCGCGAAGAAAGCTAAAACCTCGGCCGGATACTTCGAGCTGATACGAACTGAGACCGAAATCAGCCAAAATGCGATCGACTTTTTCAATCCTAAGCTCTTGCAAAACCTTGTCCAAATTACGAAAATTTTCGAGCTTGAGGATGATGTCGTATTCCGACATGGCATCGCCGACGCGCTCAATCGCATCTTCATCTTGATCTAGGCCGATGATTTTTATTTCTTTGCCGTAAAGCCGGCAAATCTCGCCCAAATGCCCGCCGCCGCCGACAGTCGCATCTACGATAATATTTCCAGACTTGATATCCAAGCCAGAAACCGCTTCTTTTAAAAGGACAGATATGTGCATATTACAAAACTCCGACTTGGCCCAATTTTTCTGCTAAAGCGTCGGCTCCTTTTTCAATCACGGCATTGTAATCTTCCCAAGCCTTCTCATTCCAAATCTCGAGCCGATTTTGGACGCCGATCAAAACAACTTTATTTTTTAAATTGGCTCGATCTTTGAGAAAATCCGGGACCAATATCCGGCCGATTGAATCGAGAGTTACCTCGACCGCCCCGCCAAACATGAATCGATTGAAACTTCGATTATCCGCCTGAAGCAGGCTTGATGTTGAAAGCTTCAAAGAAATGTTTTGCCACTCCTTTGGCGCGAAAACAAACAGACAATTATCCAAGCCCGGAGTAATGACAATTTTCTGGCCCATTTCCTTGCGAAATTTCACCGGCAAAGAAATCCGATTTTTGTCATCTATTGTGTGTTTATATTGGCCGATCAACATATTTTTTGTAATACCACTTTCTCCCACCCGTATAACATTATAAACCACTTCATCCCACTGAGCCAATAAATTTATGTGGATAACTGCAAAAAAAACACCCCGCTTTATCGGGGTGTTTTTTGTTAAATTTTCTACTTATTCTATGTCTACGATCTGATACTTTGTCGCGCCGCTTGGACTGCTGAAAGAAACTGTCTCGCCTTTTTTGTGGCCCAAGAGAGCCTGGCCCAAAGGAGATTTGTTCGAGATCTTGCCCTGAGCCATATCGGCTTCCTCGCTGCCGACGACTTGAAATTTGCGGGTCTCCTTGCTGCCCTCCTTTTTGACGACAATAGTTGATCCGACTTCAACCTGAGTGCTGTGATGCCCCTTAATTACAGTGGAAGTTTTCAAAATATTTTCAATCTTTGAAATTCTCTCTTCTATCTTTCTCTGATCATCTCTCGCCTGCTGATATTCAGCATTCTCAGAAAGATCGCCTAGAGATTTTGAGTACTCCAAGCTGTCTAAAACTTCCTTGCGTCGAGGCCCTTTGAGCTCGGCCATCTCCTGTTCGAGGGCCGACTTTTTTTCTTGAGTTATGTATTCTCCTTCTGTATTCATGCGGCCATTGTATATTTTTTATCCCGCCAAGTCAAATAAGCCGCCAAATAGACATTTTAATAAAAAATGGTTTATTTTAAATATTCAGGGGCATTTAAATTCATCCATTCCAAAAGCTGAGACATGATAAGCGATACGCTGGTCGAGTTTGTTGCCGGGCCGTTTTCCATCATAATTACAAAAGCATAACGAGGAGCATCAGACGGGAAAAAGCCGATAACCCATGAATTCACCTTGTCTTTCAAAACGCCGAGCTGGGCCGTGCCGGTCTTGCCTGACACTTTTACAAAAGGCAGATTGAGCCTAGAGGCCGTGCCTTCCGTGACAGCAAGCCTCATGCCTTCGTGCACGATGTCAAAATACTCTTTTGAAATATTCACATTTCTCTCGAGAAAAATCTTGGAAGGATCACCGTTTGTCAAAAAATGCGGCTGCAATAATCTGCCATTGTTGGCTATCGCTCCGACGGCTCGAAGCATTTCGATCGGCGTAGTCTGAAATCCATACTGACCGATCGAAGTATTGTAAGTATCGCCGATGCGCCAAGGGTCGCCCGGGAAATGAATTTCTTTCCAAACAGGAGTAGGAATAGTGCCAGAATTTTCCCCGGACAAATCTATGCCTGTTTCTTCATCAAGACCGAAAAGTTTGGCATATTTTTCCACATTGCTGATGCCAAGCCCTCTCTGATTTTCAAAACCGCCGCCGATTTCATAGAAATAAACATCAGAAGATTGAGCTATGGCCTGGCGCATATCGATCCAGCCGTGCGCTTTCCAGTCCTTGAAGATCGATTTCTTCTCCGGAAAATATGGATTTGGAATTGCAATATAGCCGATCGACAAGATCTTTTTCAATGGATCGATAATTTTTTCATTCAAAGCGCCCAAGGCGACGATCGGTTTGACGATCGATCCCGGAGTATACAAGCCGGAAACAGCCCGATTTAAAAAAGGCTTTCTTTTGTCATGCAAATATTCATTTATTTTTTGACGATCATCTCCGGATGATAAAACTTCAGGTTCGTATTCCGGAAAATTAGCCAAGGCCAGAAGTTCGCCGCCATTTACATCCATGATTCCCCCTGCTCCGCCCTGAAAAAAATAATTTTCCGAAAAAGATTTTATAAACTCAAATAATTTTGCCTGGATTCTGGAATCGACGGAAAGAATCATTGTCTCCCCGTGCTGCGGCGGTTCGACGGTGTTTTCAGACTGGATCTGACCTTTGACATTGGTCTCGAAAATTTTAAGGCCGTTCGTTCCACCCAGGCGTTCATCGTATTGCTTTTCTATGCCATCCATGCCGATAAATTCTTTTTGCCAATAAACTCCGCTTTTGTCCTTGGTCGGATATTTCACATAGCCGAGCAGATGCCCGAAACCTTGGTCTTTTATATAGCTGCGATGAGAAAATTCTTCACCATCTTCGGCCTTGCTATTCCAGGCCAGCGGAACCTTGTTGCGGTCATAAATAATACCCCTGTCCGGAAAGATCAGCTTTTTATCCAAGCTATTATCCAAGCTTCGATTGAAATATTGCTCCCCTCTGGCCACTTGTAGAACGCCGATCCGAAACAAAAAAATCGCGCCTATAAAGCAAAAGGTTAGCCCAAGGAAAAACAGATTTCTTTTAGAGATGGCTTTCTCGATACGGCCCTCAAATTGCTGAGTATTGAAGGCTGGTAGATTTTTTGAATCGAGAAAGATCTCATCTGGTTCGACTTCGATATGGCGCTTATTTCTTTTTGGCCTAGTCCAGCGAATCATAATTGTTTATATAAAAAATCTTGCGCTTTAGAAAGCTTGTAACGATGAAAATGATTGAAGCTGAAATTGTCAGAAAAAATGGAATGCCATGGAAAGGAAAATTTGGCGAGCCGTAGAGCAAGTCGATTAAAAAGAAAAAGAAGATAAATTCATAGAATTTATAAAAATAAATCATGGCAAAGATTGCAATAATAGCCGTCACAAAAAACGGCATTGTAAATACGGCAAAAAACAGCGCCAAATCAATTAAAATGCGAAGCAAAAGATTGAGTTTCCCTTTGGTCATAATTATCAGAATGTTAGCACGCAAAG
>CAZUZG010000028.1:0-7993 GCA_964624665.1 uncultured Candidatus Saccharibacteria bacterium | reverse complement strand
GATCCGGCAATAACCGGGACTCGAATAGATATGCCGTCGAAAAGACCGGTGAGTTTTGGGAAAGCTTTGGCGACAGCGATCGCTGCGCCAGTCGAAGACGGCACGATGTTCATTGCCGCCGCTCGGCCTTCTCTAAGATCTTTCTTTGAAGGTCCATCGACCAAACTCTGTGTCGCAGTATAACCATGCACGGTATTTAAAATAGCTTTCTCAATGCCGATAACTTCGTCCAAAATAGCGATAAGCGGACTCGCGGCATTGGTCGTACAAGAGGCATTTGAGGAAATAGTACAGGTTTTTAATTTCTCTTCATTCACGCCCATGAGAACAGTCGCCTGAGTCAAAGGGTCATATGGCTCATCTTTGACCGGCGCAGTTATAACGACTTTTTTAGCGCCAGCCTCCAAATGCACTTTGGCTTTTTCATAACTAGTAAAAAGACCGGTCGATTCAACGACGATATCTATACCCAAATCTTTCCAAGGCAATTTAGCCGCGTCTTTTTCCGAGATAAATTTCACAACTTTTCCATCGACTAAAATATTGCTGTCTTGAGATGAGACTTCATGCGGCCATTTGTGATAAACAGTGTCGTATTTCAAAAGATAAGTCAGGCTTTCCACGCTGCCGAGGTCGTTTACCGCGACGATCTCGATCTCCGAATGTTCCCAGGCCAATTTCAAAAAAGCCCGCCCAATCCTGCCAAAACCGTTAATTGCAACTTTTATTTTTTTATCCATATATTTTTATTGTAGCCCTCCTTCGCTAAAAAAGCTACGGGCGGGCAAGCACTTCTAATAAGACTTTTTTAGCGACCTGTGGATTGGCGGAGCCTTTAGAAACTTTCATAATCTGACCGACAAGATACTGAAGCGAAGCCTCTTTTCCCTGCTTGTATTCGGCGACGACAGTTTCGTTTTCCGCCACAATTTTTTCAATCATTATCTTCAATTCGCCTTCATCACTCTTCTGGATCAAACCTTTTTCCAGAGCGATCTTTTCCGGACTTTCGTCGTGTCCATGCATAAAGCCTAATATTTCCTTGGCTCCGCGAGAAGAAATCTTGCCGTCATTTATCATATTTATAAGCTCGGTAAAATTACTTGGAGTCGGAAGCGTAGCATCAACATTGGCTTTAATATGGGCCATGATATCGGAAGTGATGTAATTTGAAGCGAGCTTTATTTTTTCAGCATCGCCACCAAAAGGTCCCGCAACTGCTTCAAAATAATCGCCGATCAAGGCATTGGCGACAAAAATCTCGGTCGCTTCAGCAGAAACGCCAAATTTTATCAATCTCTCTCTTTTCTGCCAAGGCAATTCCGGCAACTTTTCTTTCATCTCTTTCAAATCAAAAATTTCCGACAATTTTAATTTCGGCAAGTCCGGATCCGGGAAATATCGGTAATCATGAGAAGATTCTTTTTTTCTCTGTGAAAAAGTCTCCGAAGTGTTTTCATTCCAGCCTCGAGTCTCTTGGACTATTTCATCGCCTCGGCCAGCTTCGAGAAGAGCGGTCATGCGCTCAACCTCGTATTTGATAGCACCTTCGGCTGCGCGGAAAGAATTGAGATTTTTAACTTCGACTTTCGTGCCAAATTTATTCGGATCAGATGAAACGGAAATATTGGCTTCGACGCGCATTTGGCCTTTTTCCATATTGGCATCGCAGACGCCCAAATATCGTAGAAGTAATTGCAATTCTCGGGCAAAAGCTCCGGCATCTTCGGCGCTATGGATCACTGGTTCAGTCACAAGCTCCATGAGCGGCACTCCGGCGCGATTAAAATCAACAAGACTGAAATCCCCTCTGTCGTGCTTGGAGTTGGCTGTATCTTCCTCTAAATGCACTCGAGTAATTTTCACGCCATTCAAAGAACCGCCGGAAACGATCGGATATTTATATTGGCTGATTTGATAGCCTTTTGGAATATCCGGATAAAAGTAATTCTTGCGGTCAAATTCGGTGAAATCAGCAATTTCACCGCCCAAAGCTAGGCCGACTTTTACGACATGCTCGACGGCCTTTTTATTGATGACAGGCAAAGTCCCCGGATGCGCCATGCAGACCGGGCAGACATTCACATTCGGCTCTTTCTCGTCGGGATCATTCTTGGAATTGCAGAACATCTTTGTTTCTGTCTTTAATTCCGCGTGAATTTCCAAGCCAATGGTTGTGTAGTATTTGTTTTCCATTCCTACTATTATACTTTATTTTTCAGATTTGAGAATTTTTATTAGTTCGTCTCCAAATTCTTTTACGGAAGCATCATCGTAAAGAGAAATGGCAAAAACGGGCTTTTTGAGCTTTTTAAATTCTTTAAGCATCTTTGCTACGGTTTTTTCATCGGTTACATCCGTCTTGGCAAGAATTATAATTTCATTCTTGGCGGAAAGTTCTGGGTCATATTTTTCTAATTCTTTTCTAATATCTTCATAAACTTTCATCATACTTTCGTTCTCAAAAGAAACGAGATGCGCGAGCATTTGAGTGCGTTTGATATGTCTTAAAAATTTAGTGCCCAAACCTTTGCCTTCCGATGCGCCTTCGATCAATCCGGGAATATCAGCCAGAATATAGCCATAAAAATCTCCCAAATTCGGATCGAGCGTCGTAAATTGATAGCTGCCGATTTTAGCCTGAGCGCGAGTGAGAGCATTCAACAAGCTCGACTTTCCGGCATTCGGCAATCCGATCAATCCAATATCGGCAAAAATCTGAACTTCAATAAAAAACTTGCCCTCCTCGCCTTCTTTGCCCGGCGTCCATTCTTTCGGCGTCGTATTGGTCGAGCTTTTAAAATGCTCGTTGCCCAAGCCGCCCCGGCCGCCTTTCAACAGCAATTCTTTCTGGCCTTCTTCAAGCAAAGAAATATCTTCTCCTGTATTTAAATTTTTTATAATCGAACCCCGAGGCAGATCGATGATCAAATCCTCGCCGGTCTTGCCGTGCATGCTATTGCTCATGCCGTCTTCGCCCCGCATAGCAACGAATTCTTTCTGATGCCGGTATCTCGCCAGAATATGCAAATCCCTAACGGCCCTGACATACACATCGCCGCCATTGCCGCCGTCACCTCCGCCCGGGCCGGAAAATTCCTTGCCCTTTTCATGGCGCCACCTGACGACACCGTCGCCCCCGCGGCCGGCTCGAGCGCTTATTTTCATTTCATCGATAAATGCCATATATGTTCAAACTACGCTTTCAAGGCCAAATTTGCAAGCTCTATCGCGCCCCCTTTGGAAATAGCCCCGGCTAGAAATAATTTATTGTGGCAAAAAATAGCGTCAGATACGCCAGTCGCCTCCTGCAAGTCCCTATCTTTTAGGCCGGCCCATGATGCCGGCAAATCTTTCCTATTTTCAAATCCGACTTTATTTTTCCTGACACATCCAACCCGCCATCTTTTTTCATCCCTATCCATAAAAACTACATACAAAGGATCTTCATATTCAGCCAAGGCAACTTGAATATCGGCTGCCGGCAACGGCAAATCTACAATAACAATCCTTTTATCTTCAGTATTTTGATAAATATCTTTTACTAGCTTGATGCTTTCGGCTTGGTCTTTAGCTTTTTTTATTTCCCTCTGAATAATCTCTTTGGCATAATCGACGACTTTCAAGAATTGACTATCCGTATCCAGATCATTTTCTTTCCAAGTCGGAATAAATAAGCTGAAAAAAGCATAGAGTTCATATGGGTACAAATCTTCAAAAATCGGCTTCGATATTGAAATGCCATTATCGCCAGCATCGGTCGGCTGAACCAATTTCCTGTCGATTTTATCGGCGATTTCTTTTGAACCGCATAATTCTTCGCCATAAGTTTTCCAGACCAGGCCAAAAGCTGCATAAGGTATTGCATTTTCCCTAATTCCTGCGCCGCCTTTTTGATGATGATCAAAACGATTATTTAGAGGATCATAAACGCCGCCGACATCGACAACAAAATCGGCCGTCTCTATTATTTCCGAATCGCGAGTTCTGACAATCTTTATATTGCCGCCAAGATATAAAGACAATACGGCGCAGGCAAAAATATCATCGGAATGAAATGATCCGCCATGAGTGACAATTAATTTTTCTTGTTGTTTTGATTTTTCCATATTTCGTAAATAAATTTGATAATTTTTTGAAAAAAAATAAAAATGGCAAAAAATATAAAAGCAATCAAAAAGAATTTTTTGATATCTTTGGTGATATTGAGCGCCGCGAAACCGAACATGAATCCGACAAGAATCATGCCGAGCACCCAGACAATGGAAGAATAAAACTCAGCCTTGAAATATTTTTTAAAATCTATTTTTAAATATCCGGAAAAAACAAGAGTCAGATGATTGACGCCATAAATGAATTTTGAAACAAAAATCGACCAAAATGGCTTTTCTTTAAAAGACGGCAAAAAAAATAAAACCTTCCTTTCGAAAAATCCCATCAATTTATTTTCCGGATAAATACTGCTTAAATATGAGCCTATTTTATAGCCCAATAAGGTTTTTGCCATTGCGCCTAAAAAAGCCACGGGTATTGAAAACAACGGATCCATAACACCCAAGTACAAAAATATGCCGGTCAAAACCAAAACCAATTCGCCTTCAATAACTATGCCAAAAAATACCAGAAAATAAGCCGGCACCTGGTAATTTAAAACAAAACTGGCAAGAGCTTCAAAAGTATTCATATTTAATCTCTTACAATTTTATCGGCTAGCCAGTTTACAAGCGATGTTACAATGGCGCCGATCAATGCGGCTTTGATAGTATGAACTTTGAAGCCGGAAATGATAGCTGATGGAAACCAAAAGAAAAATATATTCAAAGCGATCGAGAAAAGGCCGAAGGTTATAAGATTAATAGGCAGAGTCAGGACGCCGATAATCGGCCTTATTATAAGGTTTATAAAAACCAATATTGCGCCGACAATCAGGGCGGTCCACCAAATGTTTAAAGTAATGTCCGGCAGATAATAAGCCAGTCCGTAAACCATCGCTGACAATATTAGCCAATGTATTATAGTTTTCATGTTTTTCTTTGTCCTCCATAGCTTTATGCGAAGGAGGATTGAAATTTAAATAAATAATGAATCGACTGCCTCTTTGACTGTATTGCCGTCGGCCTTGCCTTTCAAATCCTTCATTAAGGCCGACATAAGCAAGCCTTTCTTGGAAGGATCAGCGATACCAAGCTCGTCTTTCTTTGCCCGAGCAATCTTTTCAACTTCATCTTTCGACATCAGCTCCGGCAAATATTCTTCTATAAATTTAAATTGAGCCTCTTCTTCCCCCACCAGGTCTTCGCGTCCGGCGGCTTTGAATTGCGCTATGGATTCTTTTCTCTGCTTGGCCAAGCGAGTTATGACAGTCAAAGCTTCTTCGTCGGATAATTCATCTTGAGGCTTCTTGCCCTTGGCGACTAATTCATTGGTAAAAGCAGTCGAAATGCCCCGCAAAACTTCGAGCTTAACAGGCTCTCGAGAAAGCATGGCCTCCTTTATTTGATCTTTTATTTTTTGTTGAAGCATTGCTATTATTGTATACTATATTTGATATATAATCCAAACATGGAAATAAACACTCTTATTTTAATTATTTTCGGCCTACTGGCGATATTTATCGTTATCTACTTGGCAACCCGCAAAAGACAAAATAATTCAGGTTCGGGCGATCAGGGGCTTAATTTAATCCTCCAGCAGATCAATGAACTCTCTCGCACCGTCGATCAGAAAATAAGCGAATCCCACAAGCAGGTCAACGAATCTTTGCGCTACCAATCGAGCGAATCCGCCAGACTGATAAAAGAAATCACCGAAGAATTGGTCCGCGTCGGCGAAGGCCAGAAGCAAGTCGTAAATTTTGCCGACCAGCTGCAGGAATTGCAAAATATCTTGAAAAATCCGAAACAAAGAGGAGTTTTGGGCGAATACTACCTCGAAACACTTTTGAAAAATACCATGCCGCCCGGCTCTTATGAAATGCAATACAAATTGGGGCGAGATGAAGACGGGCACGACTTGATCCCCGACGCTGTCGTATTTGTGAAAGACAAGATCATTCCGATCGATTCAAAATTCTCCCTCGAGAACTACAATCGCATGATCGAAGAAAGGAATCCGGCCGAAAAAGAAAAACTCGAAAAACAATTTGTAAATGATTTAAAAGAAAGAATAAAAGAAACAGGCAAATATATCCAGCCATCGCAAAACACTCTCGACTTCGCTTTTATGTTTATCCCGCACGAAGCTATTTATTACGACCTGCTTATAAACAAAGTCGGCGCGCTCAAAGAAGAAACTGAAAACTTAATCCAAAGAGCGGCTTCGAAATACAAAGTCATTATCGTCTCTCCGACTTCTTTCCTAGCCTATTTGCAGACCGTCCTCCAGGGTCTCAAAGCCATGCAGATCGAGGAAAAAGCTCAGGAGATCATTAAACATGTCGAAAATTTAGGCAAGCATATTAAAGCCTATGATGAATATCATGGCAAACTCGGCGCTTCCCTTTCGACTGTTATCAACCATTACAGCGCCTCAAGCAAAGAACTCAAAAAAATCGATAAGGATGTCTTAAAAATTACCGGTACGGGAGCAGGCATAGAACCGATTCTCTTGGAAAAAACTCATCTTGATGAATAATCTTATTGCTTATCTTTCTTGGTCATAAAAACCAAAGTCCAAAGCAAAAAACGCATCAGATGATAGGAGAAAAATTCGCCCAATTTTGTGGCGATCTTTTTCTTTTTCAAATAATCTTCTGCCGAAATACGCGCGCAATCCTTTGCAATAATATTTTCCAAATGCTCATTGAAAGAACGGGCAAATTTCTGACCTAAAATATCGATATTCATTTCGACAAGTCCGTACGAGCTCAAAAAATTCAAATCGTGCGAACCTATCGTTGCCCAAGTGTTGTCTACAACTGCCGTCTTGCCATGAACCACCGCCTTTTTGTATTCATATATTTCGACATGATGCCGGAGCAGAAACTGATACAGGTAACTCGTCGCTCTTTTCATCAATTTTTCATCGGAAAAATGCGAAAGAATTATCTTGATTTTGACTCCCCTGTCCGCAGTCTTTTTTATCAAATGCCTAAACATTCCGCTTGGCAGAAAATACGCGTCGATGAGAGTTATCTGCTTTTCAGCCGAGCGAAAAGCCTGCCGGTAGCTTCTGGAAATGCTAGATTTATTTCTAAGCCAGTCATTTTCTCTGACCCTGGCCAAGCTTTCTCCGCCAGCCAGATCTTTCAATAAAACTTTTTTATTCGAAAATTTCAATTTTATTTTGAATTTATCCAACCGGCTGAATCTCTTCTTTTCAGCCTGTTCGCAAATTTCCAAGATTTTTCCGGCGATACTGCCTTGAATCAATACGGCAAAATCGAGCCACGGCGCTTGGTCTTTTGCGCCCTCATATCTCTCGGCGATATTTATCCCGCCAACCAAAGCTTTTACGCCGTCGGCAACGGCAACCTTGCGATGCAATCTTCGGCCGAGATTTAATCCTTTCGAAGAAATAACTGGCTGGAAAAATCGGAAATTCACCCCGGCATTTTTCAAGTCTTCCGTAAAAGAAAACGGCAGAGAAAATGAACCGATCGTGTCGACCAAGACATAAACTTTCACCCCTCTTTTGCTTGCTCTTTTTAGAGCTTCAGAAATTCTTCTGCCCGTAGAATCATCTTTCAAGATATAAACTTGCAGGTGAAAATTATCCCTGGCTTCATTTATCAAATTCTCCAAAGTATCAAAATATTCCTTTCCGCTTTTGACCAATTCGACACTTTCCACCTTGCTGTATGATTTTAAGTTTCTTTTTTTGAGTTTCATTGGGGTATTTTTAATATAACATTTTGAGATTTTTGACGCACCATGTTAAAAAGTGACGAATATTGACTTTTTATTTATAAATGTCAAAGTAAAAATATAGTCGAAATTATTAATAACATAACAACATATTAATATTATGGATTTATTTATTGATGAATACGGTA
>CAZUZG010000027.1:0-8236 GCA_964624665.1 uncultured Candidatus Saccharibacteria bacterium | reverse complement strand
TAGAAAACTAAACATCAGGGTTTAGGATGATCCCCCGTATTGCGGGGGATTTTTTTATGCCCGCCATGTAAAATCTGTGTTAGAATAACGGCAATGAAAGAAAAACTGGAAAATTTAATCAAAGAAACCTTGAAATCTTTAGCAGTTGAAGCAAAGAATCTTTCTTTGGAGCATCCGGAAGATTTATCGCATGGCGACTATTCGACCAATGTCGCTATGGCTTCAGCAAAAGAACTTGGCAGAAATCCGAAAGAATTGGCCGAAGAAATCAAAAATGAAATTGAGAAAAACTTGCCGGATTATCTTTCTAAAATCGAGACAGCCGGTCCGGGTTTTATAAATTTTCATTTATCGCCGAAATTTTTTATAGAAAGCCTGGCAGATATTCTGGATCAGAAAAATGATTTTGGCAAAAATAAAACTTTGGCCGGCAAAAAGGCAATCGTCGAATATACTGATCCAAATCCTTTCAAGGAATTTCACATTGGACACCTGATGTCCAATGCTATCGGCGAGTCGCTTTCGAGACTTGTGCAGTGGAGCGGCGCCGAAACTAAAAGAGCCTGTTATCAGGGCGATGTCGGTCTGCATGTTGCCAAGACTATTTGGGCTTTGTTAAAAAATGGCAAAACTGAAATTAAAAATGTTCAGGAATTGGGCGAAGCTTACGCATTTGGCTCCAAGGCTTATACTAAAGAGACACAAAAAAAAGAAATAGACACTCTGAATAAAAAAATCTATGACCGAAGCGATGAAACAATAAATAGCATTTATGACCAAGGCAAAAAAATCAGCTTAGAGCATTTTGAAAAGATTTATCAAAAGTTCGGCACTAAATTTGATTATTATTTTTTTGAGAGCGAGACTGGCCAATCCGGCAAAGAAATTGTTTTTGAATTTTTAAAGAAAGGAATATTCGAGGAAAGCGACGGGGCTATAATTTTCAAAGCAGAGAAGTACGATCCGAAGCTTCATACCAGGGTTTTCATAAATTCTCTGGGCTTGCCGACCTACGAAGCCAAAGAATTAGGTTTGGTAAAAATCAAGCATGATAAATATCCATACGATTTATCGATTGTAATTACCGGCAATGAAGTTAATGATTATTTCAAAGTCTTGCTCAAGGCTTTGGAGCTTATATATCCGGATCTGAGAGAAAAAACCAGTCATATTTCTCATGGCATGCTTAGGTTGCCGACAGGCAAGATGTCTTCCCGCACTGGCGATGTCATTACTGGCGAATCGATCTTGGAAAAAATCGAAGAAATGGTTTTGGTTAAAATTAAAGATCGCGGTTTTGATGCAAAAGAAGCGGAAGATATAGCCAAGGCAGTTTCGGTTGGTGCTATTAAATATGCAATCTTGAAGCAAGCCTTGGGTAAAGATATTATTTTTGATTTGGAAAAATCTATTTCTTTCGACGGCGATTCCGGCCCGTATTTGCAATATGCTTTTACCAGATCGAATTCTATTTTAGAAAAAGCCAAAGGAGAGGGGATCAAAGCCTGGGCGGTCGACATGGAAGCAAGTCCGGCTGGAGAATTGGAAAAGTTGCTCTATAGGTTTCCGGAAATTGTTTTAGAAGCGAGAGAATTAAATGCCCCGCATCATATTTTGACTTATCTTGTGAACTTGGCTCAGGGATTTAACGGCTATTACGCCAGAACTAAAATTATCGATTTGAGCGATCCAGCTTCTTCACACAAGGTCGCGCTAACTGAGGCCTTTTCAATTGTCATGAAAAATGGCTTATACATCTTGGGCATCCAGGCTCCGGAGAAAATGTAATTTGTGTTAATATTAAAAATATGAAATTTAACCCTGAAAATTTTAATCCAGAAGAGACAGTCGGTTCTTTTGCGCACAAAATAGCCGTGGAAGAAAAAATGAAAGCAAAAAAATCTTTAGATAAATATAAACCAACACCAGAAGAAGAGGCTATAATTAAGGAAATAATCGCCCCGCTTTTAAATAAGATTGAGGTTTTGCAAAAAGAGCTCATGGTAATGCCTGAAGGCGAGGAAAGAGATATGTTTGAGAAAGCTCTTGTTTTGCTGGTAGAAAAAATTTTGGAGATTAGGATACCTCAGGCTCTTTCTAAAGAAGAGATTAAAAATTTGATTTTTATAGCAGATACAGAAAAAGATATAGTAGAAAGTGATATGCCAGAAGATTTTATGGATAGGATTAGATTCCTGGAAAAGAAAATAGATTTTTTCTTGGACCAGCTTTCCAAAAGGTTAAAATAGTTTTATTTTCATGCTAGAATTGGGCATTATGGCTGAAAATATTGAAGAAAATAAGAATAAATCTGAAATGGCCTTAAGAGAAGAGGCTATTTTGAGTTTCTGGCAGGAGAATAAAATTTTCGAAAAATCTCTCGAAAAGGAATCACCAAAAGGGGAGTTTGTTTTCTTTGAAGGACCGCCGACAGCCAATGGTCGGCCCGGCATACATCATTTGGAAGCGCGGTCTTTCAAAGATGCCATGCCTAGATATAAGACGATGAGAGGATACCATGTCCGCAGAAAAGCCGGCTGGGATACTCACGGCTTGCCTGTCGAACTCGAAGTCGAAAAACAGCTAGGACTAAAATCAAAAAAAGAAATAGAAACTTACGGCATCGCTTCATTTAATGAAAAGTGCAAAGAAAGCGTTTGGAAATATTTAGATGAATGGCAGAAATTTACAACGCGTACAGGTTACTGGGTCGACCAAAAGAATCCATATGTGACTTATTATCCGGAATACATCGAATCTGTCTGGAGTGTCGTCAAAGAAATAAATAAAAAAAATCTTCTTTATAAAGATTATAAAGTCCTGCCTTGGTGTCCGAGATGCGGGACCGCTCTTTCTTCGCATGAGCTCGCACAAGGCTATCAAGATGATAGAGATTTGTCCGTTTATGTGAAATTTCGCATCACTGGAGGATTTTCTCGGTCCTCGGAAGGGGGTCAGCCAGACACTCAAAAATCCTCCAGTGATGCTTCGTATGTACTAGCTTGGACGACGACGCCTTGGACTTTGCCGGGCAATGTGGCTTTGGCTGTTGGTTTGGATCTGGATTATGTCGAAATCAAAATGAAAGAAAATGGCGAGAACTATCTGCTCGGCAAAGAAAAATTAAATCTAATCGAGGGCGAATATGAAATTATAAAAGAGTATAAGGGCAGCGAACTGGTCGGTTTGGAATACGAACCTTTGTATCCATATCTGAAAGACAATCTGCCTAAAGGCGAACAGGAAAAACTTGGCAATGCTTTCAAGGTTTACGCCGGAGGCTTTGTAGTGACGGGCGACGGCACCGGCATCGTGCATATTGCACCGATGTATGGCGCTGATGATTTTGAATTGGGCACAAAAGAGAATTTGCCAAAATCACACATTATTGGAGACAACGGTCTTTATTTGGACTGGATGGATTTTTTGGCCGGCAAGTTTGTCAAAGAAGAAAATACTGCCGTCGACATCATTAAAGATCTGGCTGGCCGAAGCCTTTTGTTTAAAAAGGAAAAATATGAACACTCTTATCCTCATTGCTGGCGCTGCAAAACTCCGCTTATTTATTTTGCCCGCGATTCTTGGTATGTTGCGATGTCCAAGCTTAAGGGAGAATTGGTTAAAGAAAATGAAGATATCAATTGGGAACCAAGCCACATCAAAGAAGGCCGATTTGGCGAATGGCTGAGAGAAATTAAAGACTGGGCGATTTCACGCGAACGCTATTGGGGTACTCCTTTGCCTGTTTGGAATTGCGACAAGTGCGGCGAACGCGAAGTGATCGGCTCGATCGAAGATCTCAGATCAAGAGGATTAAAGCCAAAAAATAATTACTTTGCCATGCGGCATGGCCAGGCGGAGAATAATGTGCTGGAACAGATAAGTTCTGAACCGAATAATCCGCATCATCTGACAGATCTCGGAAGAGAGCAGGCGGAGAAAGCCGGCGAAGAATTGAAAGGCAAAAATATAGATTTAATTTTCGTTTCGCCATTTATTAGGACAAAAGAGACCGCGGAAATAGTCGCCAAAGCGATCAGTCTATCTGAAGACAATATTATTGTCGATCAGCGTATCAGAGAGGTAAGGGCGGGCGATTTTAATGGCAGATCCGTAGAGGATTATCGTAATTATTTCAGCTCGCTCGCTGAGCGTTTTACCAAGGCTTTGCCGGGAGGCGAAAATTATTCCGATATCAGGAAAAGAGTCGGAGAATTTTTGTATGAAGTTGAAAGTAAATATTCCGGAAAGAATATTTTGATTATCACTCATGATTCGCCGCTTTGGATTTTAAGGGCGGTGGCGACTGGCCGGACCGAGAGACAAATGGTCGAAGACAGCTTTTTTGACAAGTATCATTTTAATAATAATTCTGCTCCGTCGGCTCTGGTTTTTGCCGCGTTGCCGCATAATGAAAAATTCGAGCTCGATCTGCATAAGCCGTATATAGATGAATTTAAAATGACCTGCCAATGCGGAGGCGAGATGAAAAGAGTGAAAGAAGTCATGGATGTCTGGTTTGATTCCGGCGCCATGCCTTTTGCCCAGGATCATTATCCTTTTTCTAAAAAGGAGCTTTCTTATCCTGCTGATTTTATTTCGGAAGCAATCGATCAGACTCGCGGCTGGTTTTATACATTGCATGCCGTCGGCATTTTGATGGGCAAAGGCAAGGCTTATAAGAATGTCATTTGTCTGGGTCACTTGCTCGATGCTCAGGGTAAAAAAATGTCCAAGTCTATTGGCAATGTCGTGAATCCTTGGGAAGCGATGGATAGGTACGGCGCGGATGTTTTGCGCTTTTGGATGTATTCGATCAATCAGCCGGGCGAGTCTAAAAATTTTGATGAAAAAACTGTCGTCGAAGTCAAAAGAAAAGTTTTTGATTTGCTCGAGAATGTCCTATCTTTCTACGAGCTTTACAGAGATCAGAACTTAGAAGAGGGTTTGTATGACGGTAAACCAAGTAATGTTTTAGACAAGTGGATTTTGGCAAAATTAAATTTGCTCATAAAACTGATGACGGAAAATATGGACAATTACAAGCTCATCGAACCGACAAGGGCGATTAAAGATTTCATCGGCGACTTGTCGACTTGGTATTTGCGCCGGTCTCGCGACAGGATAAAAGATGGAGATGTAGAAGCAAAAAGAACTTTGTATTTTGTCTTGAAAAATCTAGCAAAGCTCATAGCACCATTTGCGCCTTTTACCGCTGAACATGTCTGGCTTAAATTGAGAGTTCCTGAAAATAAGGAAAGTATTCATTTGACCAATTGGCCGAGCCTAGGGGATATCGATGCTGATCTGATCACATCTATGGAAATGGTAAGAAATATCGTCACTTTAGGCCTTGAGGCTCGTCAAAAGGCCGGCATTAAAGTCCGTCAGCCACTTGCCAAAATAACAATATCTGATGATTTTGAGTTTTCAAATGAATATTTAGAACTTATTAAAGATGAATTGAATGTGAAAGAAGTTATTGCTGATGATAATATTCAAGAAAGAGTTGAGCTTGATTTAGATATTACAGAGGATTTGAGGCTAGAAGGGCAGTACCGAGAACTTCTTCGGGCGATTCAGGATTTAAGGAAGACGGAAGGACTTATGCCGAGCGATCCGATATCTTTAGAAGTTGAAACAAGTGAAGCTGGCAAATCTTTAATTCAGAAATTTGGGGTTGATCTAAAAAAATCTGTCCTGGCTCAGAAAGTTGAATTTACTTCAAACATTGGCCTGGAAGTAAAAATCGATGATTTGGAGTTTAAGATTAAGATACAGAAATAATATGAAACAAGTCATTTTAATTCACGGCAGTCCGGACGAGAAAGAGTTTTATGATCCAAATATTGTTTCTCCGTCAAACAATCAATGGTTTCCCTGGATTCAAAAACAGCTATCACTTAAAGATATTTTGAGCCAAGCATTAGAATTCCCAAAACCCTACGATCCGATTTATGAAGAATGGGTAAAGGTTATAGAAAATTTTTCCATAAACGAGGATATTATTCTTGTCGGCCATAGTTGTGGCGGGGGATTCTTGCTTCGTTATGTTTCAGAACATCCTGATTTAAAACCGCAAAAGGTTATTTTGGTTGCACCATGGCTTGATCCGGATCATGAACTTACGACTGATTTTTTTGGTTTTGAAATCGATCCAACTCTTCCAAATAGAACAGAACTTCATATTTTTACGTCGAACGATGATGATGAAAGTTTATTGAAATCATTTGAAATCATTAAACAAAAAATTCCCAATGCGATTATGCATGAGTTTAATGATAAGGGTCATTTTGTCATTTCGGATTTAAAAGGAGAGGCTTTTCCAGAATTGCTGGAGGTTATTCAAAAGTAACAATGTCGCACGAAATTCATCATACCGAAGGATTTGTTTTGGACAGCCGAAATATCGGCGAGGCGAATAAGTATTTCGATATCTACACCAAAGACTTCGGCTTGATTCGCGCTTCAGCGCAAGGTGTTCGAAAACTTGAATCAAAAAATCGTTTCAATTTGCAGGATTATTTTTATATCAAATTAGACTTGGTCAAAGGCAGGGAAGTATGGCGGATTACCAGCGCCTCTAAAATAAATTTCTCCGAAATACTTTTAAAAAATCCGGAAGTTTTAAAAATGACCGCCAATATTTTTCGGCTCCTGCAAAGGCTTTGCCAAGGGGAAGATAGGAATGAAATATTGTTTGGCCATTTGATTGATATTTATAATTTTTTTGAAAATGAGAGCTTGGATTTTAATGACTTAAAGAATTTTGAATGCGTCTCCGTCGTTAGGATATTGCACTCTTTGGGTTATATCGGCTCAGGCGAAAGAATAAACTTCTTCGCGACAACAACCCTTGCTCGGCCGATTCTAGAAGAAGTCAGTCTGGTCCGCCAAATGCTCATCCAAGAAATCAACAAGTCGCTGAAAGAAAGCCATCTTTAATTATCGTAATAAAAAAGCCCCCACATAAATGTAAGGGGCTAAATTCAAGAATTAGATTATCTATTTTTCATTTCATTGATAAACTTAATTCGTTTTTTTATCAAACGACTAAGATCTGTATCTTTAAGCTCATTCTTGTTGTTGATAATTTTATCAAGAGCAAAAAGAGTTTTTTCGTAGCCATTTATCTTCAGATTAGATGCAAAACACCAATAATTAGAGACATAATATTCCCAATCTTCTGAATATAGTGTTGTTGCAAACTGGGCAAATAATTCTTTTACATTTCTGTTGCTTTGTATTGGATCAGCACGCCCCATTACTTTATCTATAAAGAAGAAGATTGTTTTTGTACTATCGCTATTTTCTTTAGATATTAAATACTGAAATTGCCTTACCCAAATGGAATCATTTGAAATAAATCCGAAATGATCATCGATTGCATGGAATATTTCATGATCCACCAACTGTTTAAATATCACATCTTCTTTATGATGTTTATATTGATATTCAGAGGGACATAAAACAATTTGCATTTTTTCGCATCTAAATAAATTAGTAGATGTTAATTTTGTAAATTGATGTCCGTGGAATCTAGATTCTTTATTTTCTCGGCGGATTTGAACTATATCAACTATGCTACCACAAGAGAGACCAACAAATTTTTCCATACTACAAATTTCATCGGTTATTGTCTTTGTAATATCATCTGGTGTTTCTTTGTCTGACTCAGTTCTGTAAGAATTAACTGATCCAATTTTTAAATTGACCGTATTATTTTTTTCATCAATGCAAATTTTTTCATAATTTTTGAAATTTCTGTAGTTTGAAGATAAAATAAATAAATCTTGAATCTCAGAAATAACTAAAAGTATTCCCAATATGGCCAATGCATTCAAATACCACTTTTCCCTTTTTAGCTTTATTTTTTTATGAAAAAAAATAAAGCTAAAAAATATGATAGCGAAAGAAGGAAGAATAAAATAAATCATTGCAATTATGCTTAAGTAAGCAAAATATTTGCCAATAATATATGCAGAGATGCTTATCGTTAGGACAATAAGTGAAGCAAATAAGATTTTGGTTTTCATGGTTATTTAGTTTTAATTGGTTACCACAAACCCCAGTAAATAGAATTTCTGGTAACCAGTCAAAACCTTTTTAAGGTGCTTTAATCCATTTAAATAATATCATAAATACCAATAAAAGTCAATAGATAAAATATCAACAAATCTTTGAAAGAAAGCCATCTTTAGGTTATGTTAAATAAACACATCATATGGTTATGGAT
>CAZUZG010000026.1:4131-8251 GCA_964624665.1 uncultured Candidatus Saccharibacteria bacterium | reverse complement strand
GCCGCCTTGGCTGACAAAAGGCAGAGGCACTCCAGTCAACGGGAAAACTCCGGTAGTCGAGGCGATGTTTAAGAATGTCTGAGCCATGATCAGTATAACAATTCCAGCAACGGAAAGTCTACTGAAGAGATCAGGAGCATTACCAGCGATCTTTAAGCCTCGCAAGGTAAACATGGCAAAAAGCATTATGAGTATTGTTCCGCCGATAAAGCCGAATTCTTCGCCGATAACCGCAAAAATCGAATCGCCTTGAGGTTCTGGCAGATAGCTGAATTTTTGAATGCTTTGGCCGAAACCGCGACCGGTTAAGCCTCCGGAGCCTATCGCGATTAGTGACTGCTGGAGTTGATAAGAAGATCCTTGGGGATCGCGTTCAGGATGAAGAAAAGTCTGAACTCGATCCAAAAGATATGGCTTGAAATAAATTAGGCTTGCAAATAGAGCTAAAGAAATAAAAATCATACCGAAAATATATTTCCAAGGCACGCCGGAAAGGAAAAACATCGATAGGCCGGCTATCAGTATAAGAATGAAACTTTTAGTATCCGGCTGTTTGAATAAAACTAGAGCGATAGTAAGTAGAAGTATGCCTAAAGGCAATATGCCAAATTTAAAATCCCCGACTTTATTTCGAGCCCAAGAAAGCCAAGCGGCAAAATAAATAATGAAACCGAATTTTAAAAATTCCACCGGCTGAAAAGAGACCGGACCGAGAGAGATCCAGCGCCTGGCGCCGCCATGCGAAAAGCCCAATCCCGGCACGAAAACCAGAAGAGTTAAAAAAATCGACCCGAGAAATATAAATAGGCCGTATTTGCGCCAAATTTTATAATTGATGCGCGAAACGATAAACATGCCTAAAATTCCCAAAACAAGTCCTAGAAAAAGCTGACTGAAAAGAATACTGTAAAAGAGAGATTTGTTTTTGGCTAGGATGGCGAGCGACGCCGAAAGAAAAGAAAAGAAGCCGACAATAATCAAAGAAATTGTAATTCCGAGAAAAAATTTGTCGACTGGTTTTTTATTTTGCATTTTTTAGCCAATCAAATAAATAATAATACCGAGTACGGCAAAAAAGACTGAAATGATCCAATATCGCATCGTAACCTTGTAAGCCGGCCAGCCTATTGCTTGAAAATGATTATGAAGCGGAGCGACTTTGAAAACTTTTTTGCCTTCGCGTAATCTCCTCGAACCAATTTGAATGATGCTTGAAAGAGATGTGACGATAAGAGGCAAAGCAATAATCGGCAGGACGCCGACGCCATTAACCAAAAAAGCGATAACAACGAGAGTCGTCGTCAGACCCATAGTCCCAGTCTCGGAAAGGAAAAATCGAGCGGGCGGAATATTGAACCACAGAAAAGCCAAAAGCCCTCCGACGATAACCATGCAAAGAGCTGAAAGGTCGACTTGATTATTGAAGAAAGCGATCAAAGCGTAAGAAGCATACATGACAGAAAATACTCCGCCGGCGAGACCATCGACGCCATCAATAATGCCTCCGGAATAAATACCGATCATGAATAAAATAAAAACCGGTATGAAAAATAATCCTAGATCGATTTGTCCTAAAAATGGGATAAAAAAAGAAGTTAAGCCCAATTTGAAATAAAACCACCAAGCGCCGACCAAAGAAACCAAGACGACGATCGATAGCCTTTTTGCCAGTGATAATCCCCCGCCGACATAACCACCCTTGTCGGAAACAACCAAGTAATCATCCAAAAGGCCGGCTAGCGAAGTCGTAATTAAAGTAAATAAAGGTAACCAGGTTTGATTACGGCTTAAGAAATCGAGCTTATTTGTAAAACTGCCCGGGAAAAATCGAGAGATGAGCCATATCAAGGAAACTGTCAAAAAAACACTACCCCAGACGACTATGCCGCCCATGCGGGGAGTTTTCCTTTCTTCGTCATTATGTAGAGATTTTGTAATGGTTGCTTCCCCACCGCCGAGAGCCTTGCTCACGCCAGATTTCTTCCACATTTTGTATTTATAAAGATAGCCGGAAATAACCGGAGTAATCAAAATACCGATAATAAAAGATATCGCTGAAGGAAAAAAGATTTTAAATACATCGATGCTCATTACCTCCCATTTTAACCTTATTTTGCAAAAATTAAAAACCTGCTATCTTTTTCGTTATAGCTATAATCCTCTGCTTCCAACCTTTTAGAAAATCCTTAGTCGAAATAGACTTATCCGCTCCAAATTGCGGATCATTGTAAAAAATACTTTCCTCGTCAAAACCGGTCAGCACTATCAAATGCCCGCCTTTATTTTCCGGATCAAATTTAGAATAAATCGAAACGATAATCGGACCTTCCTTTAAAAAGTCTGTGAGTTTATCAAAGGCTTCATTTTGATCCATTTTGGCCCAGTCAAAATTCTCGCCGGACAAGCCGTAATTTTCGGCTGTTTTCGCAAGCTCTTTGTGTTTAAAGCCAATACCTTCCAAGTAAGCGCCGATACTCATCGCACAATCAAACAATTCTTTCGAATCAATCTTTTTATTTAAATAAAATTCTATCACCATCAAAACACTGGCAATACCACAAGCTCGGTCTTGCCAGTGTTTGTCTATATCCAAATCATATTGCAAAACAAATGGCAGATCGTATTTAGCCTTCATAATCATTTAAAAAATCATGCCATAAAATAAAATCGATAACTCTTTCTTTTTCATCACTGATGATGATTTCTTTTTTGACATCATTATTTGAAATAAATTTATCGTCACCCAAATAAAAGCCGATATGCGGATGTTCGGTCCTCTCGCTTTTTGACCATATGGTAATTGCTCCCGGTTTTAATTCTTTAATTTCATACCAGCCGCAGTTTTTCAGATCGCGGACAGTCGAAGGGACGGTCAGATGAATTTCATCTAATAGTTTAAAATTTAAAGATTTTGAAGTGAAACGCAAAAGATAACAGCTGACAAAAAAAGCGCAGGATAAATTGCCGTCTTCGGTCAAATCTTTTTCCTCGCCGTTTAGCTTGGCATAAACATGGCGAAAAGATTGAGAACCTTCGTAAGAAGCTAAATTTTCCAAATAATTTTTTTTATTTAAGATTTCGATTGCCATAAATTTATTTAATTCGCGATGTTATTTTATTTAATTCTTCTCTAACGACAGTCGCATCGTCCCAAGGGATTTTTGAACCATTTGGACCCATGATATAAGGATCGGTACCTTTGCCGGTAATGAGGACTGCGTCACCGATCGAAGCTCGAGATATCGCTTCATGGATGGCTTCCCTTCTATCCATAATAATATCGACTGGTGTTTCTTTGATGACTTTTGCCATTTCTTCGACAATTTCCTTCGGATCGTCGTCATATGGATCTTCATTGGTCAAAATAATCTCATCGCAATTCTCTTCGGCAATTCGCGCCATTTCAGACCTTTTCCATTTATCTCTGCCACCGCCAGTATTGCCCAAGACACAAATCCTCTTTTGGTTTTGAAAGACTTCGTAAAGCTTTTCTAAAGAATCCGGCGTATGGGCATAATCGACAATTACACTAAAATCTTGCCCAGCTTCGACTTTTTCGACTCTGCCTCGAATGCCCTTGAATTTTTCTATGGCATTTTTTATTTTCAGAGCATCAACACCAATCGCTTTAGCATAAGTCGCCGCAGATAAAATATTATAAATATTAAATTTACCGGAAAGGAAAGATTTTATTTTTTCTCCGACGAAAGTCATTTCTAAGCCGTCAACCTGAAGCTCATATGGCTCAGCGTCTTTTAACGAAAAAGGGTGTCTTTCGGAAACATTGATATTTAAAAATTTCCCTCCGACCGGATCATCGGTATTTGCAATTATTATTTTATTTTTCTTTTCTGATTTCTCAAGAGCCTCGGCGATTTTCATTTTAGCCTCGGCGTATTTTTCATAAGAGCCGTGCGATTCTATGTGTTCCGGCGACAAATTGGTAAAAATAAGAGCATTTAGATCGATGAATTTATGTCTGAATTGCTTGGCGCCTTCGGAGGTCATTTCGATCACCGCATAATCACACTTTTCTTTTACCGCTTGGCTCAAGAATTTCTGCAAGAAAAAACGCCCCGGCATGGTCATTTTAAATAAATTATTTTTTGATTCCGGGCCG
>CAZUZG010000026.1:0-4031 GCA_964624665.1 uncultured Candidatus Saccharibacteria bacterium | reverse complement strand
GAAAAAACGCCCCGGCATGGTCATTTTAAATAAATTATTTTTTGATTCCGGGCCGATTTTAAAGCGAAGAGTCGAAGCCAAAGCGATCTTATAACCGGCTTCTTCCAAGATAGCTGAAACTATTTCGACGGTGCTGGTTTTGCCCTTTGTGCCTGTTATCGCCACGACATTTATTTTTTTAGACGGAAATCTGTAAATCAAGGCGCCAAGAAAAGATAAAGTAAAATGGTAAACTGGCCTGATTTTGTCGATCAAATTTGAGGGCAAAAGTTTTTTTATTTTATAGAGTATTTTTTCCATGTGATTTTGTCGAAATCATGTCGCGCAATCGTCTATTAAAGCGCGACGCTTCCATAATTTACCATAGCCTCGGCGTATTCGGTAGTTCCCGAAATAAGCTTTTCCATGTCGCCAAAACGGCCATCAATGGTTGAACCTAAAACGACAAGAGAAAACAGCCGTTCAGTTTCCGTCTGATCCGGTTTAATCTTTATAATTAAAACTAAATTTCCGCCGGCCAGATCGGTATAACCGGTCTTTGAGGCCAATATCTCCGGAATCCTGCTGACTAAAATATCGGTATTGCCAATAAGGTGATTTAATCCTGATTCTGATTTTACCTTAAATTCTGGACTTCCAGTCGATTTAAAAATATCCGGATATTTCGCATAAAAATAGCCGGCCAAATTTGCAATATCGCGAGCAGAGCTCAAAGCTCCGGATTGATCGACGCTCAAATCTAATCCTGTTTCATTTAAAAATGAAGTTTTTGAAAGATTGAGATCTTTGGCAAATTTATTCATATTTTCCAAAAAATCGACCTTATTTTCTTTGGCTGAAGCGATGGCTGCAGCCGCATCGTTTGAAGAACCGACTAGCATGAATTTCAGCAAATCACTAAGGGGCCATTTTTCACCAACACGAAGGCCGTTATCGCCATCCTCCTTGATTGCATTTTGGCCTACCGTGACAATGGTCGTCTCAGGCATTTGATTCAAAGCAGACAGAGCTGTCATGATTTTAGTAATAGAAGCGATCGGCAGCTGCATATTTTCGTGAAAACCGAAAATCATTTCATTTTTATTCAAATCATAAACGATCGCGCTCCTGGCTAAAAGATTTAAATTGGCGAAAGAATTTATTTTAATGGTTTGCAATTCAGCTTCCTTGGCTGCTATTTTGTTTTCAATCTCTTCTCTGGTTGTCAAACTTTTAAAATAAGAAAAAGCAAAAACGCCAACAATGACCAATATTAAGATTAAGCCTTTTTCTTTCCTGGTCATGTTAGTTTAAACTGCTTTCTTCAGACTGCATTTCAGCGATCTTGCCGCTTAAAGTCGCTCCGATTTCAGCGTATTCCGGCAATTCTTCAATAAATGAAACGCCCAAATAATTCAATAATTCAAAAGTGGGCTTATAAAAATATTTTCTAGTATCCCTCGGGTGAGTGATCTTTTCGATCAGTCCGCGAATGAGCAAATTCCTCAAAATAAAGCTGGAATTTACTCCCCTGACATAATCGATCTCGCTCCTGGTCGCGCCGCGCTTGTAAAGAATGATGGACAAAGTTTCAAAGCTTGCTTTAGATAATTCTTTATTCAAATCTTCTTTTCGGAATCTTTCCAAAAGAGAGCTTAATTCCGGCTTTGTGCCCAACATAATTTCTTCATCTTTATAGACAAGGCAAAGTCCTCGATGTTTTAATTTATCATCGAGCATTTTGATCGCCTCCAAAACTTCCTCTTTTGAGGAATCCAAAAGAACGCTCAATTTTTTAAGACTCATTGGTTCGCCTGTCAAAAAAAGCACTGCTTCTATTTTTTGATCCAAATTTATTTCATTCATATAGTTTTTTCGATTTGAATATCTTGAAAATTATTTTCTTGCATGACGGCGATCGTCCCCTCTCTGACGAGTTCAAGCATAGCTAGAAATCCGACAATGACAAAAACTTTTTGCTCTTTCTGCTCTCGAGGATTGCCACTTTTGGAAAATTCAGAAAAGCTGAATCTCATATTCTTTTCAACTCGATCGATCAGGCTGCCGATCATTTCTTCTATGCTGATGACTTTTCTAATAGAAACTTCCGGCAGAAATTCTTTCTTTGGCAGATTTTGCACAACTTCCCTGACAGAAGAAAGCATTTCGGCGATAGAAATCATAGGATCAGGCGTAAAGATCGGATCATTTTGATTTGTATCGCCTCGATTGAAAATAATCCTTTTGCCAAAATCATTTTTAATCAAAACAGAAGCATTTTTGAATATCTGATACAGCCGCAAACGCTCTTCTAGATCGCTGATCTGAGTCGTTTCCTCGGTCGTCAGATCGATATTCGGCAAAAGCGATTTGGATTTAATCAAAATCAGCGTAGCGGCGATCGTGATAAAGCTTGTAATCTCAGACATGCTGGCATCGCCTTCAGCTTCCAAAGACTTGATGTAGTGAATATAATCATCGGTTACTTGAGCTAGAGAAATTTCATTGATAAAGAGCTTTCTTTCTTCGATCAGCCGAAGCAATACATCGAAAGGACCTTCAAAGACAGGTGTTTTGACTTGATACCTTATTTCTTCGCTGGTTAAAACAACATTCATTTATTTTTATTTTTTCTCTATTTTTACAGTCATCAAGCCTAATTCTTTCAAATGCTTTTCCGGAATATCTGAAGGCGATTCCATCATCAAGTCACGCCCTTCGCCGTTTTTTGGAAAAGCGATAACTTCTCGGATATTCGGCTCGCCTTGCAAAAGCATCATAAGACGATCAAAACCCCAAGCGATTCCGCCGTGCGGCGGGGTGCCGGAAGCCAAGGCGTGCAACATATGACCGAAGTTCTTTTGGATATTCTCTGCTTCATGGCCGATGATTTCAAAAACTTTTTGCAAAGCTTCCGGATCGTGATTTCTAATACTTCCGCCGCCTATCTCGTAGCCGTTTAGAACTATGTCGTATTGAGTCGTCAAAATATCACCGATATTTTCCTTATTCATCAAATTGCCCATGTGTTCAGGAATCGGCCTTGAAAAAGGATTATGTGTAAATGTCCACTGACCCATTGTGTCGGGATTGTCGGATTTGTCAGTCTTTTCGAAGAAAGGAAAATCTACAACCCAGCAGAAAGCCAGAAGATTTGGATCATTTTTATCTTCACGAATGTCTGGGCGGTCATTGCCGTATTTTTCCATAGCGTCTTTATAGCTAATACGCGGAAAAGGAATAGCTTGGATTTTTTTCTGCGGATAAATATTTTTTACTATTTCGATCAATAGCTTTTCATTCAAAGCCATGACATCTTCCATTTCGACAAAACTCATCTCCATGTCGATCTGAGTAAATTCCGGCTGGCGATCACCGCGGGAATCTTCGTCACGCATACACTTGGCGACTTGGAAATATTTTTCTATGCCTCCAGCCATTAGGAGCTGTTTGTATTGCTGAGGCGATTGAGGCAAAGCGTAGAAATGGCCTTTTTCCAAACGAGACGGCACGACATAATCGCGAGCGCCCTCGGGGGTCGACTTTGTGAGGATCGGAGTTTCGACTTCGATAAAGCCTTCTTTATCCAAAAGATCTCGGACCAATTTAGCGACATTGTGACGAGCTCGAATATTTTTCTGCACCCTAGATCGGCGTAGATCTAAATACCTATATTTCAAACGATGCTCCTCGCCTATTTCATAACCTTCAGAAGTTACATCAAAATTTGGAGTTTCGGCCTTGTTTAAAACTTCAATGCTTAAAATTTCGAGCTCGAGCTCGCCGTTCAAAACTCCTTCTTTGATATTTTTAGCCGGACGAGCATTGACCATTCCAACTACTTTTAAAACCCATTCTGGACGAACTTCATTTGCAACAGTTATCGCTTCAGGATGATTCGGCAAAGCCACGCATTGGACAAGTCCAGTCATGTCTCTCAAATCCATAAAGATCATTTTTCCCTGGTCTCTTCTTACATCTACCCAGCCGGAAACAACAACCTCTTTTCCAATATTTTCCTTTAAATCTTTAATATAAGTTCTGTTTTGCAT
>CAZUZG010000025.1:0-8742 GCA_964624665.1 uncultured Candidatus Saccharibacteria bacterium | reverse complement strand
GAAAAATCGGCATTGTTCGAAAACAATGCCGATAATGTACTAAATTAAAAATCTAAAGAAAAATTTCCCCAATCTGATCCCAGCTTTTCACTACTTCTAAATTCGTGAAATTTCCGCTAAATCCGTACGGGTCAAATAGAAATGAATCTATTGAGTCCTTGGTTTCTAAAACTTCGCTTAAAGAATCATCGATAAATGCCCATTTCTCGCCATGCACGCCATTTATAAAATTTTTCTTTGAAACTTCTTTAAATTTTCCGTCTTCCATCTGTTCTGAAACGCAATGTATGCCGCTCATGCAGCCCGGTATATGTTCATTCAATAGATATCGAATTGTTTTGATGCCGATTTTCTGCCTTGCGGTCACGGTCCAAAGCATGTATTTCTTGGCAAGCAGCGGCACAATCTCGCGCATATCTTTCATCGGCAATACGCCTTTGTGCAGTTCAATAGAAGCAAGAAATTCTTTTCCTAAATCCCTGTATACATCATCTCGTTTCATTTGCCTGCGGCCCAATTTTGCCAAATATTTATTTACAACTTCTTCCAAAGATAAATTGGTTATATAGTCGTCTTCTGATGTTTTTATTCCATACTTTTTATTCAGATAAGCCGTTTGCGCCGGCAAGGTATCGAATTGGAGGCCGTCGAAATCTAAAAACAAGCTCCGTTTTATATTCTTTTTCATTTTTTCCAGTATTTGATTGCATTAGAACTCTGTTTATTGTCTGTCTGCCAGATTAGCAATAAATTATTGACCTGTCAATAATTTCATGATATTGTTCTAGGCAAATAAATTTAAGTCAAACTTCTTTTAAAATACAAACACCATGGAAAAGGAAAACATTTATACCATTAAATTGGACAGGAAGATTATCAATAATATTATTGAAGCTCACAACTTTGAAAAAATTTACACAGAACACGGAGGCTCAGCTGATCATTTTAATGTGTTTCGTGAAGTTTTAGAAAAAGGAAATTCATTGAAAATGAGAAGAGAAATTGGTGAAAAATACGGCATGATGCAAAAGCGTGTCAGTCGTGTATTCTTCCAAGGATTGCGCCTATTTGAACACAGGCTTTTGGAAATATTCGACAAGCCACACCCGATCAAATCATATGAGAAAAATAAGATCGAACTTGAAGAACGCATAAAAATGCTTGAAGTCAAAAACCGCATACTTGAGGAAAAGATCCTGAAAATCAATCCTCAAATAAAAATATCCGATTTGTCGGAAGAAGCGAAGAAAAAGATAGAGCTCGACAAAATCCTTGATACTCGCATTCGCGACTTGGATATCAGCTCTCGCCTTCGCAATTGTTTTGACGCCGGAGACATAGAGACCTTGCGTGATGTCGTAAGGCTAAAAAAAGATGTATATCTGAAATTCAGGAATTTTGGCAAAAAAAGATTGATCGAACTGGAGGCGCTTGTATATTCAAAAAATTTAACTTTTGGCATGGAAGTTTAGGTTGGATCAGGGCCCCGAAAAATCGGGGCTTTTTTATTTGTATTTTAATTATTTTTGTTGTAAATTTATTCATGTATTGGGGAATCGTCTAATGGTAGGACAGCGGCCTTTGAAGCCGTTAATTGGGGTTCGAGTCCCTGTTCCCCAGCAATGAAAGTTATTTTTGAATACAATAAAGAAAAAGATATCTGGTGTCTTCTAAATAAAGGTAAGGGCTCTAATAATTCTAAACTACCCACTAAGGTGTATGAGAAACTTACTGAAACTTTTGGAGAAAATCCAACGCCTGAGAACACCTCTGCTTTTATTGAAAAGTATATCTCTGAGAACAATATCGATGTTCAAGAATATATGGTTGAATATCAAAAGGAATGGGATAAAATATCGTATGAATATCAAAAAAGAGCAGAAAAAATATTCGGAGTCTCTCTCCCTAAAGGGATTACAGCATACCTAACCATAAATAATAGATGTCCTTATGATATAGAAAATAATTCATTCTTTGTATCTATGTCTGATCAATCTTCAGTCACCAAAACAACCATGCATGAGTTATGGCACTTTTACACTTGGCATGGTCTTGGCGCTATGCAATTGGAAAAACTTGGAAGACATAAATACAATGATCTAAAAGAAGCTTTGACTGTTTTATTAAATTTGGAATGTAAAGATTTACTACCTGAAGGTGTGCAAGACAATGGTTATCCTCAACATAAAGAACTCAGAGAAAAAATTACAGAGCTATGGAAACAAGAGAAGAATATTTTTAATCTTTGGGAAGATTTAACACAGGAGAAATAACAAAAAACTATACTCTAAGAGCATAAGGCATTAAAACAACATCACAGGGCTTAACTTAAACGCAAAGCACCTTTGAAACAAACAAAGGTGCTTTTTATATTAAATTCAAAAATAATCTATCTCAAACTAAAAGCCGTCTTTCAGAAAATAAAATTTGACAAAAAGGCAATTTTTCAGTAATATTCTAATCAGAATTCTAAAAATACTAACCGTCCCCTAAAAAACCAGGAACCATGAAAAATACGCTTATTCGTTGGTCAGCGCTATTTGCCGCACTTTACATGCTCGAATATTTTGCATATTCACAGCTTTCTTCAAACATGATAACAATGATCAATTTAGGAAAGGAGTTCTTAAAAAGCGAACCGATTCCCTATCCGATTATCTTGATTCTCGTTTATTCATTGACTCAATGGCCGATCATAATCGCCTCGACATTTATGGGGATTATTTCTTCTTGTTCGCTGAGATCGAGAGATCTCAAGGAAATGACTGTCTGGGACATCAGATTTCCAATGTTCACAGCCTTGGTTTGCAATATAATATTTGTAAAAGTACTGTCAAAAGAAATCTATTGGACAATGATCGGAAATCTGGCAATATACGCAATTTTTTCAATCTTGGCCTGGAAATACCGAAGCACGAATGAATGGAGAAATTAGTTTTTAAAGCTAAACCCCCTCGCAAAAAGCGAAGGGGTTTTTATTTTGCCTTATTTTCGGCGGACAAGATTTTAATCAGGCCGATTTCCAAAGGCAGTTGTTTTATAAAAGCACCGTCTAAATTTTGATAAGCTTCCAGAAGAGCGACCAAAGTTTTTGAATTGATCATGCCCTTATCTTTCTTTAATATATCTTTTAGAAAGTCCATATCTTCTGATGTCATTTCCTCTTCTATTTCTTCTTTCATATCCGGTGCAAATCGCAAAAAAAGAGCAAAGCGCAATTTTTGCAAAATAAGCTTGAGATAAATTTTCAGGTCGATATTTTGCAAAGCCGTCTGCCTGATCGCTTCAAATCCTTTCTTGATATCTTCTTCGACTATTGCCTCGATAAAACGATTGACCAATATCTTGCTCGGCGCGCCGGTCACCCTTTCGATCTCCTCGCGGTCGATTTTTTTATCTTTTGAAAAACTGGTTATTTTCTGAACAATGCCCAAGGTGTCGCGATAAGAACCGTCGCCCAAAAGAGCGATCAATTCCGCCCCGGCATTGTCTAATTCAAATCCCTCTTTTTTTGAAACATCCAAGACTAATTTTACGAGGATATTTTCTGTCGGTTTATGGAAAGTAAAAGTCTGACAGCGAGAAACTATCGTCTCCGGCAATTTGCCCAATTCAGTCGTCGCTAAAATAAAAATAACCCTTTTCGGCGGCTCTTCCAATGTTTTCAAAAGAGCATTGAAAGCTTCTTTGGTCAACATGTGGACTTCATCGATAATATAGACTTTGTATTTGGAATCAAATGGCAAAGTGCGGACCGACTCCCTCAATTCTCTGATGTCATCTATCCCCCTGTTTGAAGCGGCGTCGATTTCATAAATATCATTCTCGCTCGAGCCGATTTCTCGGGCCAAAATCCGAGCGACGGAAGTCTTGCCTGTGCCGCGGGAGCCGGCAAAAATATAAGCATGAGCAATATTGCCAGCCTTGACGGCGCCCTTCAAAACATCGACGACATGGTCCTGCCCTAGGACCTCTTTGAAATTGCTCGGGCGATATTTTCTATATAAAGCAGTATCTTGCATAAGGCTAGTATATCAAAAATGAGCTAAAAAATCTTCGGTGATTTTTCCTACTTCGGCGGCGTCTTTGGCATCCATCAGCTTCATCCTGAGTTCTTTGGCGCCGTCAAAACCATTTACATAAGCCTTGTAATGTTTCTTCATAATGGCGAAATTTTTGACCTCGCCCAAAAGCTCTTCAAAGAGCTTTGTATGCTCGATCATAACATCCAATTTATCTTGAATGGAGCTAAAAGAGAAATTTTTTGCGTCTGGCTGACCTTCTTCCTTGTCCCGCTTTGGCGTGGGCGAGGACCAAAAAATTTCTCTTTTGGCGAACAACCACGGATTGCCAAAAATTGCCCGACCGAGCATCACGCCATCACAGCCATATTTTTCAATTTTATCTTTTGCGTCATTTAAATCCAAAACATCGCCATTGCCGATGACCAAAGTATCCTTGCCGGAAGCCCGGACGATTTCCAAAACCCTCGGCATCATATCCCAATGCGCCGCGGCTTTAGACATTTCTTTTCGAGTGCGAAGATGCACAGTCAAAGCCGCCAGATCTTCTTTCAATAATTCCGGCAGCCAAGTCTCGATCTCGACCTTATTAAAACCCAAGCGAGTTTTTACGGAAATCGGCAAATCCGGCGCGCCTCTTTTGGCGGCGCGAATAATCTCGCGGGCCAGCTCCGGATTTTTCATCATTGCGGCGCCGGCACCCTGTTTTTCAATCGTCTTATCCGGACAGCCCATATTTATATCGAGTCCGTCAAAGCCAAGCTCTTGCACGAGTCTGGCGGCGATTTCCATCTTTTCCGGATTGGCGCCAAAGAGCTGAGCCACGATCGGCCTTTCAGCCTCGGTATATTTCAAATCATTCAATAAAATTTCCCGCCCTTGGCTCGCCAGGCCATCGGCCGAAACAAATTCAGTCCAAAACACCCGCCCGGTCTGAAAACCATTCGGACTGGCATCTCCGCTATATTTAGCAATGATTCGGCGAAAAGCCGCATCGGTCACATCGGCCATCGGCGCCAAACAGAAAAAAGGCTTATTTAATTTTTTCCAAAAATTATTCATTTAAACTTGAAATACACCTTATCATTAAAACGCAAATCGATGTATTCTAAATTGGAAATATTTTTAAGCTGGCTCTTTAGCGGATCTGTCAGAATGGCTGAATTTAGATTGGCAAAAATTTTCTCAAAATTATTTTCTTTTTTGAATATTATTTTAGGCGCCATGACTTCATCTTCGCCGGCAAATATAAATTCATATTCGTTGTTTTCTCTGATCAGGAGAGCAATTGGCTTAGGCAAGACTTCGCTTTTAGAAATCGCCTCGTAAAAACTAATTAATCGCAAAAATTCATCGGCAGGCAATAAATTTTGACTGATCGGATCATTCATTTGTTTTATCGATTCCGGCCCGTAAAATTTGAAATAAGCTGAGCCGGAGAAAAACGGCGCCTCGTCAAAAATATAACCTGCGTCATCCAAAAAATAACATTTCGGCTCTTTTGAATTGGCGTCGATTTCTTTGCACCAGAGATATTTGCCCTCCCGTTCAACCAAAGAAATATCCAAAGTATTCAAATCTAAAATCTTAAGATCGACTTTTGAAATCCTTTTGAAATTATCCAAAAGATCTTTCTTGATTTTTTCCTTGGGATAGATAAAGCTATTTCTTCTGGCGAATAAAAATAATTTATTGCCGGCCAAATCTTTCCTTGCCAAATCCTCCAAAAGCGCAGTGTCGATTATTTTATTGCCATGAATTTGAACGTTTTGAACCGTCAACTTTTCATATCTTGATAAAAAAGACAAGCCTGCGACAATAATCAGCAGACTGATAAAAATAAAAAAAAGCTTACGATAAAAAATCGTACGCCTTTTTTGCCTAATCTGATTATTTTTTAATTGCATCTTGGCCTATGTATTTTCTCAAGACTTCAGGAATCTTAATAGAGCCGTCAGCCTGCTGATAGTTTTCTATAATACAAGCGATCATGCGCGGAGTAGCGACCAGGGTATTGTTCAAGGAATGCGCATAACGCATTTTTCCTGCCTGCGCAGGCAGGTCTGCCTCATCTCTATACCTGATATTCAATCTTCTGGTCTGGAAATCATGGAAATAAGAAGCGGAATGAGTTTCCCGGTATTTCTCTTGCGACGGCACCCAGACTTCGATGTCGTATTTTTTAACCTGGCCGAGACCGAGGTCGCCGCCGCAGTTCAAAACAACTCTGTAATGCAAGCCGAGAGATTGCACGAATTCTTCAGAATTTTTTGTCACTTCTTCATGAAATCTGACGCTCTCTTCGTGCGAAGCTTCACAAAGAATGACTTGTTCCATTTTGAAAAATTCATGCACGCGAATCAAACCTTTGACATCTTTGCCATGCTTGCCGGCTTCAGCCCTGAAACAGGGAGAGAAAGCTAAAATCTTTTGCGGTAATTGTTCTTTCGGCAAAATCTCATCCATATAATAGCCCATTATCGGCACTTCCGCCGTGCCGGCTAGATATTCCGCCTGACCGACTTTATACAAATCTTCTTCGCTTTGCGGCAACATGCCTGTGCCCACCAAAGGCTCTCGGCGCACGAGCGACGGCGCGATCATAAATTTGTATCCGCGAGCTAGTAAAAAATCTATCGCATATTGCCAAATAGCCATTTCAATTCTCGCGCCTTCATTTTTCAAAAAATATCCGCGAAAACCTGAAACCTTTGTGCCTCTTTCAAAATCGACCAAATCCAAACCCTCCATAAGCTCGATATGATCTTTCGGCTGAAAATCAAATTTCGGAGCTTCACCCCATTTCTTGATCTCAAGATTCGATTCATCGCTCTCGCCTTCCGGTACGGACATGTCCGGAATATTCGGCACTTGAAGCATAAGACCTTGCCAGATTTTCATCGTCTCGCGCAACTTGTCTTCTTTTTCTTTGAGATGTTCTTTGAAAATGCGCATGTCTTCGATCAAAGATTGTCGAACAGCCGAATCCGCAGTCGTGGCAATTTTATCGCTGATCACATTTTGCTCGGCCCTCAAGCTCTCGACTAATTGCAATTCTTCAGTCCTGTTTTTTTCCGCCTCCAAAAGCTCATCGACATTGAAATTAACATGTTTCTTTTGCACGGCCGCTTTCAGAAGATCGGCATTCTCTTTGATGAATTTGATGTCCAACATAATGGATACATTATACAAATAATGATAAAATATACAAAATATGAAAATCAGGAAATTAAAACTTGAAGAGTTTCCAAAATCGCTTCTTGAAATTCCCCAGCCGCCAAAAACTCTATATATCCGAGGCGAACTGCCGGAAGAAAATTCCATCTTTCTTTCTGTCGTCGGTTCGAGAGGCTGCACTTCTTACGGCAAAGATGTCTGCGAAAAATTATTCGCGGGGCTTTCCGGCTTTCCGATCACTATCGTTTCCGGACTCGCCATGGGCATAGATACGATCGCCCATAAAACCGCGCTGAAAAATGGACTCCGAACAATCTCTTTCCCTGGTTCCGGCTTGGAAGAAAAAGTCCTTTATCCGAAAACAAATATAAATCTATCGCGAGAAATCGTCGAATCCGGCGGCTGTCTCATTTCTGAATTCGAACCGGATTTTGTCGCGACTCAATGGGGTTTTCCGATGCGAAATAGATTGATGGTCGGCATGTCTAAAGCCGTACTCATAATAGAAGCCGCGGAAAAGTCCGGCACACTCATCACAGCAAGACTGGCAACGGATTACAATCGAGATGTCTTGGCGATTCCTGGCTCGATCAATTCGCTGAATTCCAAAGGCACCAATCGCCTAATTCGAGAAGGCGCGACGCCGATCACTTCCGTCAAAGATCTTTTAGAAGCCCTGGGTTTTGAAGTTAAAGATGAAGCCGACAAGCAAGCCAAATTATTTGAAGATTGCTCGCCGGAGGAAAAGAAAATTTTAGACCTATTAAAAGAACCGCTCTCTCGAGACGAACTCATCCGCGAACTCGACATGCCAACACCAGAAGCCAATGCCATGCTCTCGATCATGGAAATCAAGGGACTTATAAAAGAAGAAATGGGTGAAATAAGACAGAGTATATAAAAATAAAAAGCCGATTTTTTAGATCGACTTTTAAAATTACTGTTTTTTGAAAACTGCTATTAGTTCGTCAACCATTTTTTGATAGTGATAGTATTTCTCTGATTTATAGAGCCATACCCCAAAAAGATGTTCTCCCGTGACTTTCGCTTCACGCTCGATTTCTTCATCTTGTTTTTTCATCTTTTCTTGATCAATGCACCCTGAACAAGAAAAACTTGGGTCAACTTTACCATATTTATTAACTAAGCAATGAAAGACTTTACTAGAATCATATTCTAAATCATTCCAATAATAAACATCGACAATAAAAAAATTTGAGGAATCTGTAGTAACAATCGTAACAATGCGACCATCTTGCATATTCTGCACGCGTGCTGTTACTTTTTTTCCATCATCTCTAATAAAAAAATCAGCTGATCCTTGATCAAGCTTTTCTTCAATTTGATCCGGGGAGGATAAAAAAGTTATATATGCTCCACTGTGACTAGTATCAGTATTATAAACCAGATAATACATCGGATATTTTTTTGCCAAATCAGAAAATTTTTCAGAATAGTATTTAACAGGATCAGTAGACGGCTCAATCTTAAATTGGGCAAATGTCTGGCTTATATTGAATAACAAACCAAAAATCAAAAGTGT
>CAZUZG010000024.1:4140-9524 GCA_964624665.1 uncultured Candidatus Saccharibacteria bacterium | reverse complement strand
TCTTGCAGTAGGGTGTCCAACAAAGGAGCTTGTGCGACAGGGCTTTATTTTAAGGGTTTAATATTGACTTTTTATTAAATATATGCTACGATCAAAAGCAATAATCGTTCTTTGTAAATTAAAAAGATTACTTCAAAAAAGGCGAAGCTGACGGCCGATGAATAACTGACAGCAAATCAAAAACTCCTACGCAATGAAAACCCAACCTGCAAACACAGAAAAAAAGGTGGTTAAATTTCACACCTTGAGTAACAATTTTCACACAATCATTACTCATCACAGAGCTCATCTTGATGAAATTTTAGCTGACTTAATGCTTACAGAAACTCCAGAAGGAGAAAGATTCTTCAGGGGTGCCAGTAAGGCAGAAACCATTTTTAAAACCGAAAAGGAATTAAGTGAAATGGACGCAATTGAATGGGCTGAGAAAGGTTATGTTATTCTTGGTCGCTGTAAAAACAACATTTTTAACGACCACAGAACCGTGGGGGATAAAAGAAAGGATGGAAAATGCGTAGCACGCTTGGTTGCCGAATATCTTAGAATTGACGGCAGGGTTGAATGGCAACCATTGTTAAACTATGCCGATTATACCGACAAGAATGGCGATAGCTTTGAATGGATTAAAAATGAAAACTTTGTTAATCCGAGTCTTTTTATGCTTGCATCTATGATAAAAACTGTGCACCTGGCATATGGTTTAGACAAAAGATACACTGAAACGCGAGTATATGAAAATTTAAAAGTTCTTGTTCGCGGAGTATGGCTTAAACAACTTTTATTTCATACCTTAGCAAAAGAGGAAGCTAGAAAGGCTGAATATGGCAGTGATGTATTTACGGCTCCAAATGGCGAAAGATTTGTTTATGCATTTATTAAATCGGATAATGAGCTCGTGTCTCAATATTTACGATATAAGAAATATCATCCAAAAGGTGAAGCAAAACAAGTATCGGTTGGAATTATTATTCAGCGCAATACAAGTGGAAACTTTCAGATTTTTTCTGACAAGAAATTAGGATTGGATCTCTCGGAAATCGTTGCAATAATACGCGTATATCATCAACAAGCCAAAAAGGTGCAGGTGAGCGATTGGAACATTCTTCGACAAGAAGATAGTAGCGTAGAGGGAGCTGAGGAAATCCATTACCATAAAGATGCTGAAAACATTTATAATGGAACCCTTACAGAACCGGATGTTACACCGTCGCCTATTACCGACAAGGCTCTTGTTTTTGCGATAGAGGTTGGATTAAAACAAGAATGGTTTGAATCAAGAAATTTAAAAAAATGTGCCCAGGGGATTTGTGATAAACATTGTTCTTGGAAACCTCTTGGTTTAGACCGCTGTCATGATGTGCGCAGAAGACACAGAGCTAATAGTGAAGTTAATAAGTAATCTTTTAATTTTTAAAAACTAAGCCCGAGTACAATGCTCGGGCTTTTTTATTTTATACATACAAAAAAACACCTTTTTAAAAAAGGTGTTTTTTTGAGCTTGTAAACTCAGATTACTTTTTTACCGGTAAAACATTGGCGGTCTTTTTGACCATAGTCTTGCCGTCAAAGTGGGTCTTTCTTTTTGTACCGAATTTTACGACACCTTCGGTTGAGGCGAATAAAGTGTGATCTCTGCCGACCCTGACATTGGTTCCAGGCATGATTCTTGTGCCGCGCTGTCTAACGATGATAGAGCCAGCCTTTGCCATCTCGCCATCGTAAAGCTTGGTACCGAGGTACTTAGGGTTTGAGTCTTTTAAGTTGGAGGCGGTTCCGCCCGCTTTTCTATGTGCCATATTGCTTTCTAATTTCGAATTTTAATCTTATAATGGGTAGATAGTATGAGTATAGGCTATATCGTCAATAAAATCAAGTCATTTGCCTCGAGCACCGAAGCTCGGGATTTATATGTGGTTTTACTAATTATTTTGGTAGGAGTCGGATCTTTTGGGCTGGGTCGCTTGTCTAAAATAAGCCAAAATAAAGAGCCGATCAAGATAACCTATGATGCCAATTTGGCCGGAGCTGCGGGAGAGCAGACACCTCAGCAGGCTGGAATTAGGAGCGATAAAAAAGAGCCGCTGGCAGCCGAAATTTCAGGTTCGCATTCGTTTGTCGCCTCCAAGAGAGGGAAGAAGTATTACGACATTGATTGCGAGGCGGCTAAGTCACTAAAAGAGGAAAATAAAATTTATTTTGATACGGAAGAGCAAGCTCAAAAGGCCGGCTATTCCGCATCAAGCAGTTGTTAAATTAAAATCAGCAGATTCCATGCAAACTTTTTTTAGAATCATTCTTATAATCTTCGCTGCCGGATCGATATTTTTCGCCCGCCATGATCTGGCGACTTTCATCAATCAATTAAAATCAGAATTTTTAAATAAGCCAAAATCAGGAATATCCGGAGCTTTATTGCCTCCGATTTTAACTCAAGAGAAAAATATAACGACAAACCAGGTCAAGGTTTTCAATCCCGGACCGCTCAGAGTTCCAAAAATCATTCCAATTAACGAACAAGAATCTTCCACTTTGAGCATGGGCGATATTGTTGATCTGACCAATAGTGAAAGATCCAAGGCTGGAATTAAAGCTTTAAAAACAAATACTTTGCTTAATCAGTCAGCCAAGATGAAACTTGATGATATGTTTAAAAAACAATACTTTGAACATATATCGCCAGACGGAAAAGGCGTTTCAGAACTTTCAGCTAATGCCGGTTATGAATATATAATCATAGGCGAAAATCTTGCATTGGGAGATTTTCCAAATAATCAAGAATTGATCTCGGCCTGGATGGCAAGTCTGGGACATCGCGCAAATATTTTAAATCCTAGATATAGCGAGATAGGTGTTGCCGTAGGCAACGGTTTATTTGACGGCAAAGAAACATGGCTGGCTGTCCAGCATTTCGGCCTCCCTTTGTCGACCTGTCCTGCGATAAGCGACAATCTTAAAAATCAGATTGAAAAGCAAAAAGAGCAAATCGACATCTTGGCAACAAAACTTAATAATTTAAAAGCAGAAATTGACGCATACGAAAACAAGCAAAATGAAGAGTATAAAAATAAGATCAAAACTTACAATGAATTGGTGGGGGAATACAACACGACAGTGGCCCAAGCCAAAGACGATATAGCAGAATACAATCAAGAAGTGGCTGATTTTAATGATTGCGTGAAGGGTATCTAATCTATTGACTTTTATTTTTAATATAGTATAATCGGCAGACAATTATGCATACAATATTTAGATTTTTATTGATCATAACAGTCGCATTTTCAGGCTTATTTTTTAAGGATGATATTTACAGTTTAATACATTCAAAAAATGTTCCGGAATCAAGCGATGTTTCTGCGGCTACAGATACAATGAAAGTTTTGGGCGCCATGGTTTCAAACAGTGAAGCTGTTTACAAAACTCCAGTCAAAGTAAGCACTGATCTCTTGGATTCAAAAGAGGAGTCATTCTTAAACCCTGAAGCGGTTATTAAATATATAAACTTAGAAAGAGAGAAAGAAAATCTCTCTGATTTAAAATACAATCAAAAGCTTAATCAATCAGCTGAAATTAAGTTAAATGACATGATCAATAAAGAATACTTTGACCATGTTTCGCCGGATAAAATTATCATAAACGACTTAGGCGCAAGGGTTGGTTATAGTTATATAATAATGGGTGAAAATTTAGCCTACGGCGATTTCAAAAACAACAAAGCATTGGTTCAGGCTTGGATGGATAGTCAAGCCCATCGTTCTAATATTTTAAATTCAAGATATACTGAAACCGGCATCGCTTTAAAAAAAGCTGAATTTCAAGGAAAGGAAACTTGGATCATTGTTCAACACTTCGGAGAGCCTTTAGCAAAGTGTCAGGAGGTCGATCTAGGCCTGAAACAGACAATCGACGACAAAAAGGCTCAATTAACCCAAATCAGTCAAAAATTAAATTTAGCTGACAGGGGAGTTGCGTCAGCTCTCATGGCCTACATTGTCGATCGAAATGAAATCAAAGAATATACCGCCCTGGCAAAAGAAACCGAAAATCTTATAAATGAATACAATAAACAGGTTTCAGTTTTTAACGAATGCATTAATAGCTAAATTAATTTCCACTAAAAAGACCCATTTAACCGGGGTCTTTTTTATTAGAGAATAATAGGTTTATTACATAAGCATGTCGCACAATATATCTTTGCGGTATACTTACATAAAATTAAAATAAAGCCTTTGAATAAAGCGCATAAAAAAAGCCGTCCATTTCTATATATGGACGGCTTTTGTCGCATGCTTACTTTTTTAATTTTAATCAGACATGTAAAATATTTTAACTCCTGGTTTCAGTTCATAATTTTTGTCATGCATAATCACCATATCAATATCATGCAATGTCCAAGGGCTTAATATCCATTTATCATCCAGCCAACGAACATTTATAATAAAAGTTGATTTTTGGCAATTTACGACAAAAATATTTAAACTTTGACTCAAGCTCCCCTCTATGCCGCTTATTTGTTCAGCCACATACCTTGATATGTGAAAAAGCGCAGTATTCAGCTCAATGGACCTATATCTATATTCAAGATTCGGCCTAATTTCGCCTAAAATATCGGACAAACATACATTTCCCGGCAAAACATGGGATGTGATATCTTTAAAATTTTTACAACTAATTTCTTTTTTTAATGATTTTAATATCTTTTCGTGCAAAGTTTGGTTCAATAAACCACCATTTTCTTCAATGCATTGGTTTTGATAAAAATCATAAGGTCTAAAAATAAAAATTTTTGGCCCCTGGCTGTTGCTCAACAAGCAAGACAAAAAAAGCATTGCTGTGAATATAAATATTTTTTTCATGGAACATGGTTTTTGGTTAATCTGAATTAGAAAATAACATTTTTTATTATATATGTCAATGCGTATCAACGGCATTAGAATAAATAAAAAAAAGACTATCTTTTCAGATAGTCTTTAGTAATTAACTCTCCCCCTCTATTTCTCCAAAATTTACAAGCTCTTTAGGGCTCATGCTTTTCTTGTAATGCCTTAAGAACGAATCTGACCAAGGTGACTTTTTTTGCGCAACCCCAGGCTTCATGCTGATTTTTAAATCCATTTCCATTAGAATACCTTCTTCGGGTTTCTTTTTTATTCGGATTGTTTTAACAGCCATTGCTGCTAAAACAGCAATTAAAGCAATAACATTTAGAGTGGCTGCAATTAAAATCATATCAACGATAGCTGTTCCAGAGCTAAGATTTGTCTGTATTCTTAATTGCTCACCGCCAGCTATTGCAATTGCTACAATGCATAATTCGCAGAAAATAATTTCTGGAATAAAAGATTCCTTTGTTTTGTTTAGACTTTTCATAAAGTTTGGTTTTTTGA
>CAZUZG010000024.1:0-4040 GCA_964624665.1 uncultured Candidatus Saccharibacteria bacterium | reverse complement strand
GGAATAAAAGATTCCTTTGTTTTGTTTAGACTTTTCATAAAGTTTGGTTTTTTGAAGAACTTCATTTCCATCGTATCACGAATACAAAATAAAGTCAATAGTTTTGGGTATTGAAATATAAGGCTTTTTAGGTTTTTGGCAGGTAAAGCATCGGGTCTAAATAGGCATTTGTGGCCGCGACAGGCATGGTATAGGTCCGCCCGCCGCAGGATTTACTTGGCAAATTTGCGATTTTGACAGCGCTGGCAGCGTAGACTCCGATATGCAAATGAGGACCCGTTGAATAGCCTGTGCTGCCACTGTACCCTATCACCTGTCCCGCAGAGATAGTTTGTCCTTGAGAGACTTTAATCAGCGACAAATGAGCATAAATGCTCGACAGGCCGTTGTCATGCTTAATCAAAACCCATCGGCCGTAGGAAGCGCCCGGACAGGTCAGATCAGTGTCACCGGTGCCCATGATTGTGCCGCCAGCCATGGCCTTAATCGGAGTGCCGATGCTTGCCTTGAAATCGACTCCGTTATGAGACCCGGAAGTATAAAGCCGTTTAGAGTCGATCGTCGAACCAAAAAGCTGAGTTATAAAAATATCATCAAGCGGCCAACTCAAGCCTGTGCCGGTCTTAGGCAAGCTGCTTGGATCCAAAATGAATTTAAGCTGAGATTCAAAGCTGCGCAATTCTTTTTCGAAAGCTTCTTTGCGGGCAATTTTATCCTGAAGGATTTTTTTATAATTTGATTCTTTGTTTTTTGTTTCTTTAAGCAGGCGATTTTTTTCAGCTGTATTTTGATCATTAATTTTCTTCTGATCTCCCAGCTCGTCTTTCAGAGAAACCAGATGATTCTTGGCTTTTTCAGCATCATTTTTATTATCCTCCAAATCAGACTTGATTGATTTAAGCTCGCTTATTTGATCTTTAAGGCTGGCTTGCAGATCCTTTATCGATTCGACTTCATTCCACACATCGCTTAAATTATCTTTTGAAAGCAGAATATGTATAAGTGATTTGGCTTCATATTGATCTATGTCTATGACACCTTTGGCGATGACAGATTTGTCCTGGTTTATTTTTGCCTCTTTATTGCCTATGTCAGAAGATAAGTTGTTTATTGTAAAATTTGTGGCGGAAATTTTATTTTCAGTGAGTTTTATATCAGCGAGAAGTTTTTGCTTTGTAAGGTCAAGTTTTTTTATGGAACCGCTTAGCGTATTTGCCTGATTGTCGAGCGCTGTCAGCTGTGTTTTATACGAAGCAATTTCTTGTTCTAATTTTTTGATTTCGGCATTATGGTCTTCAATTTTAGATTTTAATTCTGAAGCATTTTGAGCGTTAGCTGAATAGAAAATAGAAAATAGCAATATCAGCATTATAGGCAAGATATGAATTTTTTTGCTTATTTTTAAATTTTGCATTTTATTTTGTCAGCTCTGCGATCGCAACCTTCAATCTTTCTATTGATTCTTCTTTACCCAAAACAGAAGCTAGAACAAAAGGATCAGGAGATTTTTCCTTGCCTGACAAGGCAAAGCGCATCGGCCATAAAACTTCACCCTTGCCGCGATCTTCAGCCAGTGGCCATATTGCAGTCTTGGTATTGTCCATGGTGAAATCAGTTTCTTTAATGTTTTGAATCAGAGAAACAATTTTTTCCAGCGAATCTTTCGTTAGGTTCGCGCCATTTGCATCATCTCGCAAAGACCTCCAGATCAATTCTGATTTTACGCAAATCGGCTTTTGCCAAAAATAATCAAACTCCCCTATTTCAACTATATTTTTTATATCGCCCCATTTAGAAATTCTCTCAAGAATAATCGGCGTAATTTTAATTAGAATTTCATTTTCCAATTTAATTCCGGAAAGAGTCAGCCATTTATTGATATTTTCTATTTGAGATTCTGCAGGCAATAATTTTATATGCTCTTTATTAATCCAATCTAATTTAATCGGATTGAAAATTGCGCTGCTCTTATTCACCTTGGGCAGATCAAAAAGCTTTATCAGATCTTTTTTACTGAATATTTCTTGATCTCCGCCCGGATTCCAGCCGATTAAAACTGCCGTATTCAAAATAGCCTCAGGCAGATAACCCTGATCTCTGTATGCTGTCAAAGGCAAAGCGCCTTTCCTTTTGGACAGCTTTAATTTGTCTTCTCCGAGAACAAGAGGAAGGTGCGCATATGTCGGTATCGGAGCGCCAAGAGCCTCCATCATCAATATTTGCCTAGGAGTATTTGAAAGGTGCTCCTCCCCTCGAATAACATGGGTCACTCCTTCATCCCAATCATCAATAACTACAGCCAAATGAAAAAGGGGGTCTTCAATATTTCTCGCTATGACAAAATCGCCCAAATCGGTTGTATCGATCAAGACAACTCCCTTAATCAGGTCATATATTTCTACGACTTTATTTGGATTTCTAAAACGGACAATTTCTTTTATTATGCCGCTGCCATCCTTGGCCTCTTCTTTTGAAATATAAGCTTTGTTGTTTTTAATAAGTTCTTGTATAACCTTTTTATGCCTCTCGAGATTTTCTGATTGGCGATAAAAATTATCATATTCAAGGCCGATCCATTCCAAGCTTTCCAATATGTTGTCTTCATATTCTTTTTTATTGCGTTCCTTGTCTGTATCTTCAATCCGCAGAATAAATCTGCCACCATTATGCTTTGCAAATAAATAGGAAAAAATAGCCGTTCTATAGCCTCCAATATGCAAATATCCTGTCGGACTAGGCGCAAAACGCGTCACCACATTTAAATTTACGTTCATAATTTAATATTATCACTTTTCGTGAGATAGGCCTATATTGATGATATTCCTGGCAATTTTGAAAGCGGCGTCAGATTTTGCAAATCGCAAAGCATTGGCAGATATTTCCCCCATTTTCTTTTCATCAAGCATAAGCTTGTTTACTTCGGCAATCAAGAGATGCGGGGTCAGATTGGATTCCTCGATTACAATACCCCCGCCGGCGCGAACATAATTGAAGGCGTTTTTTCTCTGATGATCTCCTTGAGAGTTTGTAATCGGGATAAGAATCGAAGGAACGCCCCAAGAAGCTATTTCAAAGATCATGCTGCCAGCTCGAGAAATAATCAGCGAGGCTGAACCAGCGGACATTTTAAGAGCCAAAGTATTTAAAAATGGAAATGGCCGATAGCGATTTCCATTCGGATTATTTTTCAAAATAGTTTCAGCCCTGATTTGAACTTCTTCAATATTTCTGGCGCCAGTTTGATGTATAACCTGGTATTTTTCTAAAAGTTCCGGCAAAATGTCTAAAATTATATTGTTTATAAGTTCGGCGCCTTGTGAACCTCCCAAAATTAAAATGACTGGAATTCCTGGATCTAATTTTAGATATTCAAAAGTGCCTTCTTTGACGGTCGATTTAATCTCTTCCCTGATCGGCTGGCCGGTCCAGGCTGTTTTTTCTTTTGAAAAATATTGTCCGGCTTCTTCATAAGATACGGCGATATTTTGGGCAAATTTACCGGACCATAGACTGATGCGCCCCGGTACAGAATCAGATTCGTGAATTACAACCGGAATTTTCAGCAACCGAGCAGCGGCCAAAACTGGAAAACCGACATATCCGCCTTTTGAAAAAATAACGTCCGGATAAATTTTATAAACAATCCAGATGGCCTTGAGCACGCCAAAAAAAGTCTTGAAAACATCTAGAAAATTATGAATTGAAAAATATGTCCTGAGCTTGCCGGCTGAAATTTGTTTGAAAGTAATATTATTCTCCGAAAGAGCCTGCTTGTCGTATGGACGATCTGCCAAGTAATAAATCTCGGCATTCAAGATATGCTCGGCTTCGACTATTTTATTTATTTCCCTAGCGACAGCAATCAGCGGATAAAAATGCCCGCCGGTGCCGCCGCCTGTAAGTATTATTTTCATGAATTTTTATTTTGATACCTCGAAACATTCAGCACGATACCTGTAGCGACAAGCATTACTAGGAGCGATGTGCCGCCTTGGCTGACAAAAGGCAGAGGCACTCCAGTCAACGGGAAAACTCCGGTA
>CAZUZG010000023.1:0-9626 GCA_964624665.1 uncultured Candidatus Saccharibacteria bacterium | reverse complement strand
TGAAAGAAAGCCATCTTTAGGTTATGTTAAATAAACACATCATATGGTTATGGATGGATACAGAACATTGACATGTCTATAAAATTATTATAGATTACGAATGTAAAAAAGTTCATTTAAAAAAACAAATACCATGAAAAAACTACTATTTGTCACGGCTGTTGTCACTTTTCTGACATTTACAGAGAGCAGTGCCCAGTATGAAAAAAGCGCTATCGTCGATTCGTCCGAAGTTAATCTTCATTCCACTACCGAAAACAAATTTTATAAATTCAAAATTTTAACCATAGAGCAGGCTGCTTCGGACGGCAAGATTTTGGTTTATGACATTGAACACTACAGTAGCGCCACCAACACCTGGGAATCTCTTTTGAGGGCTAATGCGCTTTCGCTGGTTAAAAAAGTGGATTCTATTTACCTGGAACGCGAATATGAATATTTGATCGTTTCATTTGTGGACAACAAAGGAGTTAAGCAAGAGCATTGTTTTGCTTTCGGCCAGCTTTTTAACCGCCATAAAAAAATTCTGAGAGAGGAGTGGTTTGAAATAAAACCTCCTGAATAGCTGTTATTAAAACCGCCATATTTATCGGCGGTTTTTTCTTTTTCCGGCCAATTTTTATTATGGTATAATCACTTTTATGTTGGAATCGGAAGAAAAGGTCAATCATCTCGAAGAGGTCAGAAAAAGGCTGTATAGCCGAAATGAAAAACTGATGCGCAAATTGAAGCAAAATCCTTTGCGGAATGTTTCTTATGGCGTGCCGACCGACTGGTCCAAGGCCAAGGAAAAGATCGTCGATAAGGCCGGCCGATTCAAGTTGCCGCCGACTTTTTTAAAGAACTTTTTTATCTTCTCAGTTGTTTTCTTCGCCTCTGCGGTTTTATTTTTCTTATTTAAATTTTACACCGGCTCAAATACCGTCTCGCCTCAAAATATAGACATAAGCGTCCTGGGCAATAGCTTTGTCGCCGGAGGAGAAGAATTGTCTCTGCAAGTCGAGATTGTAAATAAAAACAGCACCGCGCTCGAGCTTTCAGATCTGCTGATCGAATATCCGAAAGGTTCGAGCGGCGAGGCGACCGGCGACTATGTCAGGATCCGAAAATCGTTGGGCAGCATTTCTGCGGGTAAAACGGTAAATCAAAACATCAATGTTGTTTTGTTCGGCGAGCAGGGCACGACCAAGGATATCAAGGTTAGCCTGGAATACCGAGTTCAAGATTCGAATGCGATTTTTGTCAAAGACGCCAAGCATGCTGTAAATATCAGCTCATCGCCGCTTTCGCTCTCGGTCGACGGCCCTTCAAGCATCAGCTCAAATCAGGATATTGTTTTGAATGCAAAAATCCTTTCGACCAGTTTGAAAGTATCGCAAAATATTCTGCTTAAAGCTGATTATCCTCCGGGCTTCAAATTTATTTCTTCCGTGCCGAGTCCGATGCAAGGGGACAATGTCTGGGATATCGGCGACTTGGCTCAAAATGCCGAGAAAACTATTTCAATCAAAGGCACGATTTACGGCCAAGACCAGGAAGAAAAATCTTTTCATTTTTATGTCGGAGAAAAAGATTCCAAGGATCAATCGTCTTTGGGTGTTGTCTATAATTCAATGCTTCATTCTATTTCGATCGCCAGGCCTTTTATCGAGGCGCGCCTTTTGATCAATAATTTGGATCAAGATGAGTATGCTGTGCCGGGTGGTTCACCGATCAGCGCGCAGGTCCGATGGGTCAATAATCTGCCGACCAGAGTCGATGATTTGCAGATCAAGGTTCGCCTTACAGGCAATGCCCTGGACAAGAGATCGATCAATGTCATATCCGGCTTTTATAATTCTCTGGACGACACGATAACTTTCGACAAAAATACCGAAGGCCGATTTTCTTCTGTCGAGCCGGGCGAAACAGGCACACTATCTTTCTCCTTTTCCGGCAATTCAATTTTGGGCGACTCTGGCCGGACGATTGCTGAGCCGATGATAAATGCCGAGATCAGCATTAAGGCCAGCCAGCTTACGGCGGGCAATGCTTCGAATGAAATAAATAACTCTGAAAGAAAAATCATCCGCATCAATTCCAATTTGCAAATTGACGCCAAGGCATTGTATTATTCAGGGCCGATTCAAAACAGCGGTCCGATACCGCCAAAAGCCGAGCAGAAGACGACTTATACGATAGTCTGGACAGTGGCCAATAACGGCAATGGCGTTTCGTCTGCTGAAATTAGGGCCAGCTTGCCGTTTTATATCCGCTACGCCGGAACAGTTTCGCCGCCAAGCGAAGATATTTCGTATAATGCCGATTCCAGAGAGGTTGTTTGGAAATTGGGCGGAGTTCCGGCCGGCGCCGGCTTTTCAAGCGATGCAAAAGAAGTCGCTTTTCAAGTTGAGCTTCAGCCGTCCGTCTCGCAGATCGGCAGCGTGCCGAAACTGCTTTCCGAAACTGCTTTGACGGCTATCGATAATTTTACCAATGCCTCGCTCCGAAGCGTCAAAAATGCCTTGAATACGAGATTTTCGAGCGATCCATCATTCAAGTCGGATGATGAGAGGGTAGTAGAATAATTAAAAAAATATGTCTAAAGATAAAAATAACAAAGAAGATCTGATGGTTAAGATACATTCGCTCTGCAAAAGGCGAGGCTTTATTTTTCAGGGTTCCGAGATTTACGGCGGCCTGGCTGGCACTTGGGATTACGGCCCCTTGGGCGTGGCGCTGAAAAATAATATAAAGGCTTCTTGGCGGAGGAAGTTTGTCGAATCCCGCACCGATATGTATGAAGTCGATGCGGCGCTTTTGATGCATCCGAAAGTTTGGGAAACTTCCGGCCATGTTGCCGGCTTTGCCGATCCATTGGTGGAATGCGTAAAATGCCATCATCGTTTTAGAGCCGACCAGCTTGAGGTCGATAAATGTCCAGATTGCGGCGGTGAGCTTTCAGAAGAAAGATCTTTCAATATGATGTTTAAGACCCAGATCGGCGCCGTTGAAGATTCTTCTGCCACGGTTTATTTCCGTCCGGAGACGGCTCAAGGCATGTTTGTAAATTTTAAAAATATCATCGATTCTTTTCATCCGAAAATGCCTTTCGGTATGGCTCAGATCGGCAAAGCTTTCAGAAATGAAATCACGCCGCGCGATTTTATTTTCCGCGTCCGGGAATTCGAGCAAATGGAAATCGAATATTTTATAAGGGGCGGAGATTGGGAGGCGCAATTTGACTATTGGAAAGATGAGATGACCGAATGGATGGGGGAGATCGGCCTTGATTTAAATATGGTTCATGAGCTTGAAGTGTCAAAAGAAGACTTGGCGCATTATTCCAAGCGAACAGTTGATTTTGAATTCGATTTTCCGTTCGGCAAGAAAGAGCTTTTTGGCCTGGCCTACCGGACAGATTTTGATTTGGGAAATCACATGAAAGCTTCCGGCGAGTCGCTTGAATATGCGGAAGAGGAAGGCAAGGTGAAATTTATCCCGCATGTCATCGAACCGACCTTCGGCGTCGAACGCGCGCTCCTAGCTCTTCTTGTTTCGAGTTTCAGGGAAGATGGCGAAGGCGATTCGGCTCGTTCTTATTTGAAGTTTTCGCCGAAGATCGCGCCGGTCATCTGCGCCGTATCTCCGCTCCTCCGCAACAAAGAAGCCCTGACCGACAAGGCTCGAGAAGTTTTTGGCATGCTGAAGGCCGAGTTTGGCCGAGTCATGTATGACGACAATGGCAATATCGGCAAGCGTTATCGACGACAAGACGAGATCGGCACGCCTTTCTGTATTGTGATCGATTTCGATACTTTGGGTGAAGAAAATCCAGAGAACAAAGATACCGTGACTATCCGCGATCGCGATACCGGCAGTCAAGAAAGGATAAAAATAGATGATCTAATTTCCTTTATTCATGAAAAAATTTCTTAAGAAAAAATTAAGTAACGGCCTCAGGGTTGTGTTGGTGCCGATGAAAGATAATCCGACCGTTACGGTTTTGATCTTGGTCGAAACCGGCTCTAAATATGAGACCAAAAAAATAAATGGCGTGTCCCATTTTTTAGAGCATATGTGCTTCAAGGGGACGAAGAAGAGGCCTCTGTCCATGGATATTTCCAAAGAATTCGACAGCTTGGGCGCCGCTTCAAACGCTTTCACTTCTCAGGAGTATACCGGCTATTATGCCAAGAGCGATGCCATGCATTTCCGTCAGATTTTTGATCTCGTCTCGGATATTTATTTGAATTCGACTTTTCCGGAAGCTGAAATTGAAAAGGAAAAAGGCGTGATCATTGAAGAGATCAATATGTATGAAGACATGCCGAATCGAAATGTCCAAGATCTTTTCCAGGAGCTTCTGTATGGCGATCAGCCGGCCGGCTGGAGCGTCTTGGGCACTCGGGAAAACATCAGAAATATGAAAAGGCGGGATTTTGTAAAATATCACCAGGCGCATTATGTGCCGGAGGCGACGACCGTTGTCGTTTCAGGGGACATAAAAGAAAAGGCGGTTTTTGACGAAATACAGAAAATTTTCGGCAGACTGCCGAAGTCCAAAAAATCGCCCAAGCTCAAGGTCAAAGAAAAACAATCTGCGCCGGCGATTCTTTTGAAATATAAAAAAACCGATCAAGCTCATTTTATTTTAGGCTTCAGAACATTCGATATTTTTAACAGCTCCAATCCGGCCATGTCGGTCCTGTCCGGCATTTTGGGCGGAGGCATGAGCTCCAGGCTTTTTCAAAAGCTCAGGGAAGAAATGGGTATTTGCTATTATGTGAACGCTTCAAATACGGCTTCCACTGATCATGGTTATTTTGAGATTGCCGCCGGCGTCGACAATAAAAGGATAGACGAGGCGGTGAAAGCTGTTTTAGTGGAATGTTTAAAACTGAAAGACAATTTGGTTTCTGAAGAAGAATTGAATAAGGTCAAGGAATATCTGATCGGCAACACCAAGCTCTCATTGGAGTCGAGCGACGATCTGGCTTTCTTTTACGGCGGTCAGGAAATTTTAAAAAAATCGGTTGAAGAAGTTTCAGAAAAGTTCAAGAGAATCAAAAAAGTTACGCCTTCGGATATTAAAAAATTAGCCAATCAGATTTTCAAAGAAAACAAGCTTAATTTTGCGGTGATCGGTCCGTTTCAGGGAAAAATAAGTGAAAAAAGATTTAGTAGTATCGTAAAATTGTGATAATATCTCAGTATGTCAGACAGAGATAAAAATATATCGATCTCAATCACCACCGGAACGATTTTTAGATTTTTTCTCATAGTCATTCTTCTTTTGGGTATTTACTATTTGCGCGATATTTTTCTGGTCATTCTGACTTCGATCGTCATCGCTTCTTTTGTACATATCGTGGCTGATCGCATGGTCAAATACCGCTTCAATCACACTTTGTCGGTCGTCCTGGTTTATATTGCCTCGATCGCTATTTTTTCCAGCCTTTTCTATTTTTTCATTCCAATACTGCTTCATGAAGTCATTAATTTCTTTATTTTGATTTCAGACTATCTGCCTCAGTCCAATTTGGTCGACAATTTGCAAAATGGCACACTGGGCGGAGCTAGAGATATAATCTCAAGCATCTCTTCGAATAGCTCTGCCGCGCCTTCCGTTTTGGATAGCATCAAATCCTTCATTGAAGGGCTTTCCGGAGGTTTTTTGAGCACGATTGGCCTGGCTTTCGGCGGCGTGTTAAACATGATCCTTATCATTATTATTTCTTTTTACCTCTCAATTCAGGAAAAGGGCATTGAGAATTTCTTGAGGATTATTATTCCCCTCAAGTATGAAGATTATGCTGTCGATCTTTGGAATAGGTCAAAAAGGAAAATCGCTCTCTGGGTTCGCGGCCAGCTTTTCCTAGGTCTGATTATCGGCGCTTTGGTTTACATCGGCCTTTCGATTTTTGGAGTCAGGTATGCTTTGCTTTTGGGATTGGTCTCGGCTATTTTTGAACTCATTCCATTCGGCCTTTATTTTTCAGCCATCCCGGCGATTATTTTCTCTTATCTCGACGGCGGTTTGGCGCTTCTCCTTATGACGACCGGTTTTTTCATGTTGGTTCATATTTTGGAGCAATATTTCATTCAGCCGATCGTTGTTAAAAAATCTATCGGCATTTCGCCTTTGGTTGTCATTTTGTCTGTCTTGGTCGGCTTCAAGCTGGTCGGTTTCTGGGGCATTATCCTTGCTGTGCCGGTCGCCGTGTCACTTCTTGAATTTACCGGTGATATTGAAAAGAAGAAAATTCTCGCCAAATCATAAAAATGCCTAAAAATTATTTTTACATTACTACGACCTTGCCGTATGTGAATTCCGATCCGCATATCGGCTTTGCCATGGAAATTGTCCGGGCCGACATCATTGCCCGTTCTAAAAAGCTTCAGGGTTTTGAAGTTTTTTTCAATACTGGCACAGACGAGCATGGCCAGAAACTTTACGAGGCTGCGGCCAAGGCCGGCAAGGATGTCCAAGTTTATGTCGACCTATATGCCGAAAAATTCAAGGAGCTTCTGCCTGTTTTAGGCATATCAGAAGATGTTCATTTTGTCCGCACCACGGACAAGCATCATGAAAAATCAGCTCAGGAGTTTTGGCGAAGAGTGGCAACAAACGGCTTTATTTACAAAAAAAACTACAAGACAAAATATTGCGTCGGATGCGAACTCGAAAAGACCGACTCGGATCTTATCGACGGAAAATGCCCTTTGCATCCGAATCGCGAACTTGAAATCTTCGAAGAAGAAAATTACTTTTTCAAATTTTCCCAGTTTGGCGACAAGCTTTTGGATTTCTATGAAAAAAATCCATCAATCGTCGTGCCGGATTTTCGTTTGAATGAAATGAAAGAATTCATCAAGCGTGGCCTTCAAGATTTCAGCATTTCACGCCTGAGAAGCAAAATGGCCTGGGGTATTCCTGTGCCTGGGGATGAAGATCATGTCATGTATGTCTGGTTTGACGCTTTAGTGAATTATATTTCGACCTTGGGCTGGCCGGAAGACATGGATCAATTTGAAAAATTTTGGCTTTCCGGCAGGCCGGTCCAGTATTGTGGCAAGGATAATACCAGGTTTCAATCAGTCATGTGGCAAGCGATGCTCATGGCGGCGGAACTGCCAAATAGCCAGACCATTGTGGTGAATGGCTTTGTGAACTCCGGCGGACAGAAGATGTCGAAAAGCCTGGGCAATGTCGTTGATCCTTATGATTTGGTCAAAGAATATGGCACAGACGCCGTGCGTTATTATATTACGAGAGAATTCAGCACTTTTGAGGATAGCGACTACACCGCTGAAAAATTCAAAGAAGCTTATAATGCAAACTTGGCCAACGGCTTGGGAAACTTGGTTTCCAGAATTATGAAAATGGCTCAGGATAATTTAGATAAACCAATCGAACTGGGAGATGTTGCGGAACTGCCAGATGGCTTTCTAAGCTTGCTCAATTCATTTGAAATTAAAAAGGCAACTGATTTTGTCTGGGCAGAAATTTCCGGTCTCGACCAATATATCCAAATGAACAGGCCTTTCAGTGTGATTAAGGAAGATAAAGAAAAAGGTGGTGAAATGATTGTTTATTTGGCTTCAAAACTTTACGAAATATCGGCCATGCTTTTGCCTATTTTGCCTGAAACCTCTGCGAAGATAAAAGAATTGATTATTCAAAACAAGATGCCAGAAACGCCATTATTCCTAAGAAAAGACTAATGTTTAAATATTTTGATGCGCACTCGCATTTGAATCTCAAGCAATTCGATGAAGATCGGGAGGATCAAATAAAAAAATTGGAAGAATTGAGTATCGGCACAATCACCGTCGGCGTAGATTTTGAGACTTCTGTTCAGGCGGTAAAGATTGCCGAGAATTCGAAAAATATATACGCCTGCATCGGCCAGCATCCGACCGATACAGATGAATTTTTTGATTTTGAAAAATATAAATTATTGGCAGAAAATCCGAAAGTCGTGGCGATAGGGGAATGCGGGCTGGATTATTTCAGGGGTGCGACCGAAGAAGAAAAAATGAAGCAAAAAGAAATCTTCCAAAGCCAGATCAAACTGGCTCTGGAAGCAGATAAGCCCTTGATGATCCATGCCCGTCCGAGCCAAGGGACAATGAATGCCTATGAAGAAGTCCTGGATATTCTCGAAGGAGTTTTAAAAGATCAGCCAAGCCTTAAAGGCAATTTTCATTTTTTTGTCGGCGATCTGGCTATTGCTAAAAGGATTCTTGCCATTGGCTTTACTGTGTCTTTCGACGGGCCGATCACTTTCGCCCGAGATTATGACGAAGTTGTAAAATTTTTGCCCTTAGAATCGATTTTGGCTGAGACCGATGCGCCTTTTGCCTGCCCTGAGCTTGTCGAAGGGCTAGCCATTGATTATGAAAAAAAAGGAATTTCAGTCCCTGGGCGTGGAAAAAGAAATGAATCTAGTTATGTTTCTGAAGTTGTTAAAAAGATCGCCCTGATCCGTGGAGAAGATTTCGAACAGGTCCGCCAGGCTTTGATTCAAAATACTTTGCGAGTGTTTAATATAAAATAAAAAAGGACAGAGAAACTCTCTATCCTTTGCTCAACCCCTCTAAACAAAAGCCATTTTGCGCTTTTCTTCTTCTTTTTTCTTTCTCTCCTTTTTCAGTTTTTTATAAACCATTTTCCTGTCGGGCTTTCCATCGATTTCATTCAGGCGGGCGGCTTTTATAAAGCCTTTGGCTGTTCTTTTTTTCATTGCGCGGATTTTTAAGGGTTTAGACAAATTGACTGGTTTTTTAAATTTCAACAAAAGTGTAGACATTTCGATATGTCGACATGCATCTTTTAGGCAAAATTTTCAGGTCAAAACCTGTTTCAGAAAACTTTTCTGAAAATTGATTTTCCAGCTCTTTTTTCAAGGTGCGAATCGTGTCTGTTATTATTGAATCATAAGCGCTGTCTTTTACTAAGAGATGAAAAGATTTGTCCATTTCGTGAAAACGAAGTGACGGCGTTGTTTTCGCAGAAGAACTTATTTTTTGCATTGCTTCTTCGATAAACTCGATTATTTTTCTTTTAACTTCGTCTTTTGGCTGTTTTGATTCGACGCGCATGTGGTTTGGGAGGTGAGCAGGCTTGGTTGTCATAAGCGTGGTTTTTTAGAGGGTTAATAATATTTTGATTTAAAAGGACTTATTGGCCTCAATTTAGCATAAATATATCAACTTGTCAAATAAAAAACCGCTTAAATTATAGCGGTTTTCTGCGGTCAGGATGTTTTTTCGTTGATCTTCTTAGTCTCATTAAGTGACAATATGGGTATGTGAAATTCAATCCCTTTGTCTTTGGCATATGATTTGATATTCTTGTTTATAATCTCTCGAACATCTTGCCTTTTTAAGAGGTATTTTTTCTTGAATCCAAAACCGGCTTTTGATTCCACTAATATTCTTTCATCCAAGAACGCAGACGGAATTAAGCATATTTTAATTTCATCTCCGGGGCTGATTTTGGAGATCAATCTTTGCAGATCATTTTCAAGATTTACAAGAGATGTTCTTAATTTACCCGGATATAAAGGCAGATCAAAAGGTATTCCATAGATGTTTAAAATAAGTTTTGCCATGGCGGATATTTTAAAAAGTTCAACAAT
>CAZUZG010000022.1:0-9796 GCA_964624665.1 uncultured Candidatus Saccharibacteria bacterium | reverse complement strand
ATAAAAACATTAAATGGTTTAATCCGTCTAAAAAATCTGATTTGCAGAAAATAGAGAAAGAAGTTAAGAGGTTTTTAAGGTAAAACTAAATATTGCATAACTCTCAGAGTGTGCTAAATTAACCTTTGAATAGAAGAAAAAAATATGAACTTTTAAAAATCAAGAAATGGAAAAAGATGAAACAAAAACCGAGCCGATTGCCGATTTCCTTAAAAAAACGAACGGCGATGATTTATTTATTAGCGGCAAATGCAAACTGATAGCATTAAACTACAAGCATTATTTCATTGATTTAAATATCAATGGATACAGGCCGATCTTCCTGCTTCAGCCGGACAATTCCAAAGAAAAGCTTGTTCTTATCATCGATGGAGATAAGACAGATTATCCCGATAATTTTCAAAGCAAGGATAAAAAAACCGTATTGTTTTCCGCTGGCGGATTATTTCCCGACAAGAAAACTTTTATGTTTATTTTAAGAGAAAAAGACGATAAAACAAACAATATCGATTTGATTAAAAATCATCTATTGCACGCCTTAAGCTTCGGCATTTATCGCCAGGGCCAAAATAAGGAAAATAAGCTGTGTGAGCATATATTCAACACAGGATTTATTCAAGATCCGAACACGAGCGTAATTTTTACAGCAACTTTTGATCATGAAGAAAGCATTATCGGCGAATTTACGCTAACAATTAGTTAAATACTGTTTTATCAAAAGCTCGCTCTTTAGCGAGCTTTTTTATTTAAGACCTGTTCAGCCAAGCTTCTTTTTCTTCACTAGTAGCAAGTCGCAATTCCCCGACCGGCACAGCGCCTATATTTTTTATTTTTAACCTAGGGCCATCCGGAGAATTTACAACCTTATTTACAACTCCAAATTGCTTGGTCTCATTTAAAAACACAATACTGCCTTCAGTAAATTCTTTTTCGGCTTTGCGAAAATTTTCGAGTTCTTCTTCATTATATTCGTATTGAAAAAAATGTTCCATAATTTTTATTTCACTGCGGGCGATGGAGGAATCGAACCCCCGCCAGAGGTTTTGGAGACCCCTGTTCTGCCACTAAACTAATCGCCCTTAATCCCGCCGTAGCGGGACTCGAGGTTGCCCTAAATAAATTTAGGGTTCTCTAGAGTCTCAAGCAAACTCAAGACTCCTGTTTGGAAAGAACACAGCTCAAAAAAAATAATAATTAATTGAGCCGGGTCTATTATAGCAACAAGAGAGGAGCATGAGCAAACTGATTTGCTCAATGTCCTTTTATAAATTAGAAACTATTTCTTCGCTTCTTTATGAGTAGTTTGCTTTTTGCACCACTTGCAATACTTTTCAAGCTCAATCTTTTTGGTGACGAGTTTCTTATTTTTACTGCTCCAGTAGTTTATTCTTTTACACTTTCCGCAGGCGAGTTTTATAAGTCGATCTTGTGACATAAATTTAATTTAATTATTCGGTAATATGAGGATACTATATTTGATAAAAAAATGCAATCGGCGCCTAGTGAGATCGATCGTTAGGGTCAGCCTCCCCTTTCAAAATAGCCTCGTTTTTCTCTCCTTCCACCTGAAGCACTCCCCAGGCCCCCTTGTCCATTCTAGCCAAAGCATGATCGACTAAAATGTATTTTCCTGGAACCTGCAAGCCAAATTGGACAATACTTGCCCCGCCGGCCGGAACGACCGTCGATTGCACATTTTCCAGCAACGGCCCGCCAATGGAACCCTCCAGAAAAACCGTGTCAAAAATCTCGCCAATAACATGAAATGATGAAACTAAATTAACTCCGCCGTTGCCAACATACATTCTGACCTGCTGTCCGGTCTTGGCCTTCATATTGTCCATAATGCCGCCAACTCGGCCGTTAAAAACGACATATTCAGGCTTTGAATCAAGCATCTTGCCGGCGTCAAAGATTTGAATTCCCTTTCTGCCGGTATTTCCCGTGCTGTAAAATTCGCCCTGCATTACATAAAACTCCTTATCAACTTTAGGCAGGCCAGCTTTTGGCTCAACCAAAATAAGCCCATACATGCCATGAGCCATGTGAGTAGCCGGATTTGAATGAGCGCAATGGTAGACAAAAATTCCGGGATTCATAGTTTTAAAAGTGATAGTTTTTGATTCTCCGGGCTTCACATTGGTATAGACCGCGCCGCCGCCCGGCCCTGTCACGGCATGCAGGTCGATATTGTGGGCATTTATGCTTGTCGGATCATTTTTAAGGGTCAATTCAACCGTATCGCCTTCGCGCGCTCGTATAAACGGCCCCGGCACTTTGCCGTCGAATGTCCAATAATTGAAATACACCCCGGGAGCCATTTCAGCAATAACTTCTTTGGCGATCAAAGTTACTTTTACGGTTTCAGAGTGGTCTCGCCCTGTTGGCGGAGGCAGGTCATTTGGATCACGAGAGATATTTTCTACGCGACTGGTTCTGTCCGCATGGCCGAGAAAAGTCAGAACATGTTTCAGCGGAAGAGCCGGGCTGTCCGCCGGGCCGTAAGTTTTAAGGAAAAATGGATAACCGATGCTATGCGGCACAGAACGAACCACAAGAAAAGCGATCAAAATGCCCAAAATAGCGATAATGGCCAGCCAGATAGTTTTATGGATTCTGCCTTTTTTAAGAATAAAAATTATTATGACGCCAATGGCTACAATGGCAACTGAAATGCAAAAAGCCTGTATGATGATATATTTTGAAAGTGATAAAATTGATAACATAAAAATAAAATTAATGTCTAATAAAAATAACTTGGCAAGAAACTGCTGAACCCCTTGAAAACTATAAACAAGAAAACCGCAATGGAAAGATCTTTCGGCAAAGGGATTATCAGGCTGAACAAAATCAAAGAACCTCCGACAAAATCAACAATGCTCGGGAAACTGATGCGAAAAATAAATATTTTTAAGATCAAATAGAGCCCGCCGACTACAATGATCAATTGAGGCAATTCAATTTTAAACGACCTCAAAGCCAAGACTATTCCGGCCATCAAATCTCCCGCTCCTAAAATATAAAGCATATTTACATTATCTCGCAAACCCCGGCAACACAAGCCAGCTCCTTCTTTACATCAAGCTCGTCGGTTTTTTCATAAGTGATTATTTTAGAATAATCTATATGGGCAAGCCTGGATGAAAGTTCGAGATATTTCTTTTCGTCTATTGCCTCATATGGCGCCAATTGGTAGACATGATTATCTCTCGGCAAGAAAGACAATCCGCCTATGATATCCCAGTTTTTATAAATCCAATCAGCCGCTTCGATCCATTCATTTTCTCCAATTGAAATCGTAACAGAGGGATTGTGTTCGGTGTAGTTTGTTTTGACCAGCTTCCAGTGTTCGAGCTGGTCGATGGCAGACAAATCGTCTTTGAAAACAGATCCTTCCGGAGATTTTACCGGAAATTCCAAAACGTAAGTTGTGGCATTTTCCGCCGACTGGCCGACCTCGGGATAAAACGGGACACCCTGATCTTTGAGCATTTTAAACAGAGAATCATTGGCTGAAATTCGGATGCGGCGCAAGTAATACGGCGCATGTCTGGGATGCATGCCGGAAGAACAATCAACTGTCTGAGACAGCGTGCCGGAAGGCTTGACGCAAGTTATGCAGGTTGAGGCACTGATGCCAAACTTTTTCGCGTAAATCTGGTTAATTTTTATCGCTTCATCTTTTAATTTTCTCAAAACTTTCGGATCTCTCAATATCTTGCAGTCCCATTGTCCCGTAATGGAAACGCCGAGCAACCTTTCTTTTTCGCAATTTTCCTTCCATTCCTTTGACAGATACGGGAAGTTTGTCAGGCTTGATTGGTAAGTGCCCAAAATAACTGCCAGACGAATTTTTCTCAAAAGAGACGCTTCGTCATCTTCAGCCCTGGCAACAACCTCGGACAGATTGCAAAATTGCTTTGATTGCAAAATGATCTCTCCGCATGGATTTGTGCCGATGGGGCCGATGATGGAATTGTTTGATGAGTCAAAATATCCCTTATACTCCCTTAAAACCTTCAGCCTTCTTTCGGGCAAAGTCTTGGCTAGCGAACCTCTATTGAAAATACCCCTTTCACCTGAACCAGACTTCATTAAGGCTATCCATTCATCTAAAAATTCAATATTGGAAGGCTTATTCAAGTAGACGGCTGAATTGTTGGCAAGCATTCTTTGCGGTTCATTTAAATAAAATTGGCCCTTTTTAGCGTCTCTGATTTCATTATCATCCAAATCTGAAAGAGAAATCATCGCGCTGCGGCGGACGCCGCCGGATACGACACAGTCTCCGATCATGCAAATGATATCGTGCACATCTATGTTTCTTAGACGCTTGCCTTGGCGGGCCATTATTTTTTCACGCACAAAACCGAGCAATCTGCGTATGGGATCCGGACCTGATGATTTGCCGCCCATAGTCATAAGGCGCGCGCCTGCCGGTCGAAGCTTTGAAAAGTCAAAATCGATATCATTGCCTCCGGCCCAGGCTTTCATGCCCAAAACAAGAGCGTCTGCCCAGCCTTCCTTGCTGTCCGGAATAACATGAGTCGGCAACTTTTTGCCGGACTGAAATTCTATCTGTGGAAATTTCTGGACATTCTGGCTCTCTACCGACCAGCCAGCCCCCGTACCGCACATTGAAACATACATAATCTCCGCCAAATCCTGAAAATTAGACGGAGCTATATAAGAACAGTTGTAAGCGCAAACATTTGTCGCTCGGGCGGCTGGTCCGGAAAACTGCAAAAGCCTCATAGAGGGCATGGCCTCCTGCTTTAAAATAGCGCTTCTGATTTCCTCATATTCTTCGGATTTCAAATTATTTCCCGCATTTTCTTTCATAAAATTCACATATCGGTCGACCGTCTCGATCCATGTCTCGCGTCTTTTTTCCTCGACAATCCACCTCGAATAGGTGCGGTAATAAACGAATTCGCCGAGAGAGTTTCTGAAATATTTTTTGCTTTCTTCAGCAAGTTTTTTGACATTGGCCGGAACTTGAACCCCTTTGGCCCTCAAATTTGCGCGATTATTTCTATATAAAATATAAGACTTGGCTGTATTCACATAACCCTCGGAAATAAGCTTATTTTCAACCACATCTTGAATGCCTTCAACCGAAGGGATAAAATTTTTATATTTTTTAATCAGGCGAGAAAGCTCGGAATACACCTTTTTCGCAACCTTATCAGCTTCAGGTAGAGAGCCTTCACTGGAAGCAATCATGGCCTTGTTTATCGCTCCGACGATCTTGCTCAGGTCAAAAGGAGCTATGGTTCCATCTCTTTTCTGGATCCTCTTAATGGCAATATCTGTTTTTTTCTCCTCCTTTTTATTTTCCATATATTTTTACTCTTTTTTAAACTGATAAATTTGCTAGTTTTGCGACTGTGCAATCAGTATATCACTGGGTCGAAATATGCTTCAAGAAAACCAGTGGAAAAGTTGGCAAAAAAAATCATTCAGATAAAGCTTGGAAGCACTGTCAACACCTATCATAAAATCTGATTGCAAACTATGCCTATTTTTTAGAAAATATGCCCCAAATAAAAAAAACCCTACAGCAAGACTTAAGTCTCGCTGTAGGGTTTGATGCCTGGGATAGATTTCAGGTCATTAAAACGATCTTTGTTGAATTCACAGGCATAAATTTCACCTTTTACCAGCTTGGTCATCCTTACTCTGCTGTGAGTCTCATCAGGGGCTCTTTCATTCATTTTATCGGTCAATTTTTCAGGCTCAGCTTCGGTGGTCCAGAGATCAGTTCCTTCAAAAACATAAGTTTCTATGATTTTATTTGTTTGCTTAAAATCATCAAACATTTTTTGAGCTAAGTGGCTTGCTTCGCCTGTTAAAAATTTGTACGGCTTGCATATAAGTCCATTAGCAAGATAAATGCGTTTATTGTGGGATATTTTCTTTTCTGCGTTGTTGTAGCCCACAAGAAACCAGATAGTATTTGGGTTCATGGCTTCTAGTTTTTAAATTGTTAAAGAACTCTTGTGCCAAGAGTTTATCACAAAAATACTTGACCTGTCAACATATCTGTGATGTCATTTTACATAATTAAAAAATTGATAGAGATTGAAATAAAACTTCAAAAATGTATAATTAAAACCAATGCGTCGGTGGTGGAGTGGTCTATCACAACAGACTGTAAATCTGTCGCCCTTCGGGCTTCGAAGGTTCGAATCCTTCCCGGCGCACAAAATTAAAAGATCCAAGCTTTAGCTTGGGTTTTTTTCTTTATGTCTCGCTGACCACAGGTCGAGAAATTCCTTTCTGTGCACAATAAAAAAAACCGCTCTACCTTAAATAGGGCGGTTTGTATTTTCTTAGAAAGAAATCTTAAACCTGGATGGAATATTCCATATTTTGATATTCTTTGCCTTTTGTTTCCCCTTCCGGTTTATATTGTTTGTAAGTTATGACAAACATATCAACATCCTTGCCGTCAATATTTTTTTCAATCAACTTAAACTTATCAACGATAATTTCCATACCATTTTCTCGTTTCAGGGTATTACATTCATCAACAAGGAAAGAAAAAGATAGCTCTAAATCACCAAAAGAAAAACTAGCGAAAGATATATTTTCCATGCAGTTATTAATGTTTTTTAAAAAATCATCAGGAATATTAATAATTTTCAAATCTTTTAAAAAAAATTCAATGGCAATACGCTTTCTTCCCAAATAGAATCTTTTAGCAATCTTCGAAGCTGTTTTGTCCGGAATTTCTGGTGCGAAAACAATAAGCATAATCGAAACCACAAGTATCACGAATACAATAGAAGGAGCAAGTAAAATTAGACGATCAGAAACACAACACACTATTCCCGCCATTCCAATAATAGGAAGGATTGTTTTTGCAAATCTTCTGAACATTAATCTTTCTTTAATTTCATCGCGCAAATCGGCGATTGAAGAAATCGATGATGTTTTTTCCATGGTTTTAGATTTTTTTATTGGGTTTTTAAAAGAACTTAAATATTGAATTTATCGCTTAAATACTACATCTAAATACGGAATATGTCAACTCATAAAAAACATCAACAAAAGTTGAGGTTTTTTATGAGTTAAGTCAGTATTTTATTTTTGGAAGATTTAGCTTTGGAATATTTGATCTTGCTGTCTTTTTTAATTTCAATAATAAGATCTCCATTTTTCGTTCCGACATGAATCGTGCCTCCCCTTTCGTCCATTTGTGAAATAATATAAGAAGCGACAGGATTCAGGATTTTGGTCTGGATCAGGCGATTAAGCGGCCTTGCTCCATAGTGCGGATCGTAGCCTTCTTTGGCCAGATAATCCAAAGCTTCATCCGAAAGTTCCAAGCTGATATTCTTATTTGCCAATCTTTCTTTTACGATATCAACCCTGATGTTTACTATCTTCCTGATAACTTCCGGCGACAAAATATCAAAAACGATTATTTCATCCAATCTGTTCAAGAATTCCGGGCGGAAATTATTTTTAAGGCTTTCCATGACCTTGTCTTTTGTATCATTGTAATCCTGCGCGGTCGTCTTATTGCTAAAGCCGATAGATTCCATTTTTTCAATATGCTGAGAGCCGATATTTGAAGTCAGGACAATAATAGAATTTTTGAAATTAACCACCCTGCCCTTGCCGTCTGTCAGCCGGCCTTCATCCAAAACTTGCAGCAATAGATTGAAAGCTTCCGGATGAGCCTTTTCAATTTCATCAAAAAGAATCACAGAATAAGGCCTATGCCTTACAGCCTCGGTCAATTGGCCGGCTTCTTCATGGCCGACATAGCCCGGCGGCGAACCGATCAATTTTGAAACCGAATGCCTTTCCATGTATTCTGACATGTCTATGCGAATCAGAGCTTTGTCATCGTTAAACATAAATTGCGACAAAGCTTTGGTTAATTCTGTTTTACCAACGCCAGTCGGTCCGAGGAAAATAAATGAACCGATCGGCCTATTTGGATCCGAAACGCCGGCTCGCGACCGTCTGACAACATTGGCAACCTTGCTGATAGCTTCAGTTTGGCCGACAACTCTTTTGCCGAGCTCTTCTTCCATTCTTTGGAGTTTTTTCATTTCTTCTTCAAGCATCTTGGTCAACGGTATGCCGGTCCAGCGGGCTACGACTTCTGCAATATCCTCGGCAGTAATTTCCTCTTTCAATATCCGGCGAGATTTCTGCAATTTCTTCAATCGGACAAGCTTGGCATCGAGATCTTTTTTAAGCATTGGTATGCCGCCATATCTGATCTCCGCCGCACGGCCCAGATCAACCCTCATCTCGGCCGCTTCCGCTTCCAAGCGCAAGGTCTCCAAATCTTTCTTGATATTTCTGATTTCGGAAACGAGCACTTTTTCATTCTGCCACTTGAGCTCTATTTCTCTGGTTTTTTCTCTGAGATTAGCTATTTCCTTATCGATATCTTTTACTCTGATTTTAGTTTCTCTAGTTTCGATGCTATCTCTTTCCAGCTCTTTCTTCAAAGCTTCTTTTTCAATTTCCAAGCGCATAATCTTTCTGTGTGCATCTTCCAAAACTGAGGGCTTATTTTCTAAAGCAATACGAAGAGCTGAAGACGCTTCGTCGATCAGATCGACGGCCTTATCCGGCAAAAAACGATTTGTAATATATCGAGTGCTTAAGTTTACTGCCGACACGATAGCATCATCGGTAATATGCACTCCGTGATAAAGCTCATATTTTTCTTTAAGGCCACGAAGTATGGCGATGGCATCTTCCGGAGACGGTTCGTCGACATAGACCGGCTGAAAACGACGAGCCAAAGCTGGGTCTTTTTCAATATGCTTTTGGTATTCCTTGAGCGTCGTAGCGCCGATAGCTCTAAGCTCGCCGCGAGCCAAGGCCGGCTTCAGCATATTTGAGGCATCGAGAGACCCCTCGGAAGCTCCAGCGCCGACGATAGTGTGAATTTCATCGATAAAAAGAATGATCTTGCCTTCGGCTCGATCTATCTCTCTCATGATATTCTTCAGTCTTTCTTCAAACTCTCCACGGTATTTTGTGCCGGCTAAAAGCATGCCCAAATCGAGCGAAGCTATTTCTTTATCTTTCAATGATTCGGCAATATCGCCCTTGGCAATTCTTTGCGCCAATCCTTCTACAACGGCGGTTTTTCCGGTACCGGCTTCTCCGATCAAAATCGGATTATTCTTTGTCCTGCGGGAAAGAATCTGCATAATCCGCATGATTTCAGTGTCTCGGCCGATGACGGGATCGAGTTTGTCTTCTCTGGCAAGCTTTGTCAGATTGCGGGTGTATTTTGAAAGATTTTTAAATTTCTTCGGACTGTTTGAATCATTGATATTTTGATCCCTAAACTCTTTAACGACTTTAACGACTTGATTTTTATCGATTCGGAAACGAGCCAAAAGCTCTTTGGCCTCGGAAGAAACATCCAAGATTGAAATAAATAAATGCTCGGTCGAAACCAAATCATCTTTTAATTCTGCTGAAATTTTAGTGCTATTTTCAAGAACTTCCGCCAAGTCCGGAGTCAGATATATTTGATAAGAAGGAGAAATGGTGCTTCGATTTTCCGGAGCTTCGATCGAGTCTAAAATGGAATCCGTCAGGAGGATAGTATCGACTTCCAATCTGTCTAAAATGGAAATTATCAAACTCTCCTCCTGGAGCAGAAGAGACGATAATAGGTGCATAGCGCTGACATGGTTTTGTCCGCGCTCGATCGCCAATTCATGGGAACGGCGGATCGCTTCCTTGGCTTTGGTTGTAAAATGATTGAATGCTGGTGGCATAAATTTTTTAATTAAATGTGTTTGTA
>CAZUZG010000021.1:0-10266 GCA_964624665.1 uncultured Candidatus Saccharibacteria bacterium | reverse complement strand
ACAAATCATTGACCTGTCAATGTGATTGTGGTAATGTTTGGGGTAGTTAAATTAAGTTAAACTTCTTTAAAAATATAGAAATAATGAATAGAGATTTACTAAAAAAAGTTAATGCTGAAATAAAGCAATTAAAAGTAATGGTCTATGGAATGACCGAAGATGATTTTGCTATATTAATGCATCCTGTGTTTGGAATTATGCCAAACACAGAGAAGCCGGAAAAAATTTCTTCAGTAGAAGAAAAAACTGACTTTCTTGAGTTATTCCTATCCGATACTGAATTTGCTGAAAATTACCTAAAAAATCAAAAAGGTAAAATTCCAAAAAAATTCCACGATAAGCTTACGGAATTACAAGAACTTGAGAAAAAAGTTTCTATTCGATTTTTGCCTTATACTATATCAGCCACAGAAATTGGAGTAGATGGCAAAAGCCTATTAAGTTTCTCTGACAAAAAAATCCGCGAACTTGCTGATATGTTTCTTATGCCTGACGAAGAGTTTTTAAAACATTTACTCAATTGGCTTGATGGCATAAAAGAAAGAGAGGAACATGAAAAATCAGTGAGATTAATAATATCAAAAGAAATTCAAGACGAAGAGACTGAAAAGATGTTAGAAGAACTAGGCGACAATGATGATAATATTGAATTCGCACCTGAATTTGAAAAAACTTTTGAATCAATAAGCGAAGAGGAAGATCTTCCGCTGAAAGTTTTAAGAATTGCAGATTTAAGAAAAGCTATCGACAAAAGAGCTAAGGAAATTGAAAAAAATGTCGTTATTGTTGGATTAAACTAAATTAAAAGCCTGCACAAAAATGTGTGGGCTTTTTTATTTTTCCATAATAATACAAACGGTGCTATCTATATCTACACCTTACGAAATGCCTCCTGCGATGTTGTAGATCGGGACCAAGACGGAAGTCAGGAGAATGCCGACGCCAAGACCTAGAACCACGATCATAATCGGCTCGATCAGTCCGACCAAGGTATCGACAGCATCATCGACTTCTCTTTTATAAAAAGCTCCGAGAGTTTTAAGGATTGTCGCCATGGCGCCAGTCTCCTCTCCGACTTTGATCATCTGAACCATGATGCCTGGAATCTCTTCATTCCGGCCGAGAGAATCAGAAAGCGAGCTGCCGCTTTTGACCGCTTCGCCGGCCTCTTTCATAATAGTCGAATAAACTTTATTGCCCACGACATCCCCGGTAATTTCAATCGTCCTGATGATAGAAATACCGGAAGAAAGCATTGTATCCATGTTGTCGGCAATACGGGCTAAATAAAGCTTTCTGAAAAGCGAACCGAAGGCCGGGAATTTAATTTTAAGAGTGTCGAGATAAGTTTTGCCGGCCTCACTCTTGGAAAGACGCCAAATATAAAGGCCGAAAACAATTAAAAATATTATTAGAAAGATGCCGTAATTCACGACCAAATTGCTGATGCCGATGACAATCTTGGTATAAATCGGCACATCTTGTCCTGATTCCAAGATAATCGCCGAGAGCTTGGGAATTACGACGGTGAACATCAGCCCCATCACCGCAAAAAAAACGGCAATGACGAAGCCCGGATAAATCAAGGCGTTTCTAGTCTTGGAGGTCAGGGCATATTGGCGGTCCAAATAGTCGGCTAAGTAGGAAAAAGTTTGATTCAATTTGCCGGACTCTTCGCCAGCTTTGACCATGTTTACATAAAAATCCGAAAAGACATCTGGATGCTTGGCCAAGGCGCCAGAGATCGAAACGCCGGACTGGATATCGTCGGTCACTTGCCTCAATTTTCTCGAAAGCAGCTTATTTTCGACATTAGACGAAAGCATGGTAAACGCTTTAAGAGCCGAGACTTGAGCGTCAAAAAGAGTCGAGATCTGTCTGGATAAAATGACCACATCTTTCATCGGCACTTTCTCGAAAAAAGCCACATTTAAAATTGATTTCTTTTCCTCCTCGCCGGCAATGGAAACAACGATCATTCCCCTTCTCTGCAGAGCTGAAATAGCCGAATCTTTATTCGGCGCATCGATCGAGCCTTCTTTTTGTTCCCCCTTATCGCTTAAAGCTTTGTATTTAAATAGCATTTAGATTTTAATTAGATTATAAAATTCTCTCCAGAGCTTTCGGATTCATTGAATACAGATAAGCATTTTCCAAAGTGATCAGGCCAGCCTGAACCAAGCCGACTAAAGAGCGATTCAGATCGATCATGCCGCCCTCTGAGCCGGTCTCGATCACGACATCGATTTCATGCGTCCTTTTCTCGCGAATCAAATTAGCTACGGCATTATTGTTGATCAGCAATTCATAAGCCGGCACGAGTCCGCCGGAAATCGCCGGTATCAAACGCTGGGAGAAAATGCCGATCAAGCTCGAAGCAAGCTGGGTGCGGATCTGATCCTGGCCTTCCGGCGGAAAAGATTCAATGATGCGGTCGATAGTCTGAGCGGCATTATTGGTGTGAAGCGTTGAAAGGACCAGATGGCCAGTCTCGGCGGCGGTCACCGCAGTCGCTATCGTGTCTGGGCTTCGCATCTCGCCCACCATCATGACATTCACATCCTGCCTGAAGGCCGATTTTAGAGCGGCGACAAAGTCTTTGGTGTCAATGCCGACTTCGCGCTGATCGATGATCGAACGCTTGCTCTCAAAGATATACTCTATCGGATCCTCGATCGTGATAATATGCTCAGCCCGCTCTTCATTGATCAGATTGATCATCGAGGCAATCGTCGAAGACTTGCCTTGGCCGACCGGGCCGACGACCAAAAAGAAGCCTTGCTTTTTTCTGGCAAAAGTTTCAAGTATCGGCGGCAATCTTAATTCGGCCAGAGTCTTAACCTTTGGAATAAGCCTGAGCGATACGCCGATCTTGCCCTTCGAGAAAAAGGCGTTGCCGCGCAAGCGCGCTTCGCCCTTGAAATCATAAGCAAAATCGATCTCCTGGTTTTCAAAAAATTTTTCCAATTTCTGAGAGCCTAAAACTGCACCTAAAATGCCTTTGATATTTTCATCGGCCAAAACCGGCTGTTGAGATAAAGATATGAGCTGACCGGAAACCCGCACAGACGGAACGCGACCGGAAGAAATATGGAGATCTGATCCATTTTCACGGACAACAATAAGTATGAGTTCATCTAAAAATTTTTGGTAATCCATACATGAACATTATATAACAAACCACTAAAACTAAGAAGTAAATTACCAGGTCTTGCCTGGTAAAAATCCTCTTGTTAAAATATGATCATGTCAATCAGAAAAACATCTCTTACTTTTAAGGAAAACTACCATATCTATAATCGTGGAAATAGCAAACAAACAATTTTTCATGATCAAGAAGACTATTTTCGTTTTATTAAACTTCTCTTTTTATCAAATGGAAAAAATAATTTTAAAATTCACTTAATTGATAATAATATTTACGATTTTGATCGTGGGGAACAAATTGTAGATATTGGAGCATATTGCCTAATGCCAAATCATTTTCATTTACTTGTAAAACAAACAAGCGATGAAGGTATTAGTAAATTCATGCAAAAAATATCAACTGGATATTCAATGTATTATAATAAAAAATATAAAAGAACTGGTGGCCTCTTTGAGGGAAAATTCAAATCAAAACATGCTGGAAAAGATAATTATCTTAAATATTTATTCTCTTATATTCATCTTAATCCAATTAAGCTAATCGATCCAGAATGGAAAGAAAATGGAATTAAAGATAAGGGTCATGCCCTATCTTTCCTAGATCAATACAAATTTTCAAGTTATCAGGATTTCTCAGGAAGCAATAGACCGCAAAATAAAATTATTAACACAAATGCTTTTCCAAATTATTTTTCTAATAAAGATTCATTAAAAAATGAAATATTTGATTGGTTAAGCTACAAAGAATAACCTAACCAGGCAAGACCTGGTTATACCTCTACGATTTCTTATTGATTTCGGAGAGGTTTTTTATTTTCTTCCAATCCATCTCCTCAACAGTCCCGATTTCATCAATAAAGAATAGGTAAAGGTTGAGTTTATCCATCACATCAAATGGAATTTTTCTCAAAACCATTTTTCTGAAAGAAGTAGGAAAAGCAACACCATACTTGTAACCGTATTTATAACCTCGCTTGCCATTGCGGTGCATCCTAGTAATGATTTGCCCCACAGCAGAATTAAAACTACTACTCATACTACCAGTAGGATTTTTAACCTTGATTGACGGGTCGCCTTTGGCTTCTATAAGCCAGTATCTTGCAAAATTATCATTACAAACCTTAATGTCTACACCCTGCTCACAAAGTTCGGCACTTTGCAATGATTTACTCCACCCATTTGCTTCAAGATATTTTATGAGCTTATTTTGGACAAAATCCTCTGTAATAATAGTTCTCTGTTTTTTCATATTTTTTTGTGGTGTGCCATTAGCAAAGTCCGAACTTTTTACTAAAATAATTCTGGTGTCGACTAATCGCACGCTCTAACCTTATACCAGGCAAGACCTGGTTATTCCTCCAATTTGCCCAAACTGTAAACTTCTGGCAGAGGCACAATGCCTTGCAGGCTTTTTAAAATGCCGTCTTCCATCATGGTCATCATGCCTTTCTGGCGAGCAAGCTTATAGATATCATTTTCGCTCGGACTCTTTAAAATCAAATCCTGAATATCGTTGTCGACTTTAAACATTTCATAAACGGCTATGCGCCCCTTGGTGCCGGACGGACATTCGGCCGAAGGAATAATGTCATACATTTCACTACTAATGGAAATATTTTTCCTATACTCCTCAGGTAAATCGGCAAACTGCTTTTCGATCATCATTTTAATGCTCTGATCCATAGGCTTCTTTTCTCTGGATGACGGACAAGCCTGGCGGAGCAAACGCTGGGCCACGGCCAAGATAAGGGTCGGTGAAATCAAATACGGATCGACGCCCATATCGATCAAACGAGGAATAGCGCCGATGGCATTGTTGGTATGCAAAGTAGCAAAAACCAAATGGCCTGTGAGGGCGGCATTGATCGCCAAGTTGGCAGTCTCCTTGTCTCTAATTTCTCCAACCATGATTATGTCCGGGTCCTGTCTTAAAATCGAACGGAGTCCGGAGGCGAAGGTATAGCCTATCTCCGGCATGACTTGGGACTGGTTTACGCCGGCAATGTGATATTCGACCGGATCTTCCAATGAAACAATATTAAACTTTTCCCGATCAAGCTCGTTTAACATTGAATAAAGAGTGGTGGTTTTACCCGAACCAGTCGGACCGGTAATGAGAACCAGGCCGTACGGCCTTTCCAAGGCTTCGCGCATGGTTTTCAGATTTTCAGCAGACAAGCCCAAAGCATCCATTTTTTTGACTCCCTTTTCGCTGTCCAAAATACGCATCACGACTTTTTCGCCATAATAAGCTGGCATTGTTGATACGCGAAAATCGATTTTTCGTCCTTCAATCTTGGCTGAAAAACCGCCGTCTTGCGGTTTTCTTTTTTCATCCAAACGGAGCTTGGACAAGATTTTAATGCGGGCCACAACACCGCTATAAACATTCATCGGCAAAAAAAGACTGGTGTGTAGAACACCGTCGACGCGAAAACGAACCTTGACCTTCTCCCCTGTATTTTCGATGTGGATGTCGGACGCCCCGCCTTCGACTGCAGTTCGCAAAAGCACAGCCACGATTTTAATAATCGGCGCTTCTTCGACGATCTTTTCTTCTTCATCCAGCTTCAAATTTTGAGCAGCGGCAGTTTGGACATCGAGGCTTTTATCCCCTGCTTCAGCGCCGACATCGATATCAAATTGCGATAAGGCTTGCTCGACTTCGCCGGTAATGCCCTTGTAATTATTAAGGACGCGCTCCATGTCGGATTTGCTGATTAAAAAAATCTTGAATGGAATATTGGACTTGGCCGAAATGAATTGTATTGCATCCAATGCCGCCGTATTGGATGGATCTGAAATGCCGACTTCGAGAACGCTGTCGACGACAGACAGAGGGACAAATTTATAATGCAAAGCCGAATCCTCGGGAATGTATTTCAAGGCATCGGTCGAAAATGTCTTGGAATCGACTTTTTTAAACGGTATGCCGTAATATTCGCTCTTTAAGCCGAGCAATGTGTCTTCATTCAAGCCAAGCTCGAGCATGGCCCCATCCAAATCGCCGCCGTATTTTTCTTTGGCCATGTCAAAAATATCATTTATCTGATTTTCTTTGACAATGCCTTTTTGAGCTAGAGCTTCGAGAAAACTCATATTTTTTAAAAATTAATCTTATTAAAACTATTAAAGTGAAGGCGCAACCTCGCTGGAATTTGAAGACGCAGAAGAAATAGCGGATCCTTCGGACTCGCCTGAAAAGACATCAACCCCTATGGCATCAAATGGATTTGGCCGGCCTTCATTGCCCTCTGGAACCAGAGTAATGGTGTAATCCTGCAAGCTATTGAAAGCTGGATTGCTGAAAGTCGAATCATCGAGCTTGATCGTGCGCAAATTGAGCAAGAGCGCCAAAAATTCCTGGCCGACACTGGATTCAGAAACTGCCGTTGCTGCCGGCAAAGGAGTCCCGGCCGTCGTGGCGAGCGGAGCAACCTCTTTCTGCCTGAAAAATAAAAGATATGCTCCAATCAAAAGAACAAAGATGCCGCCGAATATTAAAATGTTTTTTATTTTTGGATTCATATTTTTAACCTTTTAACCAATAAGTCTTGACCTTAAAATCATACTTATAATTTTTAATGCCTCCAGGCGTTCCGGACTGGTCGATCGATGAAAAAGAAATCGATTGGATATCGACAATTCTCAGGCTTTTTTCCAAGCTTTCCAAGAAACCTGTAAAATTGGCATACGGTCCTTCAACTGAAAATTCCAGATCAAAATCACCATAGTCTTTTTTCGGCGCTTGCGCTCCGGTCTCGGCAAACTGGCCACGGGCCGGAACTTCCTGCTTCAGGGTGTCGTATTTTACATTTTTGACCTGCATATCATATTGTCCGGCGATCTGGCCGATTTCCAAGATGACTTTGATATTGTCGACATTGTCGGGAAGCAACTTCTTTAAGCGGTCGATCGCCTCCGGAGAAAAGCTGTTGTATTTTGAAACCAAAACATCCCTGACCGCCTGAAGCTTCTTGGAATTGTCCAAGGCTTCATTGTAGGAATCAGCCTTAAGCTTTAGTTCTTTGACTCCGACATAAGTCGGATTGGTAAACAAAAAGAAAAGGCCCAGCGACGCTACTATTAAAATGATTGGTAGAATATTTTTCATGGATTAACTATTTGCTCCAGCATTATTTTTACTAATATCTTTTTCATAAAGCATGAATTCCGGACTGACGGAAAAAGTCAGATCAAAGCTGACTCCACCGCCTTGAGTCAAAGACAAATTGGAAAAAACTATATCTTCAACATACTTGTTCTCGCTCAGCTTGTTTGACTGCAGGGCGATCGGATAATAGCCTTTAGACGGAGCCGTCTGACCGCTCATTTTAATTTCTATTTTTTTGGAGCCGTCCTGCGACAAGGCGTATGAGAATTTGGTAAATCTGATGCTTTTTAAGGTCAATTGTTCGAGTGACTTAAAAATCGGAGATACGGCTATATGGCCGCCCAAGACTTCCTTGGATGAATTGAGCCTCTTGTCGAGAGAACTTAAATCTGAAATCAGGGAAGGTTCGAAAGCGGCCTTGGACCTTTCGAGGCTCTGGCTCATGTCGGTAATCTGATTGCTCAAGATAGTTTTATAAAAATAAAATCCGCCAGCCGCCGCGACTGAAGCAAAAAAAATAATTATCGCCAAAAATCCTAAAATATTGAAAGATCGAGTTTGGGAAACTCGCTCCTCTGTCACTGGCTTCTTTGGTATAAAAGATGTTTGGATCTCTGGTGGCATTACTCTTAATTATAACACTATTTTAATTTTCTTAAAGCAAGTCCGACGGCTACTGAAAATTCTGGGCCGATATTTTTCAAAATGTTTTCCAAAAAAGCCGGAGCTTCTGTCTTATTGAAAGGATCAGCCAAAATAACTTCCGATCGAAAGTTGGCTGCGGCCACATCTAGGAAGCCTTTGAGCAGCGATCCGCCACCAGTGAGTATCACCTTGCTGACAGCTTTGTTGTACTTCTTTTCATAATTTAAAACCACGCTATTGATCTCCGACAAAATATAATCGACCGACAAGCGGGCGATGTCTGAAATATTTTTCTTGCTTGCTCCGCTGGAGCCTTGCGCAAAAGCCGGGTCGTCCAATCCCAAGAGACCGACTTCCCTTTTCAATTCTTCAGCCCGACTGAAAGGCAAGCCTAGCGATGTTGAAATGCCGCTTGTGATGCTGTTTGAGCCGCGATTCACGATATGAAATCCGCGAATCGCGCCGCGGTCGACTATTGAGATCTTGGTTTTGGAAGCGCCGAAATCCAAGAGCATGACGGTCGAAACCTCATGGCCAAAAGACGCGCGGATATTGCTGAAAATTTCAATTTCAAAAAGATCAGATTCCAGATTGGCCTGCTTTAAAGCATCTTTGTAGCGCTTCAATGTATCGTTGTGGATAGCAGCAACCAAGACTTCGGTCTTCTTTGCTTCGCTGTCGGCAGGCTTTGCGGAATCGTCTTCCAGTTCAAGCGTGCCCTCCTCTTCTTTCTTTGGGATGACAGACCAGTCGATGCTGACTTCGGATATCGGCACCGGAATATATTTGCGGGCCTCGGTCGGCACGATCGAGGCCAGGTCTTTTTCGCCGACAGAAGCCGGAATTTCTATAATAAAAACCAAGCTTGAAGCGGAAGGTATCGCCACGCCGGCATTGCGAGTTGTAATTTCTGATTCTTTCAAGGCATCGGTGATAGCCAGAGCAAGCTTGTCATCTGGCAAATTAGTCAGTTCGCCTACGCTCAAATCGGCAAACGGCCCCAGAGCAAGCTCGCCATAAGTTTCGAGTACGGCCTTGCCGCCTTTGCTTTTCAGCTGCACGACTTTAATGGAAGAGCTGCCTATGTCGATGCCGACAACGCTTTCGTCTTTTGATTGGGCTTTTTTAAAAAAATCTGAGACTTGATTTAAAATTTTTTGGAGCGGATTGTCCATAATCTGATACTATTATCATAACATGAATTTGTTAAAAACAATTTTAGATATTGTATTTCCAAACTCCTGCCTGATCTGTAAAAATCCGCCGGATTACTTGTGCGAAGAGTGCCTTTCCGATTTGCCTCGAGCTCCGATATCCGAACACAATTTCATCATTTCGATTTTCAATTACCGCAATAAAGCCGTCAAAGATGCCGTCTGGCTCCTGAAATATCGAGGCAAGGAAGATATCGCCCGGATTTTTGCCGGACCGCTTTATGAAAAATTAGTTGAAGAACTGGCCGATCTGGAAATTTTTGACAATTTCACTGAGCCGATTTTCATACCGATCCCCCTCTCGGCCAAAAAATTAAAAGAAAGAGGTTTTAACCAGTCAGCTATTTTGGCTGAGGCGATCATCGGGCAAAACAAAAATCAGAATTGGAAAATGATAGATAATGCTCTCGAGAAGACAAAAGAAACGATTGCCCAAGCCAAAATCAAAGAAAGAGACAAAAGGCTTAAAAATTTGTCTGATTGTTTTTCTGTCTCAAAACCGGAACTGACAAAAGGAAGAAATATTATTCTGATCGACGATGTCTCGACAACCGGCGCCACGATATTGGAAGCAAAAAAAGTCCTCGAAAAATCCGGCGCCCGCAAAGTCATCGCGCTGACAATCGCGCATTAGAAAAACAGCTCATTGACCCGTCAATGGATTTGTGTTAGCTTTTTGAACAGAACAAATCATTGTTAAACCTTTCAAACACAATCCGTATGTCAAATTCAAGCGACCAAAAACAAACAGTCAGCCAAAGGGCAAAAACTATTAAGCAAAATCCTGACTCAAAGGCCCCGGAACAAAGTCCAAGCTGGGACAAAATCAACAGGCAGCTTAAAACGCTCCGAAATGGAGAAAAAATTAATGGGTATCCTTTTAAGGAAGGGTTTCCAAAAATAACGCCCGTGGGAAGAAGGTATGAGATAATATTTGCATCCGGAGAAAAAAAGATTGCGACAGTCGACTACTCAAGAGAATCCGTGAGCGAAGGGCTTCAGTGGAAAGCCGGACGAAGTTACGAAAATAGCGATGTTGCCGCCTGGAAAGAATATGTCCAATAACACTTGCCAGTTGTTTGAGCCCCGCAAAATGCGGGGCTTTTTCGTTTCGCTCCTCTCTCCCTGTTTTCATTATAATATATG
>CAZUZG010000020.1:0-11168 GCA_964624665.1 uncultured Candidatus Saccharibacteria bacterium | reverse complement strand
GTATTGCCTGCAACATGAAGAGCGGCAGTAGCAGAGGCGTTTGTTAAAAGATTTGTTATATAAGTGTTTCCGCTGTTGACCGTCAAAGCATTCCCAGAAGGATTAGCGTTGTGAATAGTTGCAATACCTCTGATGCCTAAGCCATTTGAATCTAATTTAGCGGCCCAAACACTCCCCAAGCTATAAATATTATCTCCACCCAACACAAGTGTGCCTGAATTATCAACTCCAGTAAATGTATTGATGTGCAATTGAACACTTGATTTCGCTATTGATGTTCCCTGTATGTTGCCAGCATATGCGGAACTGAAATTTAACATTGTTACGCCTTGCGTAAGATCATTGAACATTGAGAATTTATTATCTGCCGATGTTCCAGCATTTACATTTTCAATAAGCAACCTTTGCGATGCATTTGCGTTTTGATATAAATGCAATTTATAACTTGGCGTCGCCGTCCCAATTCCCACATTCGTACCATCATCATAGATAACGGAATTACCCAAAACAGTAGAACTGCTCCACTTAGGAACATAGTTTGTGGTACCTGAGCCCGTAACGCCTGCGGCTACTGTATCCCAGCTGACAACTGAACCGTCGGTCTTAAGGAATTTGCCAGCATTGCTGGTTTGGTCTGGAAAGATCCTGACAAAACAGTTTGTGTCGCCTGGGGCGCAGGCTGGGTCTAAAGTATCGCCCGGACCATAGGGCGAACCTATGGCAAAGGCTTTGACTAGAACTATGAGAGCAAGGAGAGAGAGTATTGTGACAGCCGGTATTTTATGCTGAGTGAAAATGTGTTTTATAAATTTCATAAGGCAGTTTTCTTTGTTAAAATTTGGCATAGCTGAATTTTAACATGAATTTATTTTTAATTTAATAACAATTTTTAATTGTTCTTGCATTATACATTAAATAATATAATTTGGCAATATTTTAAACCTTTTTGTATTTAGCCATAATCTCTCCTTCTACTTCGGCCCGATCACGGCCATATTTCATATATGACAGTTCTTTTATTTTATCTATGGCTTCGATATTGCCCTTCGGCGGAAACGGCACCTTTATATTGAAAGGCTTCACCGGCTGGCCGTTCACGAGCATATTTACATAGGCATTCAAATTATCCTGCTTGATGATATCCTCAGCGCTGAATGTCGGCGCGACTTTGCTCTCCAAAAACTCCGCATCTTCCGGACTGACTCGGAAAATGGCCATCGAGCCCACGTTGCCGAAAACCGCATCTTTGATCTTGTCTTCCAGCTGGGCGATGTATTGATGCGCAACATTGAGCGACAAATGATACTTTCGAGCTTCGGAAAGGATCGAGGCAATGGAATCGGTCGTGACATTTTGGAATTCATCGATATACAGATAAAAATCGTTCATCGGCTTGCCATACATGTCGACGCGGGACAAAGCCGCCATTTGGATCTTGCCGACCAAGATAAGGCCGATCAGATTGGCATTGATGTCGCCCAAACGTCCCTTGGCCAAATTCACTAAAAGAATTTTCTTCTCATCCATGATCTTACGGAAATTGAAAACGGATTTTTCCTGGGCAATAACCGGACGCATGATTTCATTGGAAATAAATATGTCGAATTTGCTTGTAATATAAGGCACGAAATTCGAAAGGCCTTGCTCGCCGGTCGTCTGTTCGGCGTTGACCCAAAATTGCGAAATGATCGGATTCTTGCAGTGAGCCAGTTTCATGTCTCTGAAAGATTTATCAGAGAGAACTCGGCCGATTTCGAGAAGAGTGCTTCCAGATTCAGGATGCTCCATGACAAGCAGGGCGGAGTTTCTGAAATACTGCTCAAACATCGGCCCGCCGGAAGTCTTCATGTCGAACAATTTATTGAAAATATTCATCAGTTCATTAACCACAAAAGTTTTTTGTTCAGGATAATTTTGATCATATTCAAGCATGTTGAGACCCATTGGCCTGGCTGTATAAGCTGGATCAAAATAGATGACATCATCCAGACGCTCCGGCGGAATAAAACTCAAAATGTCTTGAATATCGGTACCGTGCGGATCGATAAAACAACAGCCGTCGCCATTCAAAATATCCTGGCGAATCATGTTTTTCAAGGTTACGGTTTTACCGGTACCGGTCTGGCCGATGACATAGAAATGCCTCAATCGATCCGCCCGGGACATGCGAATTTCAGTATCCCGGCCGCGATAACTATTGGCGCCCAAAAGAACGCCATGGTCCGACATGCCCTGCGGAGCCGGCGCAATGCCGGACTTGGCCTGCTTCAATTGAGGCGTCGAGGCGACACCCAGCGGGAAATGAAAGACGGTCGAAAGTTCGCGCAGATTGAGCGGTATTTCTTCCTCTTCTTTCGGCAGGCGATAGGAATAATTGTGCAAAAATCCTGGCAATTTTTTATCCGGAACTTTCTCAAATGAAAGACTATTGCTCTCCGGATTATTGAATTGATTGAAGGCTGATTCCAGTTCCCTGAGGATCTGTTCAGATCGGTCCTTATTTTCGGCTGAAGCAATGACTCTGATCGTCGCGCCCAAAATCGTGCTCTTAACTTTTTCAGTAATATTAGCGACAGCATTATCGTCGATCTTTTTTTCAGATTCTTTATCCTTGCTGTCTTTAGACGAAGAGCCTAAAAACAGCTCTTTCAAAGCGCCGGCAAATTGGCGGTCGAAGTCGCTGAAAAACTCGGAAGCTTTTTTAAGCGACATGCCCTCTTTAACCTTTTTCAAAATGCTCAAAAATTTCTTGGTAAACCTGTCTCCAGCCGGCGTAATAATGATCTGAATCGACGCGCCCTCGCCTTGCCGCTTTAATTTTGAAAAGACATTCAAAATTGTATTCATCGGATCATGGTCGAAAGCGTCATAAGTCTTGATCGGAAAAACTTCATGAGTCGAAAGCTTGGCATAAGCGCCGGCTGAAGCGCCGGAGGGATTGAAAATATTATAATCATCCGTCACTTCTCGGAGCTTGGCATCATGATAAAAAGCTAAAATCTGCTTTTCAAATAAATCAATTCCAGCTTCCGGCACCGCCACATAAATAATGACATCATCACTGTCGCTGGAAAGGGCAATCTCTAAAGCGTAATAATCTTTAGCGGAATTCTTCCTGCTCGCCACAGACTGCATGCCGGCATAAAATTGCTCCATCGCGCCCAAAAAATTCTTAAAGCTTTCTTTATCATCGCTTGATTTTTCCGGCAAGGTAACTTCATACAGTTTCATATTGAGCGCCCTGAAAAGTGAATCGCCTTCCTTGAGGCCGCTGATTTGATGCGCGCCACTCAAGTATTGCACCAGAAAACGGTGAAAGTCGTCTTCCAAATGAGGGTTGTTCATTTTCTCTAATATCGCCAAGGTGTTTTTAAGGCCTTTATCCATCAAAATACTGAGCAATTCTTCGATCTTGCTGTCATGCGATTCCGGGCTCAGGCGAAGAATCACTCCGCCAGCTTCCTCTTCTCGGACAATCCGCCCCTCAGGCAAAACTTTTTCGGTTTCCAGAGCATGATAAGACTTGATCGTTTCTTTGATGATTTCTTCCTTTTTTATTTCCTTATTTTGTTCCATCAGCAATTTTTCTGTCAGCGCAATCTGTTCGCGCAAAAAAGAAAGCTCTTCTTCCGGAGTCTTGAAACGAGGAATTTCTTTTGAAAATAAACCTTCAGGCATTGCAGATATTATATCTTATTTCCATTTTTTTGAGTATTTAATCAAAACAAAAACCCCGTTAAGGGGGTTTTTGTTTTGGAAATAGATGATCTTAAAAATTATACTGGGGATTATTTATAAAACGAATGCATCCTTTAACGCTGCCACCGTGAGTCACGCAATACAAATATCCCCTCGCGACAATATTCGGATCGCTTGGTGTTTGAGTTGAGGAAAAATCCTGCCGCTTTATGCCGTATTCTTTTTCCAGTTTTTGAAATAAAGCATCAATATCTTTATTTTTATACTTTGCATCCTTTGCAACAACCGCAACTATGTCGGAAAAAATGCCCACCACCTCAGAATCTTTATTCTGAACTGAAGCATTTTTTGAAGCTAAGACGCCGACAAGCTGATTTAAGGCATCAGCCTTAAGCACTTGCTTTTGAGCTGGAGCCTGTCTAGTGATAAAACCTTGAACTCTCGAGATCAAACTTGGAGACTGCAAGCCGACGATATTTTCAATACGGTTTGCTGAGGCAAGTTTGGAAAATTCGGCGATCAATCCTGCATTTAGGATATCGCCCTGCCTGGCATTCAACAAAGCAGGAGAAAGAAGGCTTGGGTTTATCCTTGCAATCCGACCAACGAATGACACAAGATCGGAACCAATCAAGCTGCCCTCCAATAAATCACTTGATAGCAATGAAACTTCTCTGGCAGCCTCCCTTGAGGCTATTACTGATACAGGAGCCTGGCGAGCAGGAATTTTTGCGCCAATTAACTGCTTCTGACTGCGAGAGCCCAGCAAATCGCTGCCCGCTGTGTTTAGCGGTCTTATGGTCAATGTCTGCTCGATATCGCTCAAATTATTAAGTGTAAAAATATACTGGCCTGGAAGGTTTCCTTTTTTCCATTGAATATTTTCCCTGGGTAAAATTTTGCCATCTGAAGACTTTACTTCAAAATTGGCAACTGATCCTTGAATATTACTCAAAGTTAAAGTAATTGGTTGAATAACAGAACTACTGCCAACAGTTTTTTCAACAAAAGTGAGATCACATTCAGAGAGATTAACGCAACCCTCTGCGTCTTGATAACAGCCAGCTCCGTCACACCATACGGCCATTGGGGCGGCTGATACTGACTTTGTCATGACAAATCCCAGAAAAACAAAAGAAAACAAAAACAAACCTAGCAAATATTTTTTATTCATAATGTGAAAATAATGGTTATTTTATAATAATGCTCAAATTATAACACCCTCACAACCAAAAACAATTCCAGCGCATGCTGAGCGAGCAATAAAAATCACCCTGAACTCTATCGAGTAAAGGGTGATCAATTTAAACAAATCAACTTATGGCGGACATCTTTTTCTATTTCAAGCACATTAACTGTATCAATTAGTGTTTTTTCATTGGATTTAGTTTTTTTAGACTCTTTCTTTTTGCATTTAGGCAAAATGGATTTAAAGTATATAAAAACAGATCCAGAAACAAGAATCATGCACAAAAGCATAAAAATAGGACCGTCTGGAAAAGTTGCTATGTCAAAGTTTGAAATAAATTCAAGCGTCTTCATGGCAGTGTGTATTTAAATGGTTAAACTCAATCTAAATGCAGTATATAATAGATAAATATAAAATCAATATTGACACTGTGGATAAAATATATTAAAATTCAACATGTAATATCATGGTATATTTTACTATGGTAATATATAAACAGGCCGAATAAAGTCGAATTTATTATAAAATATAAAAAAATAAAATTATGTACGAACAAACACCAAAAGCTGAACCAAGACAATCAGAAGCAGTTAATACTGAACTTGTGGAGAGACTGGCTAAAGAAGCCGAAGAAAGAGCTGGTATGCCAGAAACAGAGGAAATACAAATACCTCAAGACCAAATTAGAGCCTATCTTGCAAAGGCAATGGAAAACATGAGTAAAGACCCTTATTTTAATGCGATCGAAAAAAATTCAGACGAATATAAAGAAAAAGTAATAGCAAGAGCTAAAGAATTATACAAGGAAGAATCTGGTCAAAGAGAAACTCCTAGCGGCACCGAATGGGGTCCACACATGGGCTAAATAAAAATCTATTAAAAAATCCTCCGCTTCGGAGGATTTTTTAATTTAAACTAGTTAATATTTCCGGCTCCCTTTCTGTGATTAAAATCGTATGCTCGAAGTGAGCGCTTTTTTTGCCGTCTTTAGTTCTTACAGCATAACCGTCTTCAAATAAAATATCCGGCTTGCCGAGATTGAGCATCGGCTCGATGGCGATAACCATGCCGGGAACCAATTTGGCCCCCTTGCCTCTTGATCCATAATTTGGAATATAAGGATCTTCGTGAATTTTTCTGCCGACGCCATGGCCAGCTAATTCTTTGACTATGCCGTAGCCGAAAGGTTTTACAAAATCTTGGATTGCAAAACCGATATCGCCGGCATGATTGCCGGCTCTGGCCGCTTCGACGCCCGCCAAAAGAGCTCGCCTGGTGGTTTCCATGAGATGCAAAGATTCTTTATCTGTTTTGCCGACCGACACAGTCATCGCATGATCAGTAAATAAGCCTTTATGCTTCAAGCCTAAATCGATCGAGACAATATCGCCCTCCTTCAAAATCCGGCCTTCTTCCGGTACACAGTGCACGACTTCATCGTTGACTGAAGTGCAAAGTGAAGCTGGATAAGGGTACGGCGCGCCATCCGGCTTGTAGCCCAAAAAAGCCGGCTCGTCACCGCCGTCCTTAATAAGCTTTAAGGCATACTGATCAAGCTCCAAAGTACTGACGCCGGGTTTAACTTTTTTAGCCACTTCATTCAATATAAAAGCCAGCCTTTTGCCACCTTCCCTTAAAATCTCTATTTCATTCGGGGTTTTAATAATAATCATTAGATTTTAGATAAAATTTCTTGATGGACTTCCTCGATCGTTTGCTCGCCATTGATTTCCAAAAAGTCATATTCCGGATTATTTTTATAATACACGACTGCCGGCATGACATCGGTCTCAAACCAAGCCAATCTTTTTACGACCTCATTGACCAACTTATCATCAGCTCGGCCACGGCCGGAAAGTCTTTCAATAGCCCATTTATCTGAAACATTCATAAAGATAATTATGACCTTAGCACCTGGCTGCGGAGGCAGTCGGTTATAAAACCTCAACGCGCCGTCCAAGATCTCAGCCTCCGCCAATTTTCTAGGAGTGCCGTCGATGATAACATGCTTGGCGTCATTCATCTGTTCGATCATGATATGCGACCAGATATGAATAGCTAAAAAAGCCGGCTGAAGCTCGCCCCTTTTCATGATTACCCTGGAAAGGGCGGCGGTATGATTAGTTTGGGAAATAAATTCTCTGAATCGTTCGCCTGATTCTAGGTAAAAAATGGTTCTGTCGGATTTTTTTTCAAGATATTGCTTCAAAAGCAAAGACTGCGTCCCTTTGCCGCAGCCTGATTTGCCTATGAAAATATATGTTTGCGGATTCATCTAGTAACCCTAGTATTCTCTCATTGAGATTTGAGCTTCAACTTTCTTGATCAGATCAATCACCACGGAAACAACGATCAATAAAGCCGTGCCACCGATCGCCAAAGCCTTGATGCCGGTAAGATTTTGGACCAAAAGAGGCATGACTGCAACAAATCCGAGGAATGTCGCTCCGACCAAAGTAATCCTGCTTAGAATTCTGGAGATATGTTCAGAGGTTGGCTTGCCTGGCCTGACTCCCGGAATAAAGGCGCCATTTTTCTGCAAATTAGTCGAAAGGCTTTCTGGGTCAAAGGTTACTGCTGTATAGAAATAAGTAAAGAGGAAAACCAAAATAAAATAAGTGATTGAATAAAACCAAGGATTGCCAACAAAAGCCAAAAGTAGGCTGGAAATTTTCTGCAAGACAGCATTGGCTGATCCGGCTAAGAAATTGGCAATCATTTGAGGGAAAAGCAAAATCGACAAAGCAAAAATGATTGGAATAACTCCAGCCTGATTAACCCTGAGCGGAATATAAGTCGAAATGCCGCCAAAAACTTTCGTACCCCGAACTCTCTTGGCATATGTCACCTGGATCGGCCTTTCGGCTTCGGTTACAACAACCACTCCGGCAATGACCAACAAGGTCACCGCTAAAATAACCAAATACAGAGGGATCTGAGCCGGATCGAAACTGAAAAGAAGCTGGCCGATTTGACTAGGTATAGAAGCGACAATGCCGGCAAAGATAATTAGCGAAACGCCGTTTGAAATTCCGTACTCAGAAATCAATTCGCCGATCCACATGATCAAAAGAGAGCCGGCAGTAATAACGAGCAAGTTGATCGCTCGATCAAATATTGTTAAGTTGCCAAGAATATCTTGACGCTCAAGCAAAACCATGAGGCCAAAACCTTGAATCATAGCCAAGGGAACGGTTAATATTCTGGAGTATTGGGTAAACTTCTTTCGGCCAATCTCGCCTTCTTCCTGGTAAATTGCCTTCAATCTCGGAATCATAATGGTCAAAAGTTGCATGATAATCGAACCGGTAATGTAAGGTCCAACGCCAAGCATGATAATAGAAAGATTAGAAAGGCCGCCGCCGGAAAAGACATTGAGGATGCCGAAAAATTGGTTATTGGTTAGAAAGCGCTCGAGTTTGAAGCTATCGATGCCTGGAATAGGGATAGCGGCCAAAAGCCTGAAAATTACCAAGGCAAATACAACGAATAAAATCCTTTTGCGGAGTCCTTTGTCTTCCCAAACTATTCTGATTTTATTCAAAAAATTTTGCATTTAATTTTACAAAACCTGGCCGCCAGCTTTTTCAATTATAGCCTTTGCTCCTTTTGAAACCAAGCAATTTGAAACTTTGACAGGTTTGGTGAGCGGAGTGCTGCCCAAAATTTTAACTTTTGGCGACTTGCCTTTTGTTAGGCCGATCACCTTTTTTTCAACCAATGTTTTAGGGTTGACCTCTTCGCCTGCATTGAAGACTTTTTCTAGTTGGGCGATTTTAACAATAATTTCATCTTGCTGAATGGAATTAAACCTGTAGCCTCTCCTCTTTGGCAGCTTCTTGATGATATCTCGGAGTTCTGGACGCTTTTTTCGGCCGGCTCGAGAGTTCTGGCCTTTGGTTCCACGGCCGGAAGTCTTGCCACGCTTGCCGCCTCGGCCAACTGTCTTTTTCTTTCTATTTTCAGTATTTCTTTTTAATTCGTGGATTTGCATATTTTTAAAAATTAGCTAGCTTTTTCCTTTTTAACTTCGCGCAACATGCCGAGAGCCTTGATCGTCGCTTGGGCGATATTCAATTTGTTCTTGCTGCCGGAAGTGATCTTGGAGGTGACATTGTGTATGCCGGCAAGGTTTAAAATATCGCGCACGGCGCTGCCGGCGACAATACCCTTGCCGTTATTTGGGCGGAGCATCAAAACAGCGCTGGAGTATTTAGTCATAACATCGTGCGGAATAGACATGTTTTTAGTTGTTGGAACTTTGATCATATTCTTCTTGGCAGCCTTGATAGCCTTATTGATAGCCAAAGCGGTATCGGTCGCCTTGCCTGTGCCTACACCGATAGATCCCTTGCGGTCACCCAAAACCATAGCCACGCTAAAACTCATGCGTCGGCCACCGGCCACAACACGAGTCACTCGTCGGATATTTAAAATCTTCTGATCAAATTCACTTCTAGGCTTTGGCGCGCCTCGACGAGGGCCTCGGTCGCCGCCATCGCGGCCTCCTCTAAATGGAACGCTTGGAGCCGAAGCATTTTCTGCAGGAGCAACATTATTATTTTTTATTTCTGTTTCTGTCATAAGTTTTATTTATTAAAATTTAAGGCCAGCTTCTCTTGCCGCATCAGCTAATAATTTGACTCGGCCGGTATATTTGAAGCCATTTCGATCAAAAACAACATTATCGATCTTTTTTTCCTTGCCGGCCTGAGCCACCAATTTGCCTACGCCGGCCGCTTTTTCGCTTTTTGAACCTGTGGCGATCTTGGCGTCGCTTGCGCTGGCAAGAGTTATGCCTGCTGTATCATCGATGATCTGGGCATAAATATGCTTGGCTGATCTGAAAATCGAAAGACGTGGCAAAGAAGCAGTTCCAAAAACCTTGGATCTAACCTTTTTCTTGATGCGCAATCTCTTTTGAGTTTTGATATTTTTAATATTTTTCATTTGTCTAATTTAACTAAGCTGATTTCTTGCCTTGCTTCCTTCGGATAACTTCATCATCATAACGGATACCCTTGCCCTTATAAGGCTCCGGCTTTTTAAGCGATCTGACTTTTGAAGCAAATTGGCCGACTTTTTCCTTGTCGATGCCTGAAATTGAAAGGACATTTTTCTCGGCAGTCACTTTCAAATCCTCCGGTATTGCAACTTTGACTTGATGAGAAAAACCGAGAGACATGACCAATTCCTTGCCGGCAACTTCTGATTTGAAGCCAATGCCTTCAATGATCAATTTCTTCTCAAAAGGAGTAACGACGCCATGGATCATATTTTTTATATGAGAAGCATATGTACCCCAGAGAGCCAAACTGAAAACATCTTTGCTGTTCTTTGGCATAACAGTAATAGTATTGCCGTCGATTTTAACATCAATCTCCGGTCGAAGCTCTCTGTTCAAAGAGCCTTGCGGGCCTTTGACGGAAAAAACCTGGCCTTCTAGCTTGGCTTCTACATTTGCTGGTATCTCTATTGGTTGTTTGCCTATTTTTGACATGATTTTGTATTTAAATTGATCGGCTTACCATAACTTGAATAAAACCTCGCCGCCAACCATTTCCGCCTTGGCTTCTCGGCCGGTCATAATGCCCTTTGGGGTCGACAGAACCATAATGCCGAGACCGTTCTTAACTGGCCTGACATCCCTCATTCCAAGGTAAACCCTCCTCGAGGGCTTTGAAATCCTTTGCAGGTCGGTCACCTTTGGACGGCCAGCTTCATAAGCGATTTCCAAAACAAGAACTGGCTTGCTTTTAGCATCGGTCTTTTGAGCGACAGATTTCAAATAGCCCTGCTTTAACAAGCAATCGGCAATAGCCTTCTTGATATTTGAGAAAGGGACAGTAACCGTCTCGCGTGAAGCCAGACTGGCGTTTTTTATCATTATTAACATTGCTGAAATTGGATCTGTCATTTTAATTTATTATTTATAGTGAGATTATTCGAACTACCAGCTTGATTTTCTAACGCCGGGAATCATGCCGTCATTGGCTAATTCCCTGAAACAAATACGACAAAGGCCGAAATCTCGCATAAAGCTATTGCCTCGGCCACATCGAAAACATCGGTTCTTTGCCCGGGTGCTGAATTTTGGGGTTTTTTTGGATCTTACGATAACTGATGTTTTTGCCATATTTATATTCTGAGGCTTTTTCGGCAATATCTCACTTTTTTTCTTTAACTTTCCTAGCCGAAGCCAAGAAAATTAAAGGAGAAAAATGGATTAACCAAAATAAAACCTTTCAAGCCATACTATCAAATACAAAATAAAAGTCAA
>CAZUZG010000019.1:0-13333 GCA_964624665.1 uncultured Candidatus Saccharibacteria bacterium | reverse complement strand
CAAATCTTTTAACAAACGCCTCTGCTACTGCCGCTCTTCATGTTGCAGGCAATACGGCCGATTCGACAGCCTATGCCCTAAAAATCGACGACTCAGCTTCTTCTACTTTATTTTATGTTAGAAATGATGGGGTTATAAGTTCATTGAATGGTTATTCTCAAAACGGCGCCAGAATTTTATCTGTCCCAAATGGATTAACCTCTGTTACGATAGTGGGAAATGGAGCTGGAAATGATACTTTGACCGGCATAAGTAATACTCTAGTTGGAAGATTGTCAGGCTCGTCCTTGTCAAGTGGTACCAATAATACATTTGTGGGTACAAGTTCCGGCATAGCAACAACAATAGGAAGCAATAATTCAGCATACGGCGTCGGTTCTTTGTCTTCTAATTCTTCATCAAGTCAAATAACAGCCTATGGATATAATTCACTAAGAGACGGAACAGGTTTGGACAATTCTGCCGCATTTGGAGCTTATGCTGGTAGTGTTATAGATGGAATTAAAAATGTATTATTGGGTGTCGAAACAAATTCATCAGTTATTACCGATCCTGATCAGGCAGCAGCTTCAGCAACATATAATAATTCAATTGCAATAGGTTATTCTTCAAAAATAGTTGATGACAACCAATTAGTAGTTGGTTCAAAAGCTGCAAATATTAACAATGCTTTCTTTGGTCGTGGTGTTGCAACAAATGTCGGAGATTTGGGTTCTTTTGGCTTGAGTATAACTGGTGTTGCTCCTGGAATCACAGATGGTTCAGCTGCTGCGTCTATTTTAAATATTAATGGCGCAAAAGGCACTGGAACAGGACTAGGTGGAGATATTGTGTTTAATGTCGCAACCGCTGGATTATCCGGCAGTACTCAAAATTCTTTAGTTGAGGCTATGCGGATATCCCAAAACGGCACTTTGCAAATCGGAACTTCTGGCTCAGCTAAGGGTATTACTCTATATGATACAGCTTCTCCTACTTCTCCGTATTGTATTACGGTAACATCCGGCGTTGTGGTAGCGACACCGGGCGCTTGTTCTTAATTACAGATTTTACTTAAAAAACCCGCTTTGAAAAAAGCGAGCTTTCTTATTACCCCCAAAAACCACCGGCTTTAGCCGGTGTGTGCGTTTAAAGGCGAAGCCCATGTAAAAGCACCTTAGGTCGATATTAACAACCTAAGGTGATTTTAACTTATGAACAGACGACTGTATCAACAATCGCATTCCACATGGGTTTGCGATTATCACATTGTCTGGTGTCCTAAATACCGTGGAAAGGTTCTAGAGGACAAGCATATTAAACACGAGCTAAAGAGAATGTTCAAGCATATCGCAGTTTGGAAGTCGCTTCGTATACATGCCTGGCACATCGGCGATGACCATATACATCTTTTTGTCTCTATCCCTCCCAAATATTCATGCGCCTACATCATTCAAATACTGAAAGGCAAATCGTCGATGTGGATCAAAAAGAAGACGAGGCGATTTCCAAACGGAACTCTTTGGGCTAGGGGATATTTTGTCTCAACCATAGGATCCAACGAACACCAGATTAAAAGCTATATCTTAAACCAAGACCACCACAAGGTCGATCTACCACGATTGTTTTAGTCCGCAGAGCGGACAAGAAAGAAACCACCAGCATAGCTGGTGGTTTTCATTGCAATTTAGATCATAATAATGTATGATAATATCATATTATAATATAATATGATACAAAATATATGACTACAATATCTGTGCCGATTCCTGCTCATCTAGAGGAATCATTAAACAATTTAATAAAAAATGGCCGTGGTTCAAATAAAGCCGAATTAGTTCGTCGCGCTATTGTTGCCATGGTGGAAGAAGAAGCTGTCCAAGCTGTTTTAAGAGCACAGCAAGAACCAAGTTTGTCTGGAGATTTGAGAGAATTAGCTAAAAAATTCAAGTAATATTTATGGAAATATTATATAAATCTACTTTTATCCGACAGTTTAATAAGTTGGATAAAGAACTTCAACAAGAAGTTTTAGAAAAAATAGAATTATTTAAAAATATAGAAAATCATAATTTATTAAAAGTTCACAAATTGCATGGGAAATTTAAAGATTGCCATAGTTTTTCTGTAAACTATGAATTTCGAATCGTTTTTAGTTGGGAAGATAAAAACACAGTGGTTTTTCTCGTAATAGGAAATCATGATATTTATAGGTAATTAACAAAAACCCTGCTTTGAAAAAGCGGGGTTTTTGTTATAATGGGATCTATTATGGAAAAACCAAAAGAAGAAAGATCGCTTATTATTTTAAAGCCTGACTGCCTGCAAAGGAATTTGTTGGGTGAGATTATTCATCGTTTCGAACGGAAAGGCTTGAAAGTTATTGGCCTAAAAATGATGGAAATCAATGATCTGATTTTAGCTGAACATTATTCGCACATAGCCGACAAGCCTTTTTTCAAAGATGTGGCCAAATTTATGAAATCCGCCCCGATCGTGGTTATGGCTCTTTCTGGCATCAATGCTATTTCATCTATCAGGATTGTTGTCGGCCCGACCAAGGGCTACGAAGCCGCCGCCGGCACTATCCGAGGTGATTTTTCGATGAGCCAGCAGTCAAATATTGTCCATGCTTCCGACTCCGTTGAAAACGGACAGGCTGAAATCAAAAGATTTTTTAAAGACGAAGAAATTTTTGATTATCCGAAGATTGATTCATCTTTTATCTACTCTGAACACAATTAAGAAAATTTAAAAACGGAAAAATTTTTTGTCTAGATTGTAAAAAAATATTTTTCTGACTATAATGAGAGTACGGTTATTTAATAAGTATTACCTAGAACACTTCGTGTATGGGAACCGATGTCATAGTACATGAAAGCATGCTAGAAATTTTTATTTCTAGCGTACTTGAATGCACAATGCTGGAGCCCACTTAGCTTTTAGCTAGGGTAATATCTTGTGAATAGCCGTAAAAAGCCCCTCTCCGACCACGGAGGGGGATTTTTATCTTTATGCTAAATTTATGTGATATCATTGAATTATGAAAGAAAAATTATTTAAACAGCTGGCCATCATCGTTTCCTTTATTTTCGCAGTTAATTTATTGGCCATGAAATTCTACTGGTATTACACGATTTGGTGGTTTGATATGCCGATGCATTTTTCCGGCGGATTTTTTATCGGCCTTTTGTCGTTGACAGTCTATATAAGTTATTTTTTAAAGAAAAATCGGGAATTTGATCCAAAATCAATTATTTTAATATCTTTTTTATCTGCGCTGATTGTCGGAGTTTTGTGGGAGCTATTTGAATTCAGTCTGGATACTTTTATAAATTTCAGATTGCAGGATATTTGGGACACTTTGAGCGATATTTCTTTCGACCTGGCTGGCAGTTTGGTAGCGGGCCTTTATTTCCTGAGGTATAATAAAAAGCATGAATAAAAAAGTTTTACTGATAGAAGATGATCCGTTTCTGCAGGACATGATTGTCCGAAAGGTGAAGGCTGAAGGCATCGACATTTTTTCAGCGATAAACGGAGAAGACGCCTTTAAAATCCTGGAAGAACAAAAAATCGATTTGGTTATTTTGGATTTGCTTCTGCCGGGCTTGGATGGATTTGAAGTGTTGAAAAAAATACGCGCCGATGAAAGATTTAAAGATTTGCCGATCAATGTTTTCTCCAATCTTTCCGAAGATCAGGATATCCGCCGATGCCAAGATTTGGGCATCAATGAATTCATGGTCAAGTGCAATCTGACATTGGACGAGCTTTTGATTAAGATTAAAAAATCTTTGGGAAAATAATCATGCCTGCAAGCCAAAGCAAAAAATTAAAGATCACTTTTTGTTCTGGAGCTCAAAGCGTAACAGGAGCCAATTTTTTGATCGAGAGCCTGCCGGAAGAGAATGAAGGCAAAGGTTATCGATTTTTAATCGACTGTGGCATGGTCCAGGGCGGTCCGGACATGGAGCAGGAAACAAGCTGGGAATCTTTTCCTTACGATCCAAAAACCATTGATATTCTTTTTGTAACTCATGCTCATTTGGACCATATCGGCCGAATTCCGAAATTAATGAATGATGGATTTAACGGCAAGATTTACTCGACTATTCCAACTAAGGATTTGATAAAGCCAATGCTCGATGATGCCATAAAGATCATGGCAAAAGACACAGAACATCATTTGGATAAAATTTACACTGAAGAAAATGTCAAAAAAGCCTTAAGCCTTTGGCAGGGTTTTCCATATCGCCAGTTTATAGATTTGCCGGGAGGCTTCCAGGTCAAATTTTTAGACGCTGGACATATTTTGGGCTCAGCCATGATTGAGCTTTTTTATAACGGAAAAAAAATTGTTTTTACCGGCGATTTGGGTAACTCTCCATCACCAATCCTGCCGGACACGGATCCCTTGAATGATGCCGATTATCTGATCATGGAAAGCGTTTACGGCGACCGCAATCATGAATCGCGCTCGGAACGAAAGAAGATGCTTGAAATGGCCATAGAAGATGCTGTAAAGCAAAAAGGAACTCTCATGATACCGACTTTTTCCCTCGAACGAACTCAGGAGCTTTTATTTGAAATCAATAGCTTGGTCGAAAATAATCGCGTGCCCATGGTTCCTTTCTTTTTGGATTCGCCGCTGGCTATCAGGCTGACAGATGTCTATCGCAAGCATACGGATTACTTTAACGAAGAGACAAAAAAGACAATCCGTTCCGGCGATGACATTTTCGTCTTTAAAGGCTTAAAAGCGACCCTTGAAACCGAAGAATCAAAGATGATTTTAAGGGTGCCTAATCCAAAGATCATTATCGCTGGTTCGGGCATGTCTTCCGGCGGACGCATTCTTCATCATGAAAGAAATTATTTGCCGGATTCAAACAATATCTTGCTTTTAACAGGCTATCAGTCGCCGGGCACTTTAGGTCGTAATCTTCAGGACGGAAACAGGGAAGTTACTATTTCCGGGTCAAGAGTTCCAGTTTTGGCCAAGATTGTGAATATTGAGGGTTATTCAGGTCACAAGGATTCGGATAATTTGCTGAAATTTGTGCAAGACACCTCTGAAACGCTTAAAAAAGTTTTTGTGGTCATGGGCGAACCGAAATCCTCGATGTTTTTGGTTCAGAAGCTCCGAGATTATCTTGGCATCAATGCTTACGCTCCGACAGACGGTGAAAGCGCCACAATTGAGTGTTAGAGGATATGCTATAATAAGCGAACATGGAAAACAACGAAAAACACGGCCATAAACAGTTAAAATTCTGCATTTCCGGCGCAGCTGAAACGGGCCATTGCGGTCCGAACGCTTTAGAAAAAGCTAAAGAGCTTGGCCGGGAAATTGTCCGCCAGGGCGGTATTTTGGTCACTGGGGCTACGACCGGTTTTCCGCTTTGGTCAGCCATGGGCGCTAAAGATGCCGGAGGGATTTCCATCGGCTTGTCGCCGGCAGCGACAGAAAAAGAACATCTCGATGTTTACAGATTGCCGGTTGATTATATGGATTTGATCATTTATACCGGTTTTGGCTATCAGATGAGGGATATCTTGCTCACTCGTTCGACCGATGCCGTATTTTTGGGTTGTGGCCGTATTGGCACAATCCATGAGTTTACTGTGGCTTTTGAAGACAATAAGCCGATTGGCGTCCTGGAGGGTGATTGGGAAACAGACGAAGTGATTCGAAATATTTGGGAAAAAAGCAATAGGCCCTATACTAAAATGGTTTTTGATTCTGATCCGAAAAAGTTGGTGGAGAAGGTGATCGAACTCATCAACAAAGACAAGGCCGGAGAGTTTAAACTAATAAAGTAGTTATTTAAAATAAAAAAATCCCCTTAGGGGATTTTTTTTATTGGCTTAAGATAAGTTGGAAACTATTTTCTCAAAAGATTTTGGGTGGTTTTGAGCAAGGTCGGATAAAATCTTTCGGTCCAAGGCAATTTCTTTTTTCTTCAAAGCATCCATGAATTTGCTGTATGAAAGGCCGAGCGGTCTGACTGCGGCGTTGATCGATACTTGCCAAAGCCTTCTAGCGTCAGATTTTTTGTCCTTGCGGTGCGCAAAAGCGTAGGTGCCGGCATGGGCGATAGCTTCTCTGGCTTGGCGTTCTTTGGAACCTCGGCCGAAACTATAGCCTTTTACCTGCTTTAAAACATTTCTTCTTCTTTTTAATGAAATTACTCCTCTTTTTACTCTGGTCATGAAATTAAATTTATTTAGTAAATGGCAAAACAAAGCTCTTGACTTTGTTTTTGATAAAAATCTCCTTTGTGCTGCGTCCGCCCAATTGGTCGACTCTCGATTGTTTGGCGTTGAAGTGGTTGTATCCGGGCTTGCGAGCCAAAATCTTTCCGCTTCGGGTGACTTTTAATCTTTTGGTTAATGATTTTTTTGTTTTCATTTTATTTGTTTAAATTGCTCAAACTAAGCTTTTTCTATCGTTACCATAAGGCCTTTCGGCGTTTTTTTATAAGCCTCGGACACTTTATAATTCTCGGTAATGAAATGGAGCAGTCGATCCAGTCGTTCTTTCAGGAATCTTTCGTCCATATACTTGGATCGTCCCGAGAGAAACAGTTCGACTTTGATTCTATGGCCTTCTTTAAGCCAATTAGAGGCAGTTTTAGCTTTTAATTCCAAGTCATGTTCGCCAGTGCCGACTTTAACTTGAATCGACTTGGTCTCAGTTTTATGTGCACCAGCCTTGGCTTTCTTCTGCTTCTTGTTTTGCTCATATTGGAATTTACCATAATCCATGATTTTTGCAACCGGCGGGGTCGCATTTGGAGAAATTTCTATTAAATCAAGGCCGAGAGCATAAGCTTGCTTTAAAGCTTCGCTTAGAGCCATAACGCCGAGATTTTCGTTGTTGTTGCCGAGCACTCGAAGCTCCTTGGCTCTTATTTGATTGTTTATCCTTTCTCTCAAATTAAAATATATAGAATACGTTAAATTATCACCCTATTTTAAGGTATTTCAAGCTCTAAGTCAACTAAAATGCTATGATTTAAATATGGATCAGGTTTTAACTTTATATAAACAAGTCGGCGAAACGCCCCTAGAATGTCTCAATAGGTTTAAATTCGAAAATACTGAGTATGTCGATATGCCACTGACTTATGCCGGACGCCTGGATCCGATGGCTGAAGGCCTGCTTTTGGTTTTGGCCGGTGAGGAAGCTAAAAAGAAAGAAGATTATTTGGGCCTCGACAAAGAATATGAATTCGAGATTCTTTTTGGTTTTTCGACCGACAGCCATGATCTTTTGGGTAAAATTTCTGATCAAGCTGAGGCTTTGCCGACAGCGGAAGATTTGAGATTAAAAATCGAAGAAATATTAAATTATTTTAATAAAAAATTCTTGCAAGCATATCCGGCTTATTCGTCGAGAACCGTCCAAGGCAAGCCGCTTTGGCAATGGCAGAGGGAGGGTAGGATTCATGAAATAGAAATACCGACAAAAGAGGTTGAAATTTATTCTGTGCAAATGATAGATGAAAAATATTTACTGAAAAAAGAAGATTTGCTAAAAGAAATTTTAGAGAGAATTAGTTTGGTAAAGGGTGATTTTAGACAAGAAGATATAAAAGAAGATTGGATTAATAAATTAGATAATTCTAGTTTATCCAATTTTTGTATTTTTAAATTTAAAATTTCTTGTTCGAGTGGTACATACATAAGAGTTTTGGCAGATAAAATAGGTAAAGAAATAGATATTCCAGCTTGCGTGTATTCTATAAAAAGAACTCGAGTAGGGGGGTATTTGATATAAAAAAGAAAAAACCCTATCACTTTGGACAGGGTTTTGTTTTTAATTTAGCAAAAAAAATAGAAATTAGTTTTGCAACATCATCTCAGGTTCAGATTTTGTTTTTTTGTTAGTAGAAATTGATTCCAGGCTGAAACTTTGGATTATCGTCCAATAAATTTTCTCACTCGAGAGGTTGTTCATTGTGTTAGGCTTAGCTTGTATTAAACTACCTTCTGATGTCCAAGATTCATCTTTTTCATTTTCCTTTAGGTTTTTTAAGATAAATGGTAGGTGACTCTTGTAATTTCCATTGCAAGATATATATCCACTTCCATTTTTCCTAATTACAAACAAAACATCAATTTTAAAACCAAGATGAGCTGCTGTACGCACATAGGTAAGATCATTTTCAGTTGTAATTGTAGCCATGTTTAATGACTTATTTTCAATTTTTTGCCCTGCTCTGTTTTCTTGTCCTATTTCAACACTTCGACGGATTGTTTCGATTTTAGCCTCTCTTGTGAATTCAGTAAGGAAATAATCTTTAACATGCTGAAGCATATTGAGTTGTTTCTCCATGATCTCCATGCCTCTTCTAAAAACTTGTTCTTTGGTGTAATTTTTTGTATCAGCATTCATTTCAGCAATGATGCTATCAAACATCCTAACACCCAAGTCTCTGGAAAAATCACCAGAAATAATTGATTTCAAAACAAAGCTACTTTCAAGTTCCGGATCTTTCAAAGAAAGGTATTTTACCAATTCTTCTGGTCCAGTAAAGATTTTTTTTACTGATTCGTTATCAGAACTTTTTTTTAACAAAAGGCTTCTGCCAACTTTTAATTCATCACAAAGTATTACAATAACCTGACCACCTCTGATTTTTTCCAGAGTTTTTTTGTTAGGGTGAATGTAATTTTCAGCGCGAAAAACGCTCACTGTGGCTTCTTTTGTACTATCGCCAAAGGTTTTCGTGCCATATTTTTTCAATGTGACAGCTTGGAAAATGGCATTTCCTGTAGGAATTCCAAAGAACCAAATTCTTCTAATTTTTTGCATATATTTCAGTTTTTAAGGGTTTAGCGCTTTTCACCATGAAAAGCCCGGAAAATACAGCTAAAATAGGATATTCTCTGGGCTTCTCACTGAAAAGCTTTAAAAACTCATTTCTGTTAAAGGGCAATGGACTAAAATTCTAACAAACTAATAGGCATAGTGTCAAATCCTTTTGGATATATGTTACAATGCTTTTATGGAAATTTTGGTCGAAAATAAAAAAGCCAAATTTGATTATGAAATCTTGGAAAAATACGACGCCGGTGTCGAACTTTTCGGCTTCGAGGTCAAGGCTTTGAAAAATAAAAGAGGCTCGCTGGCCGGAGCCTTTGTCATTATCCGCGGCGGCGAGGCCTACCTCATGGCGGCCCATATTCCGCCGTACCAGGTCGGCAATACGCCGAAAGAGTATGATCCGTATCGAAATAGAAGGCTTTTATTGAAAAAGAAAGAGATTAAAGAGCTAGCTGACAGGGAGGGTACAAAAGGTTTGACAATCGTGCCCATTTCAATGTATAATGTTGGAAAAAAAATCAAAGCGCAGATCGCTGTTGTAAAAGGCAAAAAGAAATTCGACAAAAGAGAAGTCATAAAGAAGAGAGAGGCTGGCCGAGAGCTTAGGCGCGAAATCAAAGAACGTTGAAAATTAAAAATCCTGCTTTATTTAAAGCTACGCAGGACAAGTCCGGTCGTTCATGAATTGTGAGGAATTCCAAATTCTTTATAATTCGGGGATGATCGGCCTAGACAGGATATTCATCCTTTAAAGTGCGTGTCGAGCATGAGCGTTATCTCGTAAATCTTCGCTCAAAGGCTAATTGCAAAATTAACCGCTAAGCAATCTCCATACTTCGGTATGGCAGATTTTGCTCCGGCTTTCGCGTAAGCGAATCCGGTGTCTTGCCTTTCGACTTCCGATAGTTAGGTTTAAGGCATTATATTTTCGGGATAGGATAGAAAGTTTTTCCGTTTCGATCCGAAACTTTAGGAAATCGGCAGATCGATGATTTTGTCTGTTTCAGACATTGATCGCCTAAAACAAAGAAACAATCTACGCACGTAGACTCTTTAAAGAAAATTTCTTGCACGCGGGTTCGATTCCCGCCATCTCCACATATCGGGAGTTTTTTGAAAAATCGTCAAAAAACCTATATAATATAGAGGGTTTTGCGGTTCGATAACAGTTTTTCATGTCATAAGAAATATTGCTCTCAAAGAAGAAATAGTAGAGCTTTTTCTTTGTTCTCGAATCTAATTTTACCCATAATCCATAAGGGTTTTTTGCCGTTTCGATCACCATATCTAGGGTGGTTCGATAAGTATCTGAAAGGTCAATTGAAAAATCTCTTTTTTGTTTAAGAAGATCAATTTCTTTTGATAAGGGAAGCATTTGTTTGAATCCGTTGAAGAACTAAGCCTTCCCTCTCTAAGTCAACAAATGGCTCACTTATCTCATTGAAATGATTAATACCAGAAGATGTTGGTTCTCCTCCATGCCAAAGAATTTTTATCGTTTGTCCATTTTTACGAATTTGCTCTGCTAATTGAATTGTTACCTCTTTAGTCATTTGCATAGTTTTATCTCGATTTGAGAGATAGCAATAACTGCAATTTAAATTGCAATACGAGGTTGGTTGTAATACGATATTATCTATTTTAAAATTTAGTGTCATAAAGAAAAACAGTATTTAATAAGTTTTCGTTTAATTACATCTATGCTTTAGATAAATATTTATTCTAAATGTAGTGAATAACCATGATGCTTTACATAATTTATTTGTAATTATTTCAACTTTATGGTATAAAATTCTTTATGGGTAACGATATATCCAAGCAAAAACAAAGACTTTTATATTTACAGGGATTAAACCAGTATGTTTTTCATGGATCAGGAATTAAACTTGATAAATTAGAGCCGAGGCAGGCATATACCATTATTAATGACCAGTCAGTCAAAGATGGTAATCCTGCTGTCTTCGCAACTCCAATTGCTGATGTTGCTATTTTTATGGCAATAATTAATAAAGAAAATATTCGCGATTTTAGAAGTGAGTTTATACCAAATAATGGTGATCCTATTTTTCTAGCAACTAAAAAAACACTTAACAGAATTAACAACTCATTAAAAGGTTATATCTATGTTTTTGATATGAAAAATTTTAAATTACAAGGAACTTGCGAAGCTGTTTCCTTTAAATCTGTTATACCACTTGAAACAATAATGGTTTCAATAAAAGATCTCCCAAATAAAATTTCTGTAATTGATTAAGGTGTGTTGTGATTAGCTTTCAAATTCTATCTTTGACTTATTGATAAACAACTCTTTCGCTCTTTCGGCTAAGGTAGGGGTAGTTGTGATTAGCTTTCAAATTCTATCTTTGACTTATTGATAAACAACCGAATAAAGGATTACGGTTAGGAAATTCCAGTTGTGATTAGCTTTCAAATTCTATCTTTGACTTATTGATAAACAACCATGCAAAAGTAATGGTGGTCCGTTTTCCTGTTGTGATTAGCTTTCAAATTCTATCTTTGACTTATTGATAACTGTTCTATATTCTGTTAGCCTGTTATTTTTATCATTTGGGTTGGTTCATTCACTTGATCACACATCTAAGTATCTTGGGTTTCCGCTTGCTATTTACACTTTTGTTTCATTTATGGGTGAGATAATTTGGCTTTGTGCTTCAATTGATAAAACCCCTAATAGTAATATATTGACCAATCAAGAGTTTTCATCCATACTGCTCATTCATTGTTATATATGCAATAATCAAACTTTCGTGGTCAGTTTTATTCTTGTGGTACTGGAAATCAGAAAATTCAAAGATTAGTAGTGTAGTACTTTCATCCTGTTGTATATTCAAACCAGCTTTTATGATAATAATTACATCTGCAACTAAAATCAATTTAATAATTTGATTAGCCTATGTTAAATCTTATAGAAATTTCAGTCTTAATAGTAATAGCATATAGTGTTTTTAAATCACTAATTGTAAAGTCAGCTAGTGATATAGGTAGTCGTTATTCTAATTTTTTCGGTGATAGCAATACCAATCTTAATCCTCTTACAGCCGCGCTATCAATTTTTGCGTCATTAAATGGTGGTTTTATGGTACTTGGTCTTGTTCAAGTTGGCTATGAAGGCGGTTTAAGCGGTTATTTCCTTGGTATTGCATATATAATCGGAATTCCATTTCTGATACTTCTAATAAGCAAGACTCAAAATTCCTCTGCTGAGAAAGGTATTTTGGGGATTGACAAAATGCTTCAAGATAAGTACGGAAACAAAACGGTCGTTGCCTATTACCTTGTTACAGGAGTTGTCTTTATAGGAGTTTTGGGTGGACAAATGCTTTCAATCACTCAATTCTTAAAAAGATTTGATGACATTACTATGCTTATTACAGTTTTAGTTTTTGGGGTCATTGGAACTGCTATTTATACAATACGAAGCGGTTTCGAAGGAGTGGTGAGAAACGATATTGTTCAGTCAATCCTAGAATTTTTGGTTGCAATAATTTTTCCTATTTCGGTTTTTTATTATTTAATGAATACTCCAAACTATCATTTTACTCCTATGGCAGAATCAATAGGAGGTAGTTATGGTATAACTTATCCAATCTTTGGCGCAGCGTTTCTAATCTTGACCTTCTCATCAAGAGCAGATCTGTGGCAAAGAATCAATCGTGTTGAGAAAAGTAAACAAGCGATAACACTATCAGTTAGCGCCGTTTTATTAGCATTTTTCTACTTTGCAATGACTTCAACAGGTATCGCAATAAAACAAAATATCCAATCGTTACCAATTCCAATAGACACAAAACCCATTGATTTAGTTACTTCGTTAATTCAACCAATGATTTCAAACCCATTTCTTCAAGTTACTTGCATGGCCGGGATTCTAATTGCAATACTTTCATCGCTAGATAGTTATTTAAATTTGTCCTCATTAGCGTTTACAAAATTTGCATTGTGGAGACAAATACCAAAGATTAATAAAACTGAGTTATCAGATAATGAAAAGGCAACACTATTGGTTAACGCAAGAATTACGACATTGGTTATTGGAATTATTGCCGCCGCCACATCACTATTAATTCCCGATATAGTCGAACTTATGTCAGCCTCTTTTTCTGTTCTTGGTGTGTTAGTTCCTATTGTGATTTTAGGTTGGTTTTCAAAAAATAAACTTAATGATTGGACAGGAGCATTGCCATTATATTTAACCTTGCTTTGCCTTGTAGTTTGTTTGCCAATTTTACACAAAATTGCTTTTCTTCCTGCATTTTTTGTAGGACTTTTTACGTGGATTGTTATGGTGATAATTGATAAATTAAAAAAACTGAATTAATAGACTGAATTAGTTCGCATTTTTTCTACCTTCTTTAATCAGAATCTAAACCCTTCAAAATAATGGAAGACATAACGTTAGATAAGATTCTCGAAATTCTCGAAATCACTGATTTGGATTCGGTTATTCATTCAAGTAAGGCTGAGAAATTTAAAATGATTGCCGAAAAATTTAATCAA
>CAZUZG010000018.1:6825-13597 GCA_964624665.1 uncultured Candidatus Saccharibacteria bacterium | reverse complement strand
TTAATTTAACTACCCCAAACATTACCACAATCACATTGACAGGTCAATGATTTGTTGGTAGGGTGGAGATTAACTAACGGAGTTCTTAAACAATTTAAAACGCATATACAATGGAAAAATTCTTAAATTTACTGCCTATTTTCCTTACGATTTTTTTGGTTGGATTACTGGTCGCATTCTTCTCAGTAAACGGCTATAAGAAGTTTCTTAAAAAATACCCTTTGTTTTATGACAGGAAATGGATTGCAAAGAACAGAATGCTTTTTTTGAAAAATGAACTTTTGTTTAGGTTGCCGGGTTTTCTCATTGCGGCTGGTTTTATCGAGGAGATTATTTTTAGGGCACCTTTGCTTGTATTCTTTGACTCAATCTCGCCCGGTATTTGGAAATGGACAATCTTTTCTTCTTTTCTGTTTGGGCTTATGCATTTTCGAAAACATTACAAAGCAATTAGAAAAATACCAGCAACCGTTGATGCCATAAAAAAACAACAAGATGAAATAAATAAAAAGCTGGCTAAAGCTGGAAATTCTTTAACTTTTCGTGATCCTGAAATAGAACTTAAGGAAAACATAAGAAAAAGAAAGAGAGCTTTTTGGGGCGGAATAATCCATATTTTCAATACATTCATAATGGGTATTTTTCTGGCTTATTTGTGTATAAAGTATCAAAGTATTTTAATGCCAGTTATTGTCCACGGCCTATGGAATGCATGTGTATTTTTTATAGAAATTTGCGGACGCTTATTTAAAAAAGATTGATAATACTTAAACCGATTGCTCTAAATTTGGAGTGATCGGTTTTTTTACAGCACACTTTTTGCTTCCTCTATGACTTCAAGCAATTCTTTCCATTGTTTTTGTTTGTATTCATCTGCTTTTTCTTTTATCCAAGTATCATTTATCGAGATGCCTGCTCCATAGCTTGATTCTCTTGGAATTTCCATATCACAAGCACAATCAATCACAGCTTCAATTTTAGGAATACTAGATAGTCCGTTTATTGAAATAGAACCGCAGATACTATAAGCAGCTTCTTCCTCGCGAATATTTCCAGTTTCTTTCTCCGAAATGCATTCATCGCAATATTCAATAAATGTCTCATATCTATTTTCTAGATGAGCCTCTTTAAGTTTATTAAATGCCAATTGTATTTTGTCCATGATTCATAGTATACAAAAAAAATACTGCGGGGGAAATAAAAATGACCCATCTAAAAGTTAGAAGGGTCATTTAAAAATTTAATTTCTCCGTTTCCTCCAAAGAAATTATTTTTTGCTTTTGAGTATTTCGAATAGTCTTTTCCAGAATGTTTCATTTTTAGTGTATTATATTTCTCTAAAAAAGATGGATTTTGGATTAAGAAGTCACGCAATTTGTAAAAATCATCATATTTTGAATCTTTTACAGTAATCATAAAATCAATATGTATACCATCTCTTAGGTCGTTCATGATTGCAAATTGGTTATTCCACAGCTCTTCATGATGTTTTTTATAAATACCAGAAAGAACATTGACCACTTTTTTAAAATCTTCTGACGATACTCTTATTTGAATATCTAAATCTTTTTTAGTCAGGGAGTTTGGGACAGAAGAACTGCCTACATGTTGAATATCTACATTTGGGAAAAGGTTTTGAATATTTTTTTTCTCTCCTATAAAAAGAGCTTGAATTTGTTCAAATATTTCCTCATAGCGGAAAAATTCTGTTCTCTTTATCATGTCGCATGTTTTTAAATTATTGATTCAGGTTGATTTTTTCTACCCCAAACATTACCACAATCACATTGACAGGTCAATGATTTGTTGGTAGGGTGGAGGGTAGAAAAAACTTAGTATTCACAATCAAATGTTGATAATCATGGCTAAAAATGACAAATACCCAACAGATCGAATTATAATTATCGATCTTGGAAATCTGAAGTATAAAATTATTATACCAATTCATATTTCAAGCAAAGTGCCGATTAGCATGCTTGCTGACAAAAAAATACAGGAAAAAATGGCGGAGGATACTTGTTATAATATAGGTTGGTGGAAAGGAGTATTAAAGAAAAAAGGACTTATTCTTTCTGAAGTTGAAATACTTTTTCCGCAAAAAGGCCAATATCTTGAATTGCAAGAAAATATCGCGTCTTTTTATAAAGAAAAAGGTATTACAGTTACAGTATCTGCTGGCGTCATGATTGATATCCCTAACAGAGATATGAGCTTATGCAGGGAAAAAGTTCATGAGCAAATTCATTCTTTTGCAAAAAATACATTCAATAATAATTAAGAAATAGGTGAAAGGCTTGGAGTAATCCAGGCCTTTTTTATTTCCCCCTCCATAAATTGTTTTTTTATATGGATTTTTATGGTATAATTTGCCTGTAAAAATAAGGTCGCTTATTAAGTTTATAATTTATATTTATTATCGATATATGAAGAATTTTAAGAAAGGTTTCACTTTGATCGAACTTTTGGTTGTTATTGCGATCATTGGCATATTGTCATCCGTGGTTTTGGCGTCGCTAAATTCAGCTCGAGCAAAAGGCAATGACGCAAAAACAAAGGCTCAGCTCAGCAACATGAGAGCGGCGGCGGAAATATACTACGATACAAACGGCAATTATGGCACACCGGCCCTTTCAGGTTCGTGTTCATTGGGCATGTTTGCCGATTCATCTTCCGGCATGGCTCAATTGACCGCTTCAAGCGCTTTTTCTAGCGGAGTTACTCCGGCTTGCGTTTCGACCGGCACAGCTTATGCAACAGCAGCGAATCTTTTGTCGAAATCCGGCGTTGTTTTCTGCGTAGACAGCACGGGCATCACAAAGGAATTTACCGGCACTGCTTTGGCTGCGGTAACAGGCGGAAAGTGTAACTAGTTTGTTTCTATAAAAAACCACCATGATTCAGCAGAATCATGGTGGTTTTTTGGTTTCTGGGTGGTATAATTTGCCTTATGGAACTGTTTTTAATCATCTCCATTTTTATTTTGGGCGCGATTATTGGGAGCTTTTTGAATGTGACAATTTATCGGCACAATACCGGCCGAGGCTTCGGCGGACGCTCCGCTTGCATGTCTTGCGCCAGGACTCTCCGTCCGTACGAACTTATTCCAATACTCAGTTTCTTGATTCAGAAAGGGAAGTGTCTCAGATGCCAGAGCAGAATATCTATAATTTATCCATTGGTCGAGTTTTTGACCGGCTTGGTTTTTGTTTCAGTTTATTTGGTTCAAGTTAAAATTTTCGGTTTCCAAATTTCCAGCGCCCTTATTTTGAATTTATTATATTTTTGGTCGATTTTCAGCATTCTCTTTATGATTGCTGTTTATGATATTAGGCATAAAATTATTCCCGACGGGCCGGTCTATACTTTTATTTTTCTATCATTTATTTCTCCGATCATATCTTCTGGCATTTTTGATATTGCTCAAATAGCCGGCAATATTCTGGCCGGCTTTCTGATAGCTTTGCCATTCGTTTTGCTTTGGCTTTTATCCAAGGGCCGGCTGATGGGTCTGGGCGACGCCAAGCTTGCTTTGGGCATAGGCGCTCTTTTAGGCCTTTCGCAAGGTCTGACAGCTATGCTTTTTGCTTTTTGGATCGGCGCACTGGTCGGCTTGTTTTTGATCGCATTTAAATTTCTTTTCAAAAAAACAAATTTTACCATGAAAAGCGAATTGCCATTCGGGCCGTTTCTCGCAATCTCGGCTTTTTTGGTTTTCATCTTTAATTTTGACCTGAATGCGATTTTCAGAATATTTAATTTTTAAAATGAAAAACTTCAAATTAAAATTTAAAAGAGGTTTTACTTTGGTTGAATTGATAGTAGTAATCAGTATTTTCTCGATTTTGGCCGGAGTTACGCTTTTTAATTTCAGCGGCTTCAATTCCAATGTGACTCTTCAGAATTTAGCCAATCAGATTGCACTGCAGATAAAAACGGCTCAGACCAATGCGATTTCCGGCAAATTGCCGTCGAGTTTTTTGCCGCCAAGCAAGCCGAGCTTTGGAGTTTATTTTGATATTTCCGGCGGCCAAAACAGAGACAAATTCATTTATTTTGCCGACATCAGCAATCAAGGCTATTTGAGCAACGGCTTCAATTCTGTCTGCGGCGGAGCTTCAGGCAATGAATGCCTTTCCCAGATCACGATTCAAAGCGGCGACTTGATCAATAAAATATGCGTCAATGGCGGCACGGATTGCGGCAATCAGATTTTAAATATCACTTTCAAGCGCCCGTTTCCGGATGCGAGTTTTTATTACGGCAATTCTCTCAATAATTCTATTTCAGATGCCGAGATTGAAATCATTTCCAAAAAAGGCCAGATGAAAACTATAATTGTCAGGTCGACCGGCCAGATTGAAATTAAAAACGGCGGCATATAAAATGATGAAATTTAATTCAAATCAAAGAGGTTTTACTCTGATCGAAATGATGATTGCCATAACTTTATTTGTAGTCATTATGATTTTGGGCGCCGGCGCAATTCTTCGGACCAATGTCACCCATAAAAAGACTCAGGCTATGCGTTCCGCGATGGACAATTTAAGCTTTGCGATAGAAGACATGGCCCGCAATTTAAGATTGGGCAGTTCTTATCGCTGTCCGGCCGGCATTGCCAATATCAATTCTTCGCCGATTGCAGACGGTTCACCGAGTGATTGTCAAAATAGTTCTTTGACCATTGCTTTTGATTCGGTCAGTCCGAATCCCGATCCGGCTATCACCGCCGACCAATTCATCTATGCCATCGGTCCAAATCGGGCAGATCCAAATAAATATTCTATTTACAAGTCAAAAGACGGCGGCTTCAGATTTTTGCAAATGACTCCGGATGAGATCGAGATCGATCCGGCCAAGTCCGGTTTTACCGTTCTCGGCTCTGCTCCCGGCCCTTCAAATACCGATGAACCCAGAGTGATTATCAGATTATCCGGCAAGGTCAAGGTCAAAGATACCGAGTCGAATTTCAATATTCAGACGACGGTCTCAGAGCGTTCGCTTGATAGGTGATAAAAAGATGCAAAAAATATTTTTTAAAAATAAAAATTCAAAAACAAGCCAAGGCCTGCCTGCGCAGACAGGTTTCACTTTGATCGAAACCTTGGTCGCCTTGGCGATTTTCGCTTCTTCGATCGTCGCCCTGATTTCCATTACCGGCACCGGCGTCGCCGATGCGAATTTTGCCAAGAATAAATTGACCGCTTCGTATCTGTCGCAGGAGGGGGTAGAGCTGGTTCGCAATATTCGCGACAGTGTTTTGCTTTCCGGTTCGCCTACAGGCTGGTCGGACTTTATTGCAAACCAAATAGATGAATGCATGGCTGGCAATTCGCCGAAGGCCTGCCGGATCGATCCTAAAACTTTGGCAGTAAATGCCTGTCCGCAGGCTGCTTGTCCGCCTTTGCTCTACGACAACAATAGCGGTTTTTTCGGTTATGATTCCGGCAATAATTCGATTTTTACCAGAACCATTACTATCGACGACTTGGGTTCCGGCAATGAAATAAAAATCAATTCAACTGTGTCTTGGCATCAGGGCGGAGTTCAAAAGAGCGTCAGTTATTCAGAGAATCTTTTGGATTGGATCAGATAGCTTGAAAAGCTCGCCATAAATCATATGCAAAAAATATTTTCAAAATTTAATACTAAAAATAATCAAGGCTTTGTTCTGCTTTATACGGTTCTCATCGCTTCGATTATTTTGGCGATTGCTTTAGGTATAGCCAATATTTCCTATCAGGAAGTTGTTTTATCCTCTTCGGCCAAGGACGGCAACATTGCTTTTTTTGCCGCCGACACCGGAGCTGAATGCGCCTTGTATTGGGATCTGAATAAGAGAATTTTTGAAAATTCAAATAATGCGTCAATTTCTTGCGCTTCAAGTAATATTTCTGCGGCTGTCGGCGCGCAATTTAATCTCGATTTGAATAATGGAGCAAATTGCGCCAAAGTCACGATCTTCAAAGATTCCCCGGCCGGCACAGGCCAGACTCAAATAGAATCCTTGGGCTATAATGCTTCTTGCGCCTCTCTGAATCCAGCTTCTGGAGTAGTGAATCCCAGGCTGGTTGAAAGGGCGATCAGGGTGACTTATTAAACAGATGAATAAAAATGAGGCTGAAAAAAGAATAATAAAACTGCGGGAGCAGATCGCCGATTTGCGCTATCGGTATCATGTCTTGAATGATCCGAATGTGACAGACGATGTCTATGAATCCCTGACGCGCGAACTGAAAGGCCTCGAGGCAAAATATCCAGAATTTTATGATATAAATTCTCCGGTCAATCGCGTCGCAGGCAAACCTTTAGATAAATTTGTAAAAGTTAAACATAGCTTGCCGATGCTTTCCTTGAACGATGTTTTTAATTTTGAAGAGCTTGAGGCCTGGGAAAACAGGTTTAAAAAACTCTTGCCGCCCGGAAGCAAGTTTGATTATTTTTGCGAGATCAAATACGATGGCCTGGCCGCGACTCTTATATATAAAGACGGCAAATTGATCCAAGGTTCGACCAGAGGCGACGGCATTATCGGCGAGGACATTACAAAAAATTTAATGATGATCGATACGATGCCTCTTGTTTTAAATCCAAAAAATAAAGAATCTATTCCTTTGTATATTGAAGTCAGGGGAGAAGTGGTCATGAGCAAATCAGTCTTGGCTAGATTGAATGAAAAGAACCAGAAAGAAGGCAAGACGCTTTTTGCCAATACTCGCAATGCGGCTGCCGGCAGCGTGCGTCAGCTCGATCCGAATATTGCCAAAGAAAGACA
>CAZUZG010000018.1:0-6725 GCA_964624665.1 uncultured Candidatus Saccharibacteria bacterium | reverse complement strand
ATGCGGCTGCCGGCAGCGTGCGTCAGCTCGATCCGAATATTGCCAAAGAAAGACATTTGGATTTTTTCGCTTATGATATTGCGGAGGTTGAATATATTTCGCCGTCAAAAAATTCGCTCGGTCCTCGGAAGGGGGTCAGCCAGACACTCGCGAATTCTTCGGCGGCTCAATATCCAGTTTCTCACTCCCAGAAACATAAAATTTTGCGCGAGCTTGGTTTTGATATGAATAAATTTGAAAAGAAGTGCGCCAATTTGGAAGAAGTTATTTCTTTTATAAATGAATTCGAAAAAGAAAGGCAGAAATTATCTTATGGCACAGACGGCATTGTGATTTCCGTCGATAGTTTGAATTTGCAGAATATTTTAGGAGTTGTCGGCAAGGCGCCTCGTTTTATGGTTGCTTTTAAATATCCAGCCGAACGGGCGACGACAAGGGTTAAAGATATTATCGTCAATGTCGGCCGAACGGGCGTTCTGACCCCGATCGCTATCTTTGAGCCGACCTTGGTCGCCGGTTCGACCGTCAGCAAAGCGACGCTTCACAATATGGATCAGATCGAACGCTTGGATATTCGAATCGGCGATACCGTTGTGATCCAAAAAGCCGGCGATGTTATTCCGGCAGTTGTAGATGTTTTGACCAAGATGCGGACCGGCAAAGAAAAGAAATTTAAAATGCCGGAGCATTGTCCGGTGTGCAGGGATAAGGTTGAGAAGAGAGAATTAGGCGCTCCACAGATGAAGGATTTTTTAAGTCCTCGGAAGAGGGTCAGCCAGACTGTAAAAAATCCTTCATCTGTTTCGCTTAAGACTTCTACTGCGTTTTATTGCATCAATCCAATTTGTCCGGCCAAGAATCGCCGAGGCTTGCAGCATTTTGTGAATGCTTTTGAGATTTATGAAATAGGGCCGAAGATTTTAGATCGTTTTACTGATGAAGGCTTGATTGTCGATGCGGCCGATTTGTTTTCATTGAAGAAAGAAGATTTTTCCAGCCTGGAAAGATTCGGCGAGAAGAGCGCGAAAAATATCATCCAGTCGATCGAAGATCATAAAGCCGTGCCTTTTTGGCGATTTATTTATGCGCTCGGCATTTTGCATGTCGGCGAGCAGACGGCGCAAGATTTGGCGGTTCACTTCGGCGCTTTGGAAAAATTGATGAAAGCGGATTTGGCGGAAATCGGCGAGATTGAAAATATCGGTCCGGCCGTCGGCGAAAGCATTTTTAATTATTTTAATAAAAAAGAAAATATCGCCTTTATTCAGAAACTTTTAAATAATGGCGTAAAGATTTTAAAACAGGAAAAAATAAAAGCCGGCAAATTTACAGGCTTGAAGTTTGTCATTACCGGCACTCTTTCCAAGATGTCTCGAGAAAAAGCTAAAGAAGAAATATTAAAATTGGGCGGCAAAGTCGGCAGCGCCGTTTCTTCCGAAACTGACTATTTAATAGCAGGGGAGGAAGCCGGTTCCAAGCTCGACAAGGCCCAAAAACTCGGCACTAAAATCCTAGACGAGCAAAGTTTCCTGAAAATGCTGGGGCAGTAAAGACATTGACACATTGGATAATTATTGGTAATATTTGCAAAACAGAAATTAAATAAAGTTCATTCAAAAAAACCTATAATCATGAAAACAGAATTTAAAACCGGCCTTACCGCCGATGAATTAAACACGCTTGTTGAAAGAATTGGAGGCCGCGAAATAGCTTTAAAAGTCATTAGTGGAGAAATGATTGTTTCTGAACCTACTAAATGGCGTGAAGAAAAAGGCGTTATTTATTTCTCAGTTACTTCCGATGGCACTACCGGTCCAGGATGGATCAAACGCCTCGAAGATAAAGGTTTCAAACTGGGAGACTCTGCTAAGAGCGTACTTCGTTCAATCGATTTCAAACCTACTACTGACATCATAACTGAAGTTGCGGTATTGAAAGGAATACTGTTTGAAGACGATGATCGTATTACCAAGAAAATCCACACCGAAGCCGCTAAACGCAAACTGGAAACACCAAACGCAGAAATAGCCTGTCTAATCCGCGAGCAATTCACAGACGAGGAGATCGAAGCGATGGGTCTGAAATGGATCGTTTCAATGCACGAGCCGATCAAAGATTCTGCTGGCGATCCGCACTTACTCATCGCGGGCTGTGGTGATGTTGGCCATTGGCTGAGTACGGACTGTGGCGCGCCTGACGACATATGGCATCGTGAGGGTTGTTTTGTATTTGCCGTGTCGCAACAAAAAAAGGTTTACAGAAGCGATGCTCTAAATGCTTAAATCTTTTAACTATTAAGTCCCGTTTTTACGGGGCTTTTTTTTGCGTGGAATACCGAGTATAATGGTTTTATGCAGATACAAGATGTCGAAAAACTAGCGGAACTATCCAGGATCGAGATCCCAGCCGATGAAAAGGAGAGCATTTTAAACGATCTTCAGTCGATCGTTTCTTATATCGACCAGATCGAAAAAGTCTCGGTTGAGAATTTAGCCGAGGCGGAATATCCATTGCGGAATGTTTTCCGCGAGGATGGTCCGGCTCATGCTTCAAAAATGTATACAGAAAAGATAATCAATTCCGCGCCGGAGACTGACGGCAATTTTGTGAAAGTCCAATCAATCCTATGATCAATTTAGAAGAATTAACTATTGCGAAAATTGGGGAACATTTTAAGAATGGCGATTTTACGGCGCGTGAGTTGGTCGAAAAGTATTTAGAGAATATTAAAGAAAAAAATCCGGAAGTTAATGCTTACTTGGAAATTTTTGCCGACATCTTGGAGCAGGCTGATTTGGCTGATGAAATGATAAAAAAAGGGGAGGCTTTGCCTTTGACCGGTATTCCTTTTGCGATCAAGGATAATATTTTGATCGACGGCAAAAATGTCTCCGCCGCTTCGAAAATCTTGGAAGGATATAAGGCGACTTATGATGCGACGGCAATTAAAAAGCTGAAAGAGCAGGGTGCGATATTTTTGGGCCGAGCCAATATGGATGAATTTGCCATGGGTTCTTCGACCGAGAATTCCGCCTTCGGCGTGACGAAAAATCCGCACGACCTCTCCAGGGTTTCCGGCGGTTCTTCCGGCGGTTCGGCGGCGACGGTTGCAATGAATGGCGCTTTGGCCGCTCTCGGTTCCGATACCGGTGGCTCGGTCCGACAGCCGGCGGCTTTTTGCGGAGTGGTTGGCCTGAAGCCGACTTATGGCAGTATTTCTCGCTATGGTTTAATGGCTATGGCTTCTTCTCTCGACATTATCGGCCCGATCACCAGGACTGTCGCTGACGCCGAAATTATTTTTAAAGCCTTGGCCGGGCATGATGAAATGGACAGCACTTCAATCCCGATAGACTTGAGGCAGGAGATTAAAAATTTGCATAAAACAGATCGCCCAAAAAAGATCGGCGTGCCGAGGAATTTTTTGAAAGGCGAGGGGATTGATAAGGAAGTCCTGGAAAATTTCGAAGCTTCTTTGGAAAAACTCAAATCTTTGGGTTATGAGATTGTTGATATTGAAATGAAAAATATCGAGCATGCCTTGCCGGTTTATTATATTATTCAGCCGGCTGAAGCTTCGACCAATTTGTCTCGTTTCGATGGCGTCCGATTCGGACTGAAAGTGCAGGGCAAGAATTTGATGGAGACTTATTCTAAAACCAGGGGTGCCGGTTTTGGCCGGGAAGTCAGGCGCCGGATCATGCTCGGCAGTTATATTTTGTCGCATGGCTATTATGATGCTTATTACAACAAGGCTATCGGTGTCAGGCGGTTGATCGAAGAAGAATACGCGAAAGTGTTTGAAGGCGTCGATGCGATTGCGACGCCGACAAGTCCGACTCCGGCTTTTAAAATAGGCGAAAAATCAAAAGATCCTCTTTCTATGTATTTGTCGGATATCTTTACCGTCTCGGCCAATATTGCCGGCATTCCAGCTATTTCTATTCCGTCCGGATTAAACAGCGAAAAATTGCCGCTGGGCCTTCATCTTTCAGCTCCGAATTTCAGGGAAGATATATTGTTTGCCATAGGCAAAGATTTTGAAAATACCAATGAATAATCCAATTATCGAACCGACATATTTGAATTTAGATTATCTTTTTTACCAAGTCTTTCAGTTTTTCAGGACAATTTTTCATTTTATCGCCACGACTGATTTCTTGAGCTATCTCTATTCTTTCTTAAGAATTCTTTTTTCGATTGCTGCCATCATCTTGATTATTTTCATCATCTACAGCTTGATCCGGATATCCGAGGTTAAAACCGAACATCATGAAAAAATGAAAAAGATTTTGACGCGCGAGCCGGAAGTCGCCGCGGTGACAAATGAAAAATGGCAAAAAGTCCAAGAACACATCAATTCAACCAATCCGAATGATTGGAAATTGGCGATTATCGACGCTGATTCGATTTTAGACGAGATGGTCAAAAGCCTCGGTTATGTCGGCGACAATTTGGGGGAGAGGTTGAAGCAAATACAAAAGAGCGACTTTTTGACCTTGGATGATGCATGGGAAGCGCATAAGGTGCGAAACAAAATTGCCCACGAAGGGTCTAATTTCTCTCTGGATCGCAGGGAATCCGGCAAAGTTATAGACCTGTATGAAAAAGTCTTCAAGGAGTTTAAGTATATATAAATGGAAAGCAAGGCAGGGGCAAAAAACAAAACCAGTGGTTTGTCGAAAATCTTCAAGAAATTTTGGCCTTTTTGTGTATTTTTAACTTTCTTTAAATTTGGCGGGGGATTGCATTATAGTGTTTTGGCGCCTCTAGGTGAAAAAATGTTCCCTCTTTGGGTTGTCGGACTTTTAATAGGATCTACTGCTCTGATTCAGCTTTTTCTTGATGTTCCTGCTGGTTATCTTTTAGATAAATTTGGATATAGAAAATTTTTAAAGATTACAACTTTAATTTTCCTAATAGCATCCCTTATTTTATTTTTTGGTTTATCTAAGTCTATTTTTCTTCTTACTTTATTAATAAGCACTTTCGGCTGGCTTTTTTTTGGTCCAGGAGTTAATGCTTATACAATTATTCAATCGACTTCTTCTTTTGTGGGGAGATTTACTTCAGCCAAGGAAGTTTTTTCATCAATCGGCATAGTTTTGAGTAGTGTCCTTGTTGTTTTTATTGTTAATCTTGATGTTAAAATCATAGGTCTGATTCTGTTGATTATATTTTTTGTCGCGTATGTTGCTATTTCTCTTTCTCCAAAAGATAAGGAAAATTCACATTTTGATAAAAACTTTAGAGAATCAATCAAGACTGAAGAAAATATTTTAAAGAAGATTTTTTTAACAAAAGCTTATAAGACAATTATCCGTCTGAAGCCAGCAAGTTTATTGATGATTTCGGTTGGTTTTAGTGCCGCGGTTTTTTATTCAATTATTTGGTTTGTAGTGCCAATTTTAATAGCCCATTCTGCAAAAAATGGAATTTTGGGCCTTGGTTTAGGCATTTTTGATTTTTCAGTAGTAATACTTGGTTTTTTTCTCGGCAGACTTGTTGATTCATTTGATAAAAAAATTCTTATTTTAGTAGGCCTAGCTATATTTTCAATATGCGGAATGTTTCTAGGGCTCAATTTTGGTTTCTTGTTTTTATTTTTGGGCTTTTTGGCAACCGCTGGAGATGAATTAGCAGGATTATCTCTTTGGGCTTGGCTTTATAATTTAAATAAGAAACATGAAAGTTATGGATTGATATCCGGCTCAATTAGTTTATTTGAAGATTTAGGTTGGTCCATAGGGCCAATTATCGCTGGTTTCGGATACAATATTATTGGTCCGATGGCTACTATTGGTTTGGGTGGATTTTTAATATTTATTAATTTAGTTATTTTCTATTTTTATATCAAACACCCAATGCCAGAATTTATAAAATCTTCTTTTTTGCCAAATAAGCCAGGGCGTTCAAGGCATAGGCAATAAATTTGCATAAATTGGGTTTTATAGTAGAATTGAATTTGTTTTAATATATAGCGGGTAGGAGCAACGGTTGCTCGCTAGGCTCATAACCTAGAGGCAGTTGGTTCAATTCCAACACCCGCAACCACGTAAAGCGAGTTTGAAAAACTTGCCATGTGGCAGGCGCGAAAGCAGTCTGACACAGAAACAAGACCACCCGAATTTTTTTAAGGGTGGTCTTGTTTTTTGCGTGAGTCCCGTGATAAAATCAGCAGATTTTATTTTACGGGGCATTGAAAATTATTTGATATAATACGAGTATATGTATTATGTGTATTTATTAGAAATTAAAAATAATAAAAGCTTTTATATTGGCTATACAAATAATTTGAAAAGAAGATTTTTGGAACACAATTCAGGCAAGGGCGGCAAAACCACTAGAGATAAAGGAGAGTGGATTTTGGTTTATTATGAAGGCTATTTGAACAAGAAAGATGCAATAGGTAGAGAGAAGTTTCTTAAAAGCGGATCCGGTCGAAGATATATAAACAAACAGTTATCAAATTACCTGCTGAATTCTTCGAGATAATTGAAAAATTAAGAGTTTTATGCTAATTTAACTGTATTGTCGGCGTAGCTCAGTTGGTAGAGCGGAGGACTCATAAGCCTCAGGTCACAGGTTCAATCCCTGTCGCCGACACAATTAGCAGATGAGATTTTATTCTAAATCTGTTAAGATATATTCACTGCGGCCATAGCTCAACTGGTTAGAGCACTCGCCTGTCACGTGAGAGGTTGCCGGTTCGAGTCCGGTTGGCC
>CAZUZG010000017.1:0-14307 GCA_964624665.1 uncultured Candidatus Saccharibacteria bacterium | reverse complement strand
CATAACCCTGACCTTGTAGCCATTCGATAAGTGATTTTTCTGTTAAGTTGTTTTCATTAAGTGTGTTCATATTATTTTATAAAACCAATTACTTTAAGAAAACGCTCTCCTTTATCAGTTACCTTATACAAAGAATCGTGAGTATCTTCAATAAGGCTATTTACTAGCAAGGCATTAAAAATTGCTTCTTTTTCTGCTTCTGGATTTACTATTTGAGCAGGTAAGGCAAATGCAACTTTAAAGTTATCTTTTGTAGAAGATCTATTTGTTTGAAAATAAAACCAATTTAACGCTAATTTTGTATTTAATACTAAATCAACACGATCAAGAAGTTTAAATTCTAGTAATTCTGAGCGTTCAACTAAATATTTAATAACGTTTTCTTTATTTTGTGATTCAGTTGCTGTTGACTCAACCTGACTAAATAAATTAGTAATATATTGCTCAATGTTATTTATTTGTTCTTGCGAAAAAGTAATTCCCTTTGCTTTAAGGTTTGAGGAAATTTCTTCGTCAATCGAGTCTTCTTTTCTTTGATGTTGAGCAAGCTCAACCGGACCAGCCTTAATTGATCTTAAGTTTTCAAGAAAAGACTTAATTGAATCTGAAAATTTTAACAAAAATATCAAAGATAACACGAGAATTGTGACTGGCCAGGTCAGTATTAATTCTGTAAATTTTAATATTATTTCAATTTTTGTCATAAATTTAAATTAATTTAGCTAATAATTGATCTCTCGACTCCTTAAGAGATGCGTTTTCTTTTAATAATTGTTTTGTTTGATTAAAAAACGGGCTTATTTTTTTATGGAACACCCTCATTACATTATTGTCTGGAATTACAACTTCTAACTCAGAGAAGACACTAGTATTAACATTTAAGGTTGTAGACCCACCGGAACCTATCGCCTGTAAATCACTTTTCATATTTTTTAAAACAAAATATAAATATTCTACAAATTCTTTGTTTCTTGATATAACTGTATTTATCTGCTGATTAGTTTGAGAATCTTTGGTTGTGATAGAAACAAGCCCAACGGTTGCAATACAACTTACACAAACTGAACCTTCTGGAACAAGTTTATTTTTTTGAGTATCAACACCTTTTTGAGTCAAACTGTCTTCTGTTTTCAGAATAAACATTTGGTCATGCATATCGGGAATCTTAATGAATGGAAATTTTCCATTAAAATATTCAGGTTCAGACTTTGATGGTGTTTTACCACAAACGACACTTCCAAAATCACTTACTTTGCCAACTTTCCATCCCTCAGGAATTTCTCCCATTTCACTATCAACCATTTTTACGTTCTCATATCCAGGGAACTTAAAATTTACAAACCATTCGTTGAAAATAGCCTGAGCAGTAAATTCAAGATTTTTAATTATCTTATTATTGTTTTCAATTTTTGAATCATATGCACTTAAAATTGAAGCGATTTTCTTTTGGGTTGGTAAATCTGGTATATTAAATGTATAATCACGCAATTGCCCCAATGAAAGATTTTTGATAGTACTTCCATTGGCATTATTTTCTATATATTTTTGAAATTTGTGATCTAGTAAAACATAATAGACATAGTCTAAAGAAAAATCATTTTTTATATTTATATAGGCAGCACTTTTACCAAGAATACATTTTTCTCCTCTAAATTTTGCGAGATTTCCTAAAGTCCCATTAATACCAAGTAAAATCGTTCTTTCTCCCAATTCTTTTTTATATTTTATATACTCTGATTCATTAACCTTTTTTGTTTCTTTTTTTATAGAAATATATCCATTTACTAGATTATTCCCATTAATAAAATAGAAATCGCCGTTATCATCATACTGTGGGGTACCATGTAACCCATCTCCAATTCGAACTGCCAGATCGGTTAGTTTTATCTCTTTTCGTTCAACTGTATTTATTTGTTCTAGTAATTTGCTCATAATTTATATTGTTATTTCATGTAAAATATCTTCCTTTAATAAAAAGAAAGTGCTTTTAATATGAGGAATTGTTGACCCTAAATTCTTTGAAAAAATAATTTGCTGTATCTGTTTATTTAAAATACCTGCATTCTCAGACGTCATTAATTCTGAAACAAGAACTATTGTTAATGGTACATTAACTTGCAATTTAATAAGTTTTTGAATAAAACGAACTATGACAAAATAAAAACTATTAAAACTAATTTCGGAACTTAATGCCTTTATCTCGATAATTTCTCCAATTTTACCCAGAGTGTTATAAATAACACCATCTACAACAACTTTATTTAACGGATTATTTAAATCTTGAATCTTTATCTGAGATTGATAACTATCACCATATAGACTGATGAAATATTTATTTACTAACCCTTCAATAAACTGATGTCGTTCATGTCGTTCAATTGCTTTTTCACTTGATCCGATCTTTTTTTCTTCAGTATTTTTTACAATTGACAAGTTGTTTTTTGTAGGTTTTTTCTCTTTTTTTACATCGCTATCTTTTTGTTTTATTTCTTCTTCTGTGGCTTTTGATGCAACTGCATTTATATTGACTGTTTGATGATTAGTATTTTGAATAGAATTTTTTATTTCAAAAAATTGTGTTCTGACTTCATTTTTAAAAGATTCAATATCCTTCTTAAGACTTACTCCGAATAAGGAAACTTCTGAAATAATTGGAAACAAAACAAGAATAAACCAAAAAATAAAAAGATATATATCAAAATTTAAAAAAGAACCTACCATTAATCGCCAAATGCAAAGACCTGTCACTAAAACTAACAATGTCCACCAATATGTTTTTTTAAATTTATCTGAAAAGTTCATATATCATTAAAATCCCAATTCCTTAAGATTCTTTTCGATCTCTTTTTCTAATTCACGACCTGTAGTAAAAGCCTCTCGAAGTTCGCTTGAAAGCTTTTGCATTTTTTCTTCAAAAGAAATTCCGTCATCTGGGGCATCTGTAAGTCCTACATATCTGCCAGGAGTAAGAGTGTATCCGTTTTTCTTTATCTCTTCTAAATTCGCAGATTTACAGAAACCTGAAATATCTTCGTATTTTCCAGCACCTGATTCACCTCGCCATGTACGGACAGTGTTTGTAATCTTTGCAATCTGTTCTTTATTGAATATTACTTGTTTACGAGAGATCTGTTCAAAAGTATCTCGTGCATCGATAAAAAGAGTTTCTCCTTTGCGTTTACGAAAACGATCGCCAGATTTATTTTTTGCTAAAAACCAAAGTGATACAGGTAATCCGACATTGTAGAAAAGCTTCGAGGGACAAGAGATAATGACATCTACCATATCAGCTTCAATAAGCTTCTGGCGAAGTTCCCCTTCTTTACCAGATACAGCGAGTGCTCCATTCGGCATAACGAATCCTGCTTGTCCGTTTGGTGACAAATGATGAGCAAAATGTTGCACCCAAAGGAAATTTGCATTACCTGATGGAGGCATTCCTAAAAAGATTCTTGGATCGTTATCAGAAAGTTTTGATGGTTCCCATTCTGCATTAAAAGGAGGGTTTGCAATTACGAAATCTGCTTGTAAGTGTGGGAACTTATCTTGATAATAAGTGTTACCAAGTTCTATCTTTCCTGAGAGTCCACGGATAGCAAGGTTCATTTTACAAAGACGAAGTGTGGTTTGATTGCTTTCTTGTCCGCTGATAGCAAGTTTTGAGGGATCCATTTTGTGGTCTCGCAAATATTCACCCATAGACACAAACATTCCTCCGCTTCCGCAAGCGGGGTCAAATATGCGAGCATTCTCATATGGTTCTAATATTTCAACAAGTAATTGAACAATTGACCTCGGAGTAAAGAACTCGCCCCCACGCTTTCCCTCTGATGAAGCAAACTGACCTAGGAAATACTCATATATGCGTCCAAGGATATCTTTCTCTCGATCAAAGTCATGATCAAAAGATATTTGAGAAAATATATTAACAAGCTCACCCAGAACGGTGGGGTCAAGATTTACTTTTGTGTAAACACGAGGGAGGACATTTTCAAGTTGAACAGGATTATCTTTCTCAATTAATTCCATTGCCTTATCCAAAGTAATACCAATATTATTTTGAAATCTAAAATTTTGTAAATGTTCCCAGCGAGATTTTTCAGGAACATAAAAAACGCCTTCAGATATATAAAAATCTTTTGTTTCTAAAATGGCTTTTCTAGCTTCTTCTGTTGGAACATAAAAATCTTCATTTTTTGGATCACGAGTCATTTCAGACAAAACTTCACGCCTTTTATAAAAAGAGTCTGAAATATATTTCAAAAAAAGAAGGCCGAGAACAATATTTTTGTACTCTGATACATCGACATTTCCGCGCAATTTATCTGCCGCCATCCAGAGTTCTTTCTCAAAACTGAGATCATGTTTCTGGTTTTTATCTAAAACCTTCTTTGTGACGCTTTTTTGCTGTTCACTAATACGATTCTGTATGTCTTCTGAGAGAAAAGCCTTGGGGATCAAATAGGTTGGTTTAGATGGATCTCCTATATTTTCAGCCTTAATTTCACCTTTTTTTATCTTTTGGTGAACGGCTATACGGCTAATACCCAACATCTTTGCGAGTTGTGTAGGGGTTACAAATTGTGATTTATCTATTGACACGAGTGAAGTTTAACATACTATTTAAAATAAAACAAATTAACACATGTTAAGTTAAGTATATAAATTCACTAAATGCACATTTTTTAACCCAACCTCTCCTGAAAAGTCATCCTTTTATACACGGCGCGGGTGGCTTCGACTGTCTCTTTTTATATATTTATTCCGAAGTCTCTCACGGTTTTCATAATTTCTAATCGCTCTATTTCGTGTGCCTCACATTCATTTTCCCGTGCAATAGCGATATTTCTTTTTCATCTTTTTTTCATATATTTCCTACTTGTGTAATTTTATTGACTTATTTTTTTGATTCATTTACAATTGAGGTACTTTTGGGGTTACCCACCGATCCAGGGTTTCGGCTCTGGTGATGATTAGAAAAGCTCGAGCAATGCCTCGAGCTTTTCTTTTACTCTGATAAAATCAGTATCATCAAGTGAAGTCAAACGACGCTGAAAGCGGTTTGTGCTAAACATTCGTATTTGATACAAAAGTGCATATCTTTTTTCTCCATGTATTGTTATGTCGATAAACCATGTGCCAGTCTTCTCTTGAGTTGAAAGCGGAATACCAATAAAACTTTCAGCTGACAATTTCTTTAACACAAGAACTGGTCTTTGATACTGTTCTCCTTTTTCCGCACGACTCTGCTTTTACATTCAATCCAACTGAGCACCACCAGATATCTCCTGTCTTAAATAAGAATTTTTCTTTGACTTCTTCCAACTCTTTCTTTTTTGTATTCCAATTATCGAAATCTTTTTTCATAAGTTTATTAAAATCCTGAGCATGCACAGATTCTTAACTCAGCCTCTCCTGAAAAGTCATTCTTTTGTACACGGCGCGGGTGGCTTCGACATCACGGACGCAATAGTCGCAGATTTCTTTAACCTTGCCGGCTTTGTAGAAAGCGTAAACCTGAGATCCGTCGATGCCATCTTTCGGGGTCGGTATGCTTAAGGCCAGAGCTAAATGCTCCAAGCCGGCTTTATTTTGATTGCTCCCCCAATTGGTCCATTCTTGCATGGTGTCGAAAATCGGCAGATTTTGATAACGGGCGAAAGATAAATACTTGCCCATTTCCCAAGGCTTCTTGCCGAGTTCTTGAAAGCGATTCCAGCTGGGCTTCACGCCCAAGACGACTGACCTCTGTAAAATAAATCGCAAATCAAAATCCATGACATTATGGCCGACGAATAGATCGCACTGCCCGGCGACAAACCAAAAATCTTCGATCATTTTCTTTTCATTGTCCGGATTGCAAAGGATTCTGATATCTTCATCATTGATCGCATAAGCGATGCAAAGCACTCGGCCAAAAGAACCGTCGAAAGAAGTGCCAGACAAAAAATCCTCAAAACCGTTCTTCTCTTCTTCTTCAGTCAAGGTTTCTCCCAAAGCGGCCTTTTGGGCTTTTTTCTTTTCCAATCTCTTTTCATAGAGAAATTTCAAAGATTCTCTAGAGCCTTCATCTGCCGGCAAAGTTTCAATGTCAAAAATAAGCCTTTTCATTACTGGTTAATTTCCTGCTTATTTTCCTTATTATTAAACTTGAAAGCGCTATAAGCAAAAAATGTTGCGACCAGAAAAGCGACAACGCTGACGCCCGCAGGTATCGAAAGATTGTTGACATAAACCTCCCAGCCCAAAATAGACCTGACTAATTGAATTAAAGCGATAACTGAAAAAGCCACGCCTGCTATTAAATTAAAATTTTTTTGATTCATAAATTGATTATATTATTTTATTATTTTTTCTCAAAACCGAGAGAAACTGAATTGATACAGAATCTCTGCCCAGTAGATTTTCGAAGCCCTCCCTCCTTCGTTAAAACTTCGGCGGGCGCGTCCGGAAAAACATGGCCCAAGTGTCCGCCACAGCGAGCGCAAGTCACTTCGACTCTTTTCATTCCCAAAGTATTGTCATCATGAAAAAAAACCGCACCAGGCAAGGCCTGGTCAAAAGAAGGCCAGCCGCAGCCCGCATCGTATTTTTTAGTTGAATTGAAAAGTTCCGCCCCGCAAGCTTTGCAAACATACATGCCTTGGTCGAATTTTTTATCATACTCGCCGGAAAAAGGCCTTTCAGTCCCATTTTCCCTCAGTACATGATATTCTTCCGGACTCAATTCTTTTTTCCATTCATCTTCAGTTTTTATAATTTTATCCATCTCGCAATTTTACCACAGAGCTTGCTCAAGTTAGAGTATGCTCAAAATATCCTCAATGTATTCCCTGTTGTTGAAAAGACGAGGGACCTTATTCTGTCCGCCGAGCTTGCCTCTCTTTTTCATCCAATTATAAAAAGTCCCTGGTGGCACGCTGGAAACCTTTGGCGGATTGAGCAATAAATCTTTATATCTCTTGGCATCATAATCAGAATTCACTTCGCGAAGCTTCGCGTCCAAAATTTTTGAAAAATGCCCCAAATTCGGCTCGGGCATTCTGTCGAATTCGATCAGCCATTCATGTCCGGCTTTTTTAAAATTATCCAGATAAATCGGCCCAGCGGTAAAATCTCTGACGATTGCTCCGGTCTGCTGGCAGGCAAAAGCTACCGCCGCTTCGGCATTATCGATCACCAATTCCTCGCCGAAAGTATTGATGAAATTCTTGGTGCGTCCGGTTATGCGGACATGGTGCGGAAATAAAGATGTAAACTTCACAGTATCGCCGATCAAATATCGCCAAAGCCCGCCGGTGGTCGAAATAATCAAAGCGTAATTCTTGCCGATTTCGACCTCCTCTATGCCGAGAGTTTTTGGATTCTCTTTATGTAAATCCTCGATCGGCAGAAATTCATAAAAGATTCCGTAATCGAGCATTAGGAGCAAATCATCTTTCCGCTTCAAATCATCCTGCATGGCGAAAAAGCCTTCGGAAGCGTTGTAAATTTCCATATAGTTTAATTTGCCACCCGGAATCATTTCATCGAACAAATGCCTGAACGGCTTGAAAGAAACTCCGCCATGAAAGAAAACTTCCAGATTCGGCCAAACTTCAAAAATATTTTTTTTATTCTTAGCCTCCAAAACTTTTTTAAGAAAAACTGCGGTCCAGGACGGCACGCCGGCAATGCTCGTAACATCTTCATCCATAGTTTCTTTGACCATCATTTCGAGCTTGTCCTCCCATTTTTCCATCGTTGCGATTTCCAAGGAAGGCTTGCGGAAATACTCCGCCCAGATCGGCAGATTTTTCATGATAAGCGCCGAGACATCGCCGATCCATATTTCAGGATTATTTTCATCCGGCTTCAAGCTGCCGCCAATGACCACATTCTTGCCCTTGAAAATCCTAGTTTCCGGATTATTTTCGACATACAAAGAGAGCATGTCCTTGCCTCCTTTGTAGTGGCACTCCTCCAGCGATTCATCCGGCACCGGAATAAACTTGCTCCTGGCATTTGTCGTGCCGGACGATTTTGCAAACCATTTTACAGGAGACGGCCAAAGGACATCCTTCTCTCCCTTCATCATTCTTTCGATATATGGGAACAAATCTTCATAAGCCGAAATAGGGACTCTCGATTTGAATTTATCGATCGAGTCAATGCTTTGATAGTCGAAGGACTTGCCCCAAGATGTGCTTTTGGCCTTTTTTATTAAATTAAAAAAAACTTCAAGCTGGACATCCTTTGGGCTTTTTTTGAAGCGGTCGATTCGCCTCAAGTTGATTTTTTTCAACTGATTGATTATGAAGTCGATCATAAATTATTTTAAAAGCTCGGTGGCAAGTTCTTTTATGCCGATTTTCTTTTCCGATGAATATGGGATGATTTTATGCGCACCGACCAGATCTCTGATTTTTTCGAGCTGTTTTTTATACTCTGATTTTTTTATCTTATCGATTTTATTTGCAACGATGATGATGTTTTTGCCTGCCTGTTCCAATTCATACAGCATTTCCAGATCGTTTTTTGTCGGACCAACATTGCCATCAATGACCAAAACGATTTTTCTATGTTCATGGTTTGAATCAAACAAATATTCAAAAATCATCTGCTCGATCTTGGCCTGTTGTTCTTTGGAAGCCTTGGCGAAACCATAGCCCGGCAGGTCGATCAAATAAAAAGAATCATTGATCAAAAAGATGTTTATCTCCTGCGTTCGTCCCGGAAAAGAACTAGTTCTGGCCAAATCTCTCTTACCGGTCAAAGAATTGATGATACTCGACTTGCCGGCATTAGAACGGCCAATAAAAGCGACTTGAGGCAAGTTGTTCTTAGGCATATCACCTGTTTTAACCGCGCCTTTTATAAACTTTACAGAATTGATCTCCATATGTGCATCATAGCAAAAAAAATCCCATTTCGGGGGATTTTTTTTGCTATGCTCATCTGATGATCATTATTGCGCTCTCTTTTTCTTTAGTATTGCATCTGCCGACCAGCTGCCGGCACCAAATGCGGTTAGAGCTAAACAGCCGCCCAAAACAGCCAAAGGAAAATTCCAACCCGGCCCCTGCTGCGTCGTAAAGCCTATTTGTGCGACGAATTGCGTGAATAAAATAGCTCCGACCATTATCGCAGAAAGGCCGACAGAAACCTGACGGGTAAAAAGTCCGGCAACAATCATCAATCCGGCCAAAGGCTCGACGATTGAAAGAAACTTAAATAAAGCGATGACAAATCCTGGAATACCAGCCGGTGCCGCATACCAAAAGATCCACTTGAGGCAGCCTGCATAAATAAAGATCGCTCCTGCGATCAAGCGTATTGCGAGCATGGCCATATTCTGAAATTTCGTATATGTTTGCATTTGATTTAATGAATTTATGTGATAAAAAGCTTCGACGCTTCGGGGCCATTCTAGCATAAAAATATAAAAAGTTTGAAGCCTAAAGGCAATACAATGAAAACTTAAAAACCGCATCTTTCAGACGCGGTTTTTAAGTTTAACTATTTAGCTTTTGCCTTTTTGGGCTTCTTGACCTCCTTTCTTCGAGCGCTATTTCCTTTTGCCATGTGATTTTGTGAAAAAAATTAACTTATAATTAATATTTATTTTATCATGTTTGAAATTTGAAACAAAAAATAAATTTGCTTATATGAGCAATATTCTTTATTATGGCTTAATTGGAGGATTCGCATAGCGGTCTAGTGCGCAGACCTGGAAAGTCTGTGTGGGGCAACCCACCGAGAGTTCGAATCTCTCATCCTCCGCCAAAATTCGGTATTCATTGCTCTACTTCCCCATCTCCCTCAAAACCTTTATTCTTTCCTCTGCTGGCGGATGAGTCATGAAGAGCTTGTGGATGCCCTTCAAGGTTCCCTTGCCGAAAGGGTTTGAAATGAAAAGATGCGCCGTGGCATCATTGGCCCTCATCATCGGGCGATCATATTTTGAAATCTTTTCCAGGGCCGAAGCCAAGCCTTCCGGATAACGAGTTAAAAGAGCGCCGGAAGCATCGGCCAAAAATTCCCTTTTGCGAGAAATCGAGAGCTGGATCAGGGTCGCAATGATCGGCGAAAGAATCGTCAGAACAACGCCGACAATCATCAAGATCATTTGCACCTGGCCACCGCCTTCCCTATCATCATTTCTATTACCGCCCCAAAACATTGATCTCATTAAAAAATTAGAAACAATCGAAACTAGGCCGACCAAAACCACGACAACGGTCGAAAGCAAAATATCCCGATTGCCGACATGCGACAATTCATGGGCAATGACTCCTTCGAGTTCAGTTTTATCCAAAATAGAAAGCAGGCTCGTCGTCACGCAAACTACGGCATGATCCTTATCCCGGCCGGTCGCAAAAGCATTTGGCGCCGGATCATTGATGACATAGACTTTCGGCATCGGCAGGCCGGCTGTGATCGAAAGATTTTCGACAGCATTATACAAATCGAAAAACTCTTCCCTCTTGGCCGGTTTTGCGCCGGACATATGTAGAACAATTTTATCGGAGAACCAATAGGAAACAATATTCATCGCAATACTGAAGAAAACAAAGAAATAGAGAATATTGGGATTGTGGAAATAAAAACTAATAAACCAACCCAAAGCGATCACAAGCGCAAGAAACAAGGTCATAAGACCCCAAGTCTTCCAGACATTTTGAGATTGATGAGTATATAGAGTCGCCATTAAAGACTATTGAAAATTATGCTCCGACTTCTTCCTTGGACAACATTTTAGAAAGCCCCACGCGGATATTTTCTACTTCTTCTGATGAAAATCCTTCAAGAAAATTTGTATTTCCTTGTTCGATTTTACTTATCAAATTAGTCAAATATTCAACAGCTTTTTCTATATCTTCATTTTTTATTTTTTCATACTGAGCGCTGTATATTTCCAAAGTATTTTCAACTTTATCTTTTTTTAAATTTACTTCTTGGTTTTCCATGTTCATATGATTTTGCGAAATCATATCGCGCAATCGTCTATTAAAGCGCGACGCAATTTTTATGTTATTTAATAATTAAAACTTCACTTCAACTGGATTCCTGGCGGCTTCGTCTTCAAGCTGAAAGAATTCCATTCTGGCAAAATTGAATATCTTGGCGATCAGATTCGATGGAAATGATTCGATCTTGATATTCAAGTCCCTTACATTGCTATTATAAAATCTTCGCGCCGCTTGGATTTTATTTTCAGTATCAGACAGCTCGGCCTGCAAAGCCATAAAATTCTGATTGGCTTTAAGTTCCGGATAAGCCTCGGCGATAGCAAAGACTGATTTCAAAGCGCCGGAAAGCATGTTTTCAGCTGCACCCTTGTCAGCCAAGCTTCCCGCTCCCGCGCCCATGGCATTTGCCCGGGCCTTGGTCACATTCTCAAAAGCTTCCTTCTCGTGAATCGCATAACCCTTAACGGTATTTACCAAATTTGGAATAAGATCATAGCGGCGCTTAAGCTGAACATCAATATCTGCCCAAGCTTCCTTGGCTCGATTCGCAAAACGAATAAAGGCATTGTAGGCAATGACAAACCAGAGAATTAGGATTCCTAAAATTACATAAAGTGTCATCATATTTTCGTGCCCTGCATAGCTTTACGCGAAACAGGGTAAAATTAATTTATAAAACTACTTCTTCTTAGATTTTTTATCTTGCATTTCCCCTACCCAGACCAAAAGTGGCGAAGCGAGAAAAATCGAGGAATATGTGCCGAAGAACATGCCGGCGGTCAGCATTATGGCAAAATATCTGGTTGAAGCCGGACCAAAAAAAACAATTGAAAGCAAAACCATGATAACGGTCAAAGAAGTGTTGATTGATCTGGTGTAAACTTGGCCCAAGCTTTTGCCGACAGTTTCGGCAAAGTCGGACGAAATCTGCTTTTTCAAATTCTCTCTGATTCGGTCAAAGACGACGATCGTATCGGAGACGGAAAGGCCGAGGACGGTCAATATTGCTACGACAAACAATGTGTCGATCTCGGCTCCATAATAATGGCTGAGTATCGTAAACAAGCCAATAGGGATCATGACATCATGAAGCAAAGTACCTGTGGCAATAAGGCCGTATTTCCAGGAAGAAATAGGCTTGGAAACCTTGCGGAAAGCGTAAGCGATAAAAAGAATGATGGCCAAAGCAACAGAAATAAGAGCGACAATCGCCTTTCTGGTGAGCTCGTGGCCAACGGAAGGGCCAATAGAATTAAAGCTTTTTTCTTCAGCCGGATACTTGCCGCCTACGGAAACGGTTCGGAAAAGGTTCGCTCTTTCAGCTTCAGTCAAAGCCCTGGTCTTGATAATATAACTATCATCTCCAATAGGCTGGATGCCTGCTTCGCCCAAGTCAAGAGACTTGATGGCTTCCTGCAAAACGCTGATTTCAGGCCGGTCGGAAGGATAAACGACTTCAGATAATGCTCCTCCCTTGAAATCAATGCCGACCTTGATGCCAAAAATCGCCACAGCTGAAACAGATAAAGCAACCAGCACAATCGAAACAAGGATAAATATTTTTTTGTGTTTGATGATAAACATATTATTTGCTGAAACCGCTACTGAATAAAAACTTGAATATTTTTTTGTCGCTCTCAATATTCAAAGCATAAAGGAAAATACGAGTAACAATGATAGCTGAAAACATTGAGACGAGCACGCCCATGCCCAAAGTCAGAGCGAAGCCTTTGATGAGAGATGTGCCGAACCAGAAAAGAATGATCGCGGTAATGATGCTTGAAGTATTTGAATCGCGGATTGAAAACCAAGCCTGAGCAAATCCGGCCCTCACAGAATCGGCAATGCTTCGGCCAGTCTGCAATTCTTCTTTAATTCTTTCAAAAATTAAAACATTGGCGTCGACAGCTATGCCAATCGAAATAATGAAACCCGCCATGCCCGCAGCGGTCAAAGTGACCGGAATAAGTTTAAATAGCGCAAGCATAATCAAAATATAGATAGACAAAGCAACAACTGCGACAATTCCCGGCAAGCGATACCAAAGAATGAGGAAAAGACCGATGATCAAAAAGCCAATTAGAAAAGCTTTAATGCCGGCCTGAATAGCACTCGCGCCCAAAGAAGGCCCGATGGTCTGAGTAGAAATGAGATTGATCGGCACAGGCAAGGCGCCGGAATTCAAGCGGCCAACGAGAGTCTTTGCATCCTTCGGCGTAAAATTGCCGGAGATCTGAGCCTGGCCGCCGGAGATCTCTTCTCTGACAACTGGCGAAGAAATCATCAGGCCGTCCAAGTAGATCGCGACAGACTTGCCGATATTTTCTTTGGTTATTTTTCTGAATAATTCAGAGCCTTCTTTATTGAACTGTAAACCAACCTTTGGCTCCTGAGTATTTGAATCAAATTCCAAAACAGCATGATCTAAAAATCTTCCGGTTAATTCAGTCGAGATAAAATAAGGGTTCTCGATAGGAGCCGTGACGGGCTTGCCTTCGGCTTCTAATTTCTGAGCCTCCTCAAGCTTTTTAAGTAAAGCTTCTTTTTCCTGGCCGTCAAGCCTTTCGATCTTGAATTCCAAAACAGGAGTCTGTCCGATCATGGCAACAGCTTGATCGATATTTGTCACTCCCGGCAAATCGACGATCAATCTTTGCTCTTTTGCGCCGCCAAAGCTCGTCTCTTCTGTTTGAACAAGAGGCTCTGAAACTCCAAAAAGATTGACTCGGCGCTCAATAACATCGCGAAGAGCATTCATTGAATCTTTGATTTCGGTGGAAGCCACAGCTGAAACATCAGCTTTGTAGATCAGATGAGTGCCGCCGGAAAGATCCAAGCCCAGTTTAAAAGGAAATTTATTGAAAAAAGCCGGAGCTGAAATCGGACGATATGCTTCCAGTCTAGGCTCGGAAGCATAAACGAAATAACCGACTCCAATAGCCAGTAAAAATATGAATAATGCTGTTAGGCGGGTCTTTAACATAAGAATACAGACATATTAACGCTTTTTGAAAAAAGAATCAACTAAAAGGGCGATCCCCGATCCTATCGCCAAGCCACCCAAGATATCGCCTGGAAAATGAATGCCGACAATTATCCTAGACAAAACAATAAGCAATGTTCCGAAAAAGAACATCAATCCGACTTTTTTATGCCGCAAATACAAAGATGTCGAGAGGGCTCCGAAAAAAGTCGCGTGGCCTGAAGGAAATGCAAACGGATCGTCCGGCGAAACAAGTTTTATAACTCCGCTTAAGGCATCATAAGGCCGCGCCGTATGAATCAAATTTTTTAACAATGTTGCCAAAACCCAAGCCGACATCGCCACAATAAAAACAAAAATTATTTCTTTGGC
>CAZUZG010000016.1:0-14561 GCA_964624665.1 uncultured Candidatus Saccharibacteria bacterium | reverse complement strand
AGAATATTTTATCCACATCCTTTATTCTTTATATTTGGTGCCATTTGTTACAATTAGCTTGATTCAGGTTAAGACTTGGATTTCATTAGAAATTTAGCTGAGCAGAGTTTTTTATTCCCATGAAAAAAATATGTGATCATTTATTTCATCGATTTTGTTCGATGAAGCCAAGATGTGTTTTTTTAATAGTACTAATATCTATTATTGCCATTGTGGTTCTTATTGATATTATTTTCCCAACCGCAAGAACAATAATAGGCTGGAGATAGATTTGAGGCCGAGTGAAGTTTGTTGGATTTCGAAATAAAAAAACACCCGATCGGTGTTTTTTTATTTTTATCTCCATTTTTTTGAGATACAAAATATTGACAAATCAAGTATTTTATGATACTCTACAAAAACCAGAACGTTCATTAAAATCAACAAATAAAAAACCAGAAATCATGAAAAAACTGCCAGTATTCCTCGGGCTAATAGCAATTATTGCCTTAATTAGCATAATGACATCTTGTGTCTCTAATCATTCAGATGTTAAAACATCGAGCATTGGATTAAAACAGATCAAAAAGGTTCCTGAAATAAAAGTTAATTCCGTTGAAGCAGAACAGGTATCTGTTAAGTTTTATTTTGGAAAACAGAAATTAAGCGCTGTCATTATCAAGTTCAAAGACGAATTTATGATCAACAGCGAGTTTATGAGTTCAGAAGAAGTTCTCGATTGGATGCAGAATAATAAATTGCGCCCTGCAACCTTAAAAGAGCTTAAAGTGTTTGGCTGTAAAACAAATATCGCCAAAGATGTTCGCGTAGTTGCCCTTGGCTCCATTCAGAAAATTAACGGCCAAAATCATGTATCAGTATTAATTGATAATGATAAAAATCCGTCAATTGAAAGTAATTTATTCACTTTAGTATGGAATAATTGTTATTTTCTGGCAATTTCTGACTCTTTGGAAAAAAGAGCAAATCCCCCAACAGTATAAATTGGGGGATTTTTTTTATTTTAATCACTAAAAAAGTGAAATATGTTTGATATTGATGTATAATGGTTTAATATTATTAAATAAATTAAATAAAAGAATTATATGGTAAAAAGAAGTTTTAAACATGGGCTAAAACCAAAAACAAACAATTCTCATAAGACAAAAAAGAGGCTTGAGATCAAGAAAGTTATGCTCGCGAAAAAGACTGACAAGAAAAAATCTAAAAAAGGTTTCAAGTAAAGCTCCAGATTGGATCATTTTACAAACCACTGATAAAAGCGGCTTAAAAGAGGTCAAAAAGATAATTTCATAGAAGACTGGACAATTTCAGAGTTTTGTGATACATTAAAAACCTTATTAGTTAATCAAATAAATACTATGGATATCAACGAAGAAGAAGTAAAAATAGAAGGTGAAGGCGCAGAAATGCAAGAAGAAGTTGTTGCGGCAGATACTGAACAGGCTGAAGAAGAAGTTGCTGCGTAATATTTTTTCAACAAAAAAAAGACCCCAAAAGGGGTCTTTTTTTTGTTTGGCTGGGTATTTTGACAATAAAAGAATTTATTGGTAGTTTAAGTAGAGAAAAAAGTACTAACAATTTAAAACTGAATAAAATGGCTAAATTATCAATATCTAACCAGTTGAAAAATAAAATTGGCGATCGCCTGATGCAGGCGGGCGATATTCTTGAAGAAATTTGGGAAAATGCAAAACTAGATAGTGAAATTTTTCACGATCCTGTAGTTAGAAATTTTGGAAAAGATGTTTTGCTTACCAAAATATTCAAAGAAATCAAATTGAAACAGTCTAGAGATGAAATTGTTTATTACATGCTAGAAGCTGTAAAATATGTAAATAATTTTTGGAAGAAAAAAGATATGGATAAAGTTAGCCGATATGGTCATGTGGGTCAAAAATTAGGAATATTTAATATTATTGTTTTAACCTATGATGATTTTAAAAATCCTGAACCGGAATTTTCATCTGTAAAAAGCCGAAAGAAGCGCACAAAGTAAAAAGTTGTTCATGCTATTTAAAACCCCCTGAATTCAGGGGGTTTTTTATTTAACGCACTTTTCACATTTACAGCCCTTTGGCTTGATGTATTCATTCCAGTATTCTTTGCCATAGTCGAAAGAAAGCTCTTCGCCTGTTTGGATATTGCGTTTGGCAAAAAAGAAAACACGGCCTTTGTATATTTCTGCTTCGACATTTGGCTTGCAGGAGTGGTTGACGTAGCGGGCGGTATTTGATCGAGGGGAGCCGTCGATCGTTTTTTTTGAATTGATCTCAAAAAGATATTTGCTATTGCTAGTATATTCTTCGCCCGGGGCTAAAAGCCTGCCGACATATTCGATGATACATGTTCCTTTTGGCATTTTTTCGCCGGCAAAAAGACCAAGACCGGCACTGGATCTTTTTACCAAAAGTTTATGATTGGCAGGTTCGTATTTTTTTCTCATCAGGTTTTTCATTATACCTGTTTATTGTTATTATTAAAACATGCTGGGCCTTTCCAAAAAAGAATTAACTGTTTTTAAAAAGCTTTCCGACCCCATAAAGATACAAAATTTTATAGATCAGATGCCTATCAACTGGGAAAAGAAAGGGGAGACATATATGTCTCCAAGAAGAGCCCTTCGCGAAAACAAGGCGCATTGCCTGGAGGGCGCGCTTATTGCGGCTGCGGTTCTTTGGCATAATGGTGAAAAACCTCTCATCTTAGATCTCAAGGCTGAGGGCGACATTGATCATGTCATAGCCCTTTATAAGAGGAATGGCTACTGGGGCGCGATCAGCAAGACCAATCATTCGACGCTTCGTTTCCGTGATCCGGTTTATAAGACTATTCGGGAGCTGGCGCTTTCTTATTTTCATGAATATTGGAATGATAAAACGGGCAAAAAGGCCCTCAAAAGCTATTCAAAGCCATTTAACTTGAAGAGACTTGGCACGAAATGGATAACCTCAGAAGAAGATTTGGGTAATATTGCCGAGATTATGGATAATCTTCCCCATAAGACTATTTTTCCGGTAAAAAATAAAAAATTCTTGCGCCCGGCGGACAAAATGGAGCGCCGCGCCGGAGAACTTGTTGAATGGAAAAAGAGTGATCCTCATACATAAAAAAGCCCCCTGAATTGAGTGCCTCATAAAATATTTGACAAGTCAATCAAGTATGGTAATATGATATGAAAATCAGTTATTTAAAAAAACCACTAAAAACATAAACAATGAAAAGTAAAATCATTTTACTGCTGGCTGTCCTTGGGGCGGTTGTGGCAAATTTCCAGGCTGATGCCCAGGAAAAGAAATTTAAAGTTTTTAAAACCATCAAAATTGGCACGTATAAATCGGTAAATTCAATCGCTAAAGATTTAGAGAAAAAAGAATGCAGTATTAGCGGCTGGGCGAGCGAAATATTCGAGAATTCTAGTTTTGTATTAGTTCAGAAAGAAGAATTTGTCGATTTGGTGGTGGTTTCCGGAGAAGAGCTTGGCTTTAGCGATCCTGCAACTTATGAAGATATTTGCAAAAAAGCTTCAGCTTCAGGTTTGAGCCTTTGCCGGGCGGAAGTTGGACCACAGCTTCGTTTGCAATATTTGAATCAACCTAGAAAAGAATTTTTAAGAATAGCCATGGAGCCTATTTATTGTTCAGGCAAGAAAACTCCAAGCATATTTCTTGTTGGAAGCGGCAACGGCGAACTTTGGCTGACAGCTTCCGGCGGAGCCCCGGATGTTGTCTGGAGTCTTGATAGCAAATTTGTTTTTTGCCTGGTAAAATAGCGAAAAATTATTGAAAAATAAAAACCCCGCATAATGCAGGGTTTTTTTGTTTATTTTTTGTTCTCCGCAAATGGATGTATTTGAGCGGCTATGCCTATGGCGGCGGCGATCAAGGCGAGATTTTTAATGATGTATTGGCCGCTTAGCGTAGGCACGAGAAATTTTTGCCAGGTTTCTTGAGGCAAAATCACAAGCGGCATAAAGGTCGTAATCATGTGCATCAGGAGAAGCGGCATGACAACTCTCTCGGCGCCTTTTACAAGGAAAAGCGCGCCAATGAGCATTTCGAAATATCCAAACAAGATGATGAATGTGTTAAACGACATAAATGAAATTGTCTGCTCAAATAATTTATGGACAAGTTCGCTGGCCGGGCTTAAGCCAAGGACTTTCAACAGACCAAACCAGAAGAAGATGACAAATAGGCCAATGCGAGCGGCTGGAATAAAAGCATCTCGACAGAAACTGATGATTTTTATATCAATTGATTTTAAGTTCATGCTGATATTGTATATCAAATAGCCTGATTCGTCTACTGATTTTCAGGATAGATTTTCTCTATCAGCAGACAAAAAGCAATTAGAAAAAAAATTGCGCCGAGACAGACGGATAATGCGGTCAGCTCAGGTCCGCGGCTTAGAGCTACCGCAGCCGGATTCGGATTTTCATTCCTGGCGGCGGCTGTGTCAAAACGGAGTGTTGATCCTCGGACTATGCCATAAGTATTTCTCGCAGCAATTCTAAAATAATAAGATTTATTTGAATCTAGGTTTGCAAGTTTTTCTTCAACAAAAATTGGATGGCCGGAATCTAATTTGATGGCTGGAGTTGAGTTTTCGAGAAGCGTCGGTTCGTTGCCGTATTCAAACCAATAACCGCCGGAGCTGCCGTTCGGATCTATGTAAGCATTTAATTTTGCACTGGAAGCGGTAATGTTGCTTGGGCCGTTGGTCATCGCAACAGCATAATTTGGCGCATTTGAATTGTGGGCAAGAGTCACAAAAGAATTTATTTGGCCATTCTTTTGGCTGTTTTCATCTTTGCCGGAAAGCCTGAAGTAATAAGCCGAATTAGGGGAGAGGCCGGTCAGCCTGTATGTGGTAAATCCGGATTTTGTTTTTTGGGTTACGGCTTTGGTTTTTTTACCGAGATCCATGGTCGATCCGTATTCGAACCACGTCGAAACTTCATTGTCTCCTTGCCATGATCCACTTATGGTTGCGGCGGAGGTGGTGATGCTTGAAGCTATATCTGTTTCAGCAAAGATAGGATTAGTTTTATTCTCTGTCGTTGCAATGGAAACTGTTTCAGGAATATTTTTCGTGTCAGCTTTTGCCACAGAGCCATATTTGATAAGACCGGCGCTGGCTATTAAGGCTACAAACAATAAAAGAATTGATGATGTTTTTGTTTTCATATGTTATTTTTACGCCCCATGTTCATATTTGTCAAGCGTTTGACTTATCAAATTTAAAATGTTATTTTAAATCAAATTAAGTTATTTTAAAAGAGAATATAAACAATAAAAACTAGAAAAATGATAAAGACAAAAGAAGTCGATTGCGACAAAGATCCTCATCTCTATCGCGGATGGAACGTAGAACAGCATGCAAAGCTTGGAAAATTAAGAGCCGATAAAATGAATTTAGGTTTTTTTAAATCTGAACTTCAAAAAGACGGCGCAAGCATTACGCTTGAAAAATTTATTAAAGAAGAAATTAGCGGCAGAAAATGCGCCAATGCTAATATTTTGGACTACATGCTTCAAGTTCGGCTTCATGAATCAGGTCTTGTTTTTCGCAAATTTAAAGAAAAGGCGCCAAATGGCCAATTTAAAAAATGGCTTTTTCCCGGAACAATCTATGTTATCCCAATCTCGCACGGCATTTCTCTCGGCCTCGGTGTTCGGTATCTGACTTGGGACGGTCAACAGTATATTTCGGGGTATATTTTCTATGAAGAGGATTTAACTTCGGAATTTGAGACTGTTCTGCTTTCGGATTAAATTTAGTTTTTTGCTGTTTTTAAAAAAGAAAAACCGCTCTTCTGGAGCGGTTTTATTATTTCCGGAATAAACATCAGCAATAGATTGAAAATAATTATTACAAAGACGGCTTTTGTTTCCAAACCAAGCATCTTTTTGATTCCAAGATCGTTCTCAAATATTAGAAGTAAAAAACTTGATATTGTGAAAGATGATGTAAGGGCGGCAAAAAAAACTCTCAAGAATGGTTTTTCTATAATCCACCCAAAGACATTGCCGGCAATATTTACTCCAATTGTAATCCAAATTATCTCTGAGGCAATGCTTGTAATGCCTTCATACATTATCGCAATAATTCCGACGGCGACTGGTCCAGTTATTATGCAAGCAATTATGTTTAGAATAAATTTCTTCTTTCTTTTGTTCCTAATCTTTTTAAAAAATTTAAAAAATTCAGACAAAGGATTTTTTACTCTCAAAGAGTTTCTCAAATATTCCGTTGCTTCTAGTGCGGGAATTGTTTTTGTCATTTCTGTCATATTTTGTTTTTTAAGGATTTGTTTCGGGATCATGGTATCAGCAATATGGCATTTGTCAACATATTCGGAGAAATGTGCTAGGATAGGGGAATTATGTCTCAAGGCGAAGTTATTGTCAGGTTTGAAAAAGTTTCATTTGAATACGGACCGCAAAAGCCTATCTTGGAAGAGGTTGATTTTTCTATTCGCCGAGGCTCAAAAATAACCCTGATGGGCCAAAATGGCGCCGGCAAAAGCACTATTTTCGGGCTGATTACCGGAATGATGGCGCCGGAATCGGGTTCAATCCATGTAGGCAACAAAGTCAGCGTGGCCATTTCGAGACAAGTTATTCCTCGCGGAGATCTGGATTTGACCGTGCGGGAATTCTTTCAGAAATCTTTCAAAGAAAAAAAATATGATATTGATCCTCGAATCGAGGAAGTTCTCGAAATTGTGCATTTAAAAGCTCCGTTCGATAAGGCGGTAAAATCTTTTTCCGGCGGCCAGCAGGCCAGGCTTCTTCTTGCTTCAGCGCTGATCCAAGATCCGGATCTTTTGCTTTTGGATGAACCGACAAACAATTTGGATCATGCCGGCATTGCGCATTTGACTCAGTTTTTGATTGATTATAAAAAAACCGTCATAGTTATTTCTCACGATGCGGACTTCTTGAATGCTTTTACCGAAGGCGTGCTTTATCTCGATGTTTACAGCCGGAAGATTGAGCAATATGTCGGTAACTATTTTGATGTTATAAAGCAGATCACGGCACGAGTCGAAAGGGAAAACAAAAAGAATGCCCAGCTGGCAAAAGAAATACAAGCTAAAAAAGAAAAGGCCAATCAATTTGCCTATAAGGGCGGACAAATGCGCCTAGTTGCAAAAAGGATGCGCGAGAAAGCGGAAGAGCTCGAAGAAGAAAAGGTCGATGTGCGAAAGGAAGATAAAGTCATCAGGCCCTTCACGATACCGGCCCAGGAAGATCTGAGCGGAGAGATTTTAAATATCAGCTCTTTTTCCATAATTAAAAATCACAAGCCCGTTAATCGCAAAGCCAATGTTTCCCTGAAAAAGAAACAGCACCTGCTTCTTTCCGGCCCGAATGGCATCGGCAAAAGCACTTTGCTTGAGACTTTGGCTTCCGGAAAAGACAAGGGTTCTGTCATTGCGCCCGACATCCGTGTCGGCTATTATCGCCAGGATTTCTCAACCCTCAATTTTGATCATACGGTTTATGAATCATTAGCAGAATCAATGAAGTCTTGCCTGGGCCGGGTGATCGAAGAGGATATGCGTTCGATTGCCGCCGGCTTTCTGATAAGCGGAGATTTGATGAAAAATAAAATCGGCAGCTTGTCTGAAGGGCAGAAAGGCCTGCTCGCTTTTGCCAAGCTTGTTTTAGAAAGGCCGGGACTGCTTATTTTAGACGAGCCGACGAACCATATAAACTTCAGGCATTTGCCGGTTATTGCCAAAGCTTTGGATCAATACGAAGGCGCTATGATCTTGGTCAGCCATGTGCCGGAATTCGTCAAACAGATCCGGATTGATGAAACTTTGGATCTCGACAAGTAAATGAAACTCAACTCTGAAATTTTTGATGTCATGGTGATTGGCGGCGGAGCTTCAGGCATGATGGCGGCCGGCGTTGCCGGGTCAAAAGGTAAAAAAGTCTTGATTCTCGAGAAAAACAAATATCTCGGCGAGAAGCTTAAAATCACCGGAGGTGGCAGATGCAATATTGCCAATGCCGAATATGACTTGCGAGCTTTGCTGAAAAATTACGGCCAGGCGGCGGATTTTTTGTATTCGCCTTTTTCTCAATTTGGCATCAGGGAAACTTTTGATTTTTTTGAATCTAGAGGGCTTCCACTCGTCGTCCAAGCTCGCAAGCGCGCTTTTCCAAAGACAGAAAAAGCCCTGGATGTTTTCAAGACTCTCGAGAAAGATTTGAATAAATACGGAGTCTTGCTGAAAACCTCTTGTTTTGTAAAAAAAATTATTTCAGAAAAGGGTAGGATCGTGAGACTGGAAACGAATCAGGGAGACTTTACCGCCAAGTCTTTTGTATTGGCGACTGGCGGCATGTCGCATCCTGAAACTGGTTCAACTGGCGACGGTTTTGATTTCCTTAGAGATTTGGGGCATAAGGTTAAAAATCCGACGCCGACGATCGTGCCGCTTGCAGTCGAAGATGAATGGGTAAAATCTCTTGCTGGCATTTCGCTTTCTTTCATGAAAATAAATTTCTTTCTGGAAGGCAAAAGGCAATTTTCAAAAACTGGCAAAATACTTTTTACGCACTTTGGCTTGTCCGGTCCGCTTATATTGAATAGCGCGAGCAAGGTCAGCGACTTGCTACAAAGCGGCCAAGTAACGGCGACGATCGACGCTTTTCCAGATACTGATTTTAAGGATTTGGAAGATCGCATCATCAAGCTATTTGATGCGAATAAAAATAAGAATTTAAGAACCGTTTTAAAAGAAGTAATACCTCATGGTACAAGCAAAGCCATGGAAATTTTATTAAAAGACATGGATTTAAATACTAAAGTTCATAGTGTAACCAAAGAAGATCGCAAAAAGATCGTTCATTTACTAAAAGCTTTACCGGTCTCTATTACGCATCTCATGGGCTATGACAGGGCTGTTGTCGCAGATGGCGGGGTGGATTTAAAAGAAATAGATACCCGCACCATGCGTTCAAAATTGTATGATAATTTATATATAACAGGGGATTTGCTCCACATCAATCGTCCCTCTGGCGGATTCTCGCTTCAGCTTTGTTGGACGACTGGATATATTGCAGGCAATTCAATATAGTTCTAAACCAATTACCTATAATTCAAAATTATGATGTATAATCCAAACATGTCATACAAGATTGTCGTCTATGTACCACTTACCCATACAGATAAAGTTAGAGAAGCCATTGGAAACACAGGATGTGGTAAATTGGGCAAATATACACATTGTTCATTCTCTACACGAGGTATAGGGCGTTTTAAACCTGGAGAAGGAGCTAATCCTCACATAGGTGAAGTTGGTAAACTCGAAGAAGTTGAAGAAGAAAGGGTAGAAGTAACCTGTCATAATAATGTAGTTAAGAATGTAATTGAGGCAATAAAGAGAGTTCATCCCTACGAAGAAGTGGCTATAGATGTTTATGAATTAACTGATTTATAGATGTGGAAAATTAGAATTGTCCTAGGTCTTGCCTAGGACATGAGTATTTTGCTAATATATGAGTATGTCTATACGCAAAGTAAATTTTGTTCAAGGAGAATTTTATCACATATATAATCGTGGCAATACTAAACAAAGAATTTTTAATGATAAACAAGATTATCTATATTTTATAGATTTACTTTATATTTTTAATACAGAAGAAAATTTAAATCTATCTAAGCTTAAACGAAACAAAAGTTTTGCTTTATATGAAATTAATATTGAAACTAAATTAGTTTCAATCGGAGCATATTGCTTAATGCCAAACCATTTTCACATCCTAATCACTGAAAAATTTGAAGGCGGTATTAGTAAATTTATGCAAAAAGTTTCTACGTCTTATGCGATGTATTACAATAAAAAATATAAAAGAACTGGCGGGCTATTTGAGGGTAAGTTTAAATCAGAATATGTTGGCAATGATAGATATCTAAAATATTTATTTTCTTATATACATTTGAATCCAATTAAGTTAATTCAAAAAGATTGGAAAGAAAAGGGAATTAAAAATAAAACAGAAACATTGGAATATTTAAATAAGTATGCTTATTCAAGCTATTTGGATTTTATGGGTACTAGTAGATTTCAAAATAAAATTTTAAAAATAAAAGATTTTCCAGACTATTTTCCTGATAAAAAATCTTTTGTAAGAGAAATTTTTGATTGGTTGGGCTATAAAGACAACGTGTCCTAGGTCTTGCCTAGGACACCCACTTTAAAGTTCAGCCTTTTTGGCTCCCTCAAGCCTTAACTTAAGATCAGCTGAACTTTTTTATTTATGTGGAAAACTATTTCTATATTTAAAATAAGGAGAGTATAATTAGGGCATGATTACACAAGAAATGAATATAAATATAAAAGCGACTAATTTAGAATTAACCGATCCGATCAATGAATATGTCATAAAGAGAGTGACCAATCTCGGCAAGCTTCTCCAAAAAATCCAAGACGCCGGAGGCGAGGTTTTGGTCAGTTTCGAAGTGGCCAAGACGACCAATCATCATAATGCTGGCCAGATTTTTCATGCCGATTGCAGTATTGTGATCGACGGCGATCAATTTTATTCCAGCTCTGATAAGGAAGATTTATACGAAGCGATCGATGATTGCAAAGATCAGCTCTTCCATGAGATCAGAAAGACAAAAGAAAAGAAAACTACTTTGCTCAAGCGAGGCGCCCAAAAGATCAAAGATTTGATCAGGGGCATTTCTAAATAATTTTATAATCCACTTCTTTTTTTCCTTCAGGTAAAACCTTTTCTATTTTTAAAAGGCTGTTTTCTCGTGTTGCTTGGGTGATGATGAATCTCTTTCCATTTTTGAAAAAATAAGTCCTCGGCCATTCGTAGAAGGCGCGGAATTTATTGTAGTTTTTTATTGCATCATCTTTCAAGTCTATCAATCCGTCTTCTTTTTTGATCTTCTTGCAAAAAGTCGCTTCCGAGTGATTTTGATTTGTAAGTTCTATTTTGTCTTCTATAAATTCTGGCAAAGTTTTAGATAAAAGCTCTGCGCCCAAAATTGCCAAGCGATTTAAAAGCTCCGGTGTTTTTTCATCTATTTCGATTTCTATTTTTTCTACGGCGACGATCGGTCCGGCATCAAGTTCTGAAACCATTTTCTGAATCGTCACGCCGGTTTCTGTATCTCCGTTTAAAATAGCAGATTGAACGGGGGAAGCGCCGCGATATTTCGGCAAAAGGGAATAATGAATGTTCAAAGTGCCTTTCTTTGGCATATCTATTAGCCACTCCGGGAAAATTTTGCCGTAGGCGACAACCACGTAGAGCGAGTAAAACTCGCCACGCGGCAGGCTGTCTTCTAGTTGTTTTTTGAAATTTTCGTCGATCTTTTCCGGTTGCAGTATCGGGATATTGTTTGCTTCCGCCCAAACTTTAACCGGCGGTGGAGTGATGAGCATCTTTCGGCCTTGCGGTCGGTCGGGGGATGTCACAATAAGCGACGGTTCAAAGCCATTTTGTTTCAAGATTTCTAAAGTCTGGGCGGCGATGTCTGGCGTGCCGAAAAAGGCGAATTTTATCTTTTTATTTTCCATTTTTCTTTATTTTTACCGGCGGAGTTTCCGGAGGGATTTCCTGGAGATTATCGGCTTTGTCTATGAAAAGCACTCCATCCAAATGATCGATCTCGTGCTGAAATATTTGTGCTAAAAGCCCGCCGGCGCCACGGGTGAATTTTTTGCCATTTTCATTGTAGGCTTCGACGCTGGCATTGGTCGATCTTTTGACATCGCCATAGAGCCAGCGCACAGAAAGACAGCCTTCAGGGACGATATTTTTTTTCTTGGAAAGTTTTAAGATTTTCGGATTGATAAAGACTAAATGATCGCTCTTTTTTTGAGATATTTTTTTTGAGACAACAAAAATCCTAAGCGGAATGCCGATCTGAGGCGCGGCAATAGCCACTCCGTCGTCTTGAGAATTTAAAGATTCTTCCATGTCAGACAGAACTTTTTTTATTTTCGGTGAAGATATTTCTGCCACCGGCACATTTTTGGCTTTTTGCCTGAGGACAGGGTCGTCTTTTTGGACTATTTCAATCATTGTTTGAAAGGGACTATTTGATTTTCTTCAAATAGTCCAATAGCTTGTCCATTTTGACTGTTTCTTGAGACCTGTTGCTCATGTTTCTGACAATCACCGAATTTTCAAGTGACTCTTTCTGTCCGAAGATTAAAGCATAGGGCACACCGAGTTTTTCGGCGATGGCCAGCTGAGAGCCGAGGCTGTCTTTAGAGAGAGATTGGGCGATAGGGATTTTGGCTTTGCGGAGTATCTCTATGATGTTCAAGCTTTTCAACTTGGCATCAAAACCGAGCTGGATAAAATATATTTTAGGCCTCTTGATGATTCTTGGGGCAAGGTCGCCATACCATGGTGAAAGGACCACGCGATCCACGCCGATGCCGACGCCGACGGCGGCGACATCTCTTTTATTGCCCAATTGTTTAGCCAAATAGTCATATCTTCCGCCGGCAGCAATAGTCAGAGGTTCTTCATTTTCTCCCAGGCCTTGCTCGATGATTTCAAAAACAGTCCTGGTGTAGTAGGAAAGTCCTCGGACAAGGTTTTTATTGAGCCGATAGGGAATATTCATTTCTTCCATGTATTCCAAGACTTCCTTGAAATGGCTTTTGCAGGCGTGACAGAGAAAACTGACAGAGTCGGGAGCTTGTTCTTTGATCGGCTGGCATTTTGGATCTTTGCAGTCCAAAACCCTGAGCGGATTTTCTTTGACTCTTTGACGGCAATTATTACAGACTTCATTCAAATGCTTTTTATAGTAAGAAACCAGTTCGCGAACATAGGCTGGACGGCATTCTTTGTCACCGATGCTATTGATGTCGATTGTTAGATTGGTTGCGCCAGCTTCTTCTAAAATGGTTGCCGTGGTTTTTATGATCATTGCATCAGCAATGCTTTTTTCCGCGCCGATCATCTCCATGCCAAAACTTCGGAATTCTCGGTAGCGGCCTCTTTGCGGATTGTCGTGTCTAAAGAGCGGTCCATAGTAATAAAACATGACCGGCTGGGGGAGGGTATGCATGCCGTGTTCGATATAGGCTCGCATGACCGGAGCTGTGCCTTCCGGACGCATCGCCAGCGGATCGCCGCCCTTGGTTTTGATGGAATACATTTCTTTTTCTACGATGTCCGTGCCTGCGCCGACGCTCGTCATGAAAAGCTCTTCTTTTTCCAGGATTGGGGTTTCGATCGGCTTGAAGCCGTAATAATTGGCAACTTCTTGAGCGCGCTCAAAAAAACCTTGATATTTATAGTATTCATCGCCCATGATGTCTCGCATGCCTTTTGGCGTAGTCAAAGGTTCCTTTTTGTTTGAATTTGGTTTTTTCATGTGATTTAGCAAAATCATGCTTTGCATGATTTTGCTGAAATATTAAAATTATTTATTTTTATAATCTCCGGGCAGGAAAGAAGCTTCAGATACCGGCAAAAGCCGTATAAAGACTTGACCCACCATTAATTTTTTCGGAAGAACACCCCAGGCTCGAGAATCGGAACTCGCGATGCGATTATCGCCCAGCACAAAGTATTCTCCATCGCCAAGTGTTTTTTCTATATTGTCTGATGCCTGGTTTTGAATATAAGGTTCTTCTATCGAAAGACCGTCAGGATTTTCCTTGTTTTTTATGATGACACGATTATCTTGGATAGATATTGATTCATTCGGCAAGCCGACTATTCTTTTGATGAAAAACTTGCTCGGATCTTTTGGGTAATGAAAAACTATCACATCTCCGCGCGCCGGCGCATGGAAGCGATAGCTGATTTCGTCGACAATGAGATATTGCCCATCTTTAAATGTGGGGAACATCGAATTGCCGCTTACGATGAAAGGCTGAGCAATAAATGTCCTGATAGGCAAGACGATAGCCAGAGCCAAAAAAGCGAAGCTTATAAGCTCTAAAAACAGCTTCTTTTTTTCTTCCGGTGCTTCCTTTTGGAGATTTATGTTTTTGATTTCCATGTCTTTGTTTTGTTCAATCATAGGCCTAATTCTATTATAAATATTAACTTGACGCAAGTGGTTTTAATGTTGTTTAGTTTTTAACGAAATTTGTTTTTTCATGATATTATTATTTTTATGTTTACTATCGTGGGTCTTGGCAACCCGGGCGAAGAATATGAAAATACTCGGCATAATGCTGGGCGGGAAGTTTTGAAATTAATTTCTAAAAAGCCTACCCGAACTGACAAGAACGGGGAAGGTTTTTCAGATTGGAAATTGGAAGGCAAATTGAAAGCTCTTATGAGTATGGGTAAGATTGGCAAAGACAAAGTGCAATTTATCTTGCCGGATAATTTCATGAACAATTCGGGCAAGAGCGTTTCTCCGATAATCAAATCCAAAAAAGACCTCGCTCAGCTCGTCGTGATCTATGATGATCTTGATATTCCTTTGGGTAAGATCAAGATTTCTTTCAATCGTTCTGCGGGCGGGCATAGAGGCGTCGAATCAATCATTAAGAATTTGAAATCGGAAGAATTTTTGCGGATTAGGGTTGGAATAGCTTC
>CAZUZG010000015.1:0-15388 GCA_964624665.1 uncultured Candidatus Saccharibacteria bacterium | reverse complement strand
ATTAACCAAAATAAAACCTTTCAAGCCATACTATCAAATACAAAATAAAAGTCAAATAATATCTGTGCTCTTTATTTATAAGGTTTTTTCTATTTGACAAATAGATTATTTTATGATAGTATGTGATTAGTTTAAAGTACTTTGAAATGGTTTTGATTGGTTGCCAAAAGTCCTATCTACTGGGGTTTGTGGTAACCAATTAAAACTAAACATCATGAAAAGCGAAACCATAGTTATTTTAGTTTCTGAATTTCTCAAAGAAACAGATACCCCAAATAAGGGCATTTTTTCAGATGATGCTCAAAACATAGCAAAAAAGATAGAGGAATTTTTTGAAAAAGGAAATAATATAGAAATTTCTTTTAAAAATATCGAAGTTTGCACATCGGTATTTATAAATTTCTTAATAGGACCGATTTACAATAAATACCCTGAAAAAGCTCCGGATAAAATTAGTTTTGTTGATATTTCAACATCCATATCCATGATTCAATTAAAAATAGACAATGCTATACATTGGTCTAAGCCTGAATATGATGAATTTCGACAAAAAATTTCTCTACAAAAACCGGAAGACTATGACTATAGTGACCTTTAAACATGAATCTGTTTAAACAAAAAGCCTCTCAAATTTTGAGAGGCTTTTATTATTGGAGTTTTTTATATTTATTTCTTAAACGGAATACCGATGAGTTCAAAGAAAGCCATAGCTTCATCTTTGGTTTTAGCGGTCGTGACTAATGTAATAGCCAAACCGAAAACATCTTTCAATTCCTCATCAGCTGTTTCCGGGAAAATAGTATGTTCTTTGATGCCGATAGTGATATTGCCGATATTATCCACGGCCTTTCTTTCCAAACCACGGAAGTCTTTGGTTCGAGGCAATGAAACATTGAGCAATTTATCCAAGAAAGCATGCATTCGAGCCCCGCGGAGAGTGGTCATGACGCCGATCGGATCGCCCTGGCGGATCTTGAAAGTCGCGATTGATTGCTTGGCGGATCGGACAGAAGCTTTCTGGCCGGTGATTTTAGCCAATCGATCAGACACAAAATCATTTCGATTCTTGTCTTTCTTGACGCCTGTGCCGGTTGCAGTAGATACGACAACCTTCACCAATTTTGGCGCAGCCATGACGTTTTTGTAGCCAAACTTTGGCTTTAGGGTTTCGTATGATTTCTTTTCTTTTTGTTTAACTGTTTCCATATATTTTATAGTAAATTCTGTCTAGCTATATTTCTATATTGCTCTTCTTGCTAATTCGGACCATTTTACCATCAATCAGTTTTTTGCCAATCCTAGTAGGCTTGCCGGTCTTCTGATCAAGAAACATGACATTGGAAATATGAATCGGGTAGGCTGATTCAACGATCTGCCCCTTTTCATTGCTTCGGCGAGCTTTTTGGTGCTTCTTTTTCATATTGACCCCAGCGACCAAAACACGGTTTTCCTTGGGAAAAACCTTGGTCACCTTGCCGGTCTTGCCTTTGTCTTTGCCGGTCACCACTATTACATTGTCGTCTTTTTTGATCATAAATTTATATTATTGATTATAGAACTTCCGAGGCCAATGAAATTATCTTTTGATAACCCCTCTCGCCGATCTCTCTCGGAATCGGACCAAAAATGCGTCCGGCCTTCGGCTCCATCTTTTCTTTTTCCAAAACTACGACAGCATTGTCGTCAAATCTGATATAAGAGCCGTCTTTTCGGCGATAAGCATTTCTGGTGCGGACAACGACAGCGCGCAAGACATCTTTCTTTTTGACGGCCTTGCGAGGCTCGGCAACTTTCACGGAAATAACCACTAGATCGCCGATCATAGCATATCTTCTTTTGCTGCCGCCAAGAATCTTGAAAACTTTTCCAATTTTTCCGCCGGCATTGTCTGTGATTTTTACGACTGTTTCTGTTTGAATCATATGTTTAATTTAATACTATAAAATGTTTGTCCTTGGAAATAGGCTTGGATTCGATGATCTGGACCTTTTCTCCGATCTTTTTCTTATTCTCCTCATCATGCGCCTTGTATTTCTTGTTGATCTTGATGTACTTCTTGTATTTCGGATGCTTCACGAATCGGTTCACGGAAACCACGACGGTTTTATCCATCTTATCAGAGGTCACGACACCATTCAACACTTTTCCTTTTTTCTTTATTTCTGTCATTTTATTTTCGTCCGCTTATAACTGTTAAAATTCTGGCTATTTCTTTCTTCAAAACTGAGCCTTCTTTGACATTCTTATTCTTGCCGCCAAGCAAACCAAAGCGGAAAGATCTAAGCTTGGTTGAAAGATCATCCAATTGTTTTCTTAAATCAGCACTATTCATTTCTTTAATTTCCCTTGTTTTCATAAAATATTAGCTGACTATCTTGGTCTTAACAGGCAATTTGGTGCCGGCCTTGCGCAAAGCTTCTCTGGCAATCGCCTCTGAAACGCCGTCGACTTCAAAAATTATTCGACCAGGCTTAACCTCAGAGCAATAACCCTGCGGATCACCTTTACCTTTACCCATCGGAACTTCCGGCGGTTTTGCCGTATATGGACGGTCTGGGAAAATTCTGATCCAAACCTTGCCTGCCTTGGTGATAACTCTGGTCATTGCCTTACGAGCTGACTCAATCTGGTTCGACTTGATTCGGCCGGCGCTTGAAGCTTTCAAGCCGAAAGAACCGAAGGCAACAGTCGTGCCGCGAGTTTCGGCTGAAATTTTATTTGGATTCTTTCTGCCGGTATGCCATTTTCTATGTTTTACTTTTTTTGGAAGAAGCATGATTTTTATTTTTTATCTTTATCAAAAATTTGGCCTCGATATATCCAGACTTTAATGCCTAGATCGCCGTATGGCAAATGAGCCCTCTCTCTCGCAAAATCGATATCAGCTCGGAAGGTCTGAAGCGGGATGCTGCCCTTCTTGATTTCTTCCGATCTGGCGATTTCAGCGCCGCCCAATCGTCCGGACATGAGAATTCTCGCTCCTTGGACGCCATGAGCCTGCATCACCTTTTCGATGGTCTGCTTCACAACTCGCCTGTAAGGCATTCTTTTCTCCAGGCCTTCCGCAACCATATAAGCGACAATCGCCGCATCGGCTTCTGGAACTGGGACTTCTAAAATATCAAGCTTGAATTCTTCCTGCAAGATGATTTTTGACTTTCGCATCATTTTCAAAATATCTTCTTTGAGCTTGAGCGCGCCTTCGCCGTTTCGACCAATCAGCATGCCTGGCCTTGAAGTCCTGAGAATCAATCTCAAAGTCTTCTGGCTTCGTTCGATTTCAACTGTTGAAATATAAAAGCCTCTCAATTTCTTTTTTAAATACTCTCTCATTAGAACATCACCCATGAGATATTCCTTGTATTTTTGAGGCGTAGTAATCCAGCGAGACTTCCAGTCTCTCAAAATTACTAAACGATGTGCGTATGGATGGACGATTTTTGACATAAATTATTTTTTCTCTGCTAATGAAACGACAACATGACTGGTACGCTTCTTGATCGGCGAAGCGGAGCCTCTAGCTCTCGGCATAAAACGCTTCAAGACTATGCCCTTGTCGACTCTGACTTCTTTGACGATCAAATTATCGCTATCAATATTAAAATTGGCCTTGGCATTTGCAGTCGCCGAATCAAGCAACTCGGCAAAGATTTTAGCCGCGCGCTTTGGCAAATACGAAAGTTCGGTCTTTGCCCGAAAGACATCTTTGCCTTTGATCAGATCAGCGACCAATCTGACTTTTCGCGGAGCTTGTCTGTAATTTTTTAGGATTGCTTTCATAATTATTTTTTCTTAGCATCACCCTGAGCCTTGGCGGCTTGAGCTTGAGCTATTTCAGACTCCTTTTTCTTTTGTTCCAATTCTTTTTGCATCTTACCTCCATGTCTTATGAATTTCTTGGTTGGAGAAAATTCTCCCAATCGATGACCAACCATATCTTCGGTAACCAAAACTTCAATGTGCATTTTGCCGTTATAAACGCCAAAAGTAAAACCGATCATTTCCGGAGCAATCTGAGAGCTTCGCGCCCAGGTTTTAATAACCCCGGTTTCCAACGGTTTTTTGCCATGAATTTTCTTCAAAAGCTTTTCGTAAACATATGGTCCTTTTTTAAGTGATCTGGTCATATTAAGCGCTTATATTAACAAAAGAGTTAATAAAGTCAATTTAAATTAAATTATCCCTTTCTTTTCTTGCCTGTTTTTCTCCTAGACAAGATCATTGTGTTGGAATATTTCTTCGGCGTTCTCGACTTTCTTCCGCCGGTTATCTTGCCCCACAATGTTTTAGGCCTTCTGGTTCCTCGACCTTGGCGGCCTTCACCTCCACCGTATGGGTGATCGACAGGATTCATCGCTGTGCCGCGAACTGTCGGACGGATACCCTTCCAGCGAGATTTGCCGGCCTTGCCGTAATTGGCCAATTTATATTCTTCATTTGAAACTTCGCCGATTGAAGCTGAAGAAGTTTCCGGAACTTTGCGGATTTCCGTCGAAGGCATTTTGATATGAGTATAACCTTCATGATTTGCCACCACCTGGGCATAAATGCCGGCTGAGCGGGCAATCTTTGCGCCGCCGCGAGGCTTGATCTCAATATTGTAAACAAATGCGCCGACTGGAATAAATTTAAGCTGCAAGCGATTGCCTGGGCTTAAGGGCGCCTTGTCGGAGGCAATAAAAGAGTCGCCGACTTTCATGGTCTTCGGAGCCAAAATGTATCTTTTTTCACCGTCAGCATACTGGAGCAAGGCAATAAAGCCTGATCGATTTGGATCATATTCTATAGTTTTAACCTTAGCTGGAATATCAATCTTGTTATATTTAAAGTCAACTTCGCGATAAAGACGCTTGTTGCCGCCACCCTTGTGCCTGGTAGTAATACGGCCTTGATTGTTGCGGCCCATATTTCTTTTAAAGCCATGAGTCAAAGATTTTTCAGGGCTTGATGCAGTCAAAACGCCCTTGTAGGTGACTGTGCTCATTTGCCTGCGTGATTGAGTTGTAGGTCTATATTTTTTCATGTTTAAATAATTTCAATTTTGTCTTCCTTTTTAAAATAAACATAAGCCTTCTTGCCGCCGCTTTTGACTCCTTTCTTGCCTCGAATAAAGACATTCTTTGCCGGAACTGTGACTGTGGCTATCTTGATCGGAGTCACTTTATACATTTCGACAATAGCCTGCTTTATTTCATTTTTTGTCGCACCGGGAAAAACATTAAAAGTATAAACATTCTGATCTCCCATCGTCGAAGCTTTCTCGGTAATGCGAGGCTGTTTTAGAACAAAAACTTTATTATTTTTTGAAATTTTTTCAGTCATAATTATTTAGCTAATTTACTTTCAAAAAAGCCTATGCATTTTTCCGGTTCGACTAAAATCAAATACTTGTATCGGATAACATCTAAAGGATTGATATTGTTTACGGAATCAAGATGAATGTATGGCAAATTCCTGAAGCTCTTTGAAACTGTTTCGGTCTTTTCCGGAATTGCTAAATGAGCTTTTTTTCTCAAGCCACCCAACTTCTCAAATCCGGGAATCTGGGCAAAAGCTTTGCTGATTTGATCAGCCTCCTTGGTTTTAATCTCTTTAAGATTCAAATTATCAACAAAGAGAATTTGGCCGGATCTTTGTTTTTCTGAGAGCAAGGTAAATAGGGCTTTGGCCATCATTTTTTTATTGATCTTCTTTGTATAATTCTTTTCCTTAAGAGGGCCGTGAGTGACTCCGCCGCCTCTCCAAATAGGAGATCGGCTTGAACCATGACGAGCTCGACCTGTACCTTTTTGCTTCCAAGGCTTTTTGCCACCGCCCCTAACATCGCTGCGATCTTTCGTATCAGCCGTACCGCTTCGCATATTTGAATAAAGGCTGGTGACAACTTGGTGCACCAAATCAGCGTTCCATTTTACGCCGAAAATCTTTTCCGGCAAATTTATCTTGCCAGCCTCCTTTCCTTTTTGGTTGTAGATTGTAGTTTCCATTTTGTTTTATTTATCCTCGAATTTCAAGCAGAGTTCCACGTCGTCCTGGAATAGCCCCGGAAATAATCATTAAATTGTTTTCTGGATCAATATCCAAAACTTTCAAATTCTTAACCATAACTCGGTCGCTACCCATTCTGCCGGCCATTCTCATGCCTTTTGGCACGCGAGTTCGGAGTCCGCCGCCAATAGAACCTGGCTCTCTTTCAGAGTGTTTTTGGCCGTGAGACCTTCGACCGCCATGAAAACCATGCCTTTTGACAACACCTTGAAAACCTTTACCTTTTGAGGTGCCTGTAACTTGCACAGTATCGCCAATTTGAAAAGTGTCTATGCCGATAGTGTCGCCCTTTTTCAGATCGGATCCATCCAGCCGAAACTCTTTCAAGTGTTTTTTGGCTCCAATGTCTTTTAGGTGCCCGGTTTTAGGCTTGTTAAGCCTAGACGCTTTTTGATCCACATAAGCGACTTGCAATGCTTCATAACCATCGGTTTCTTTATTCTTTACCTGAGACACAACAATCGGCCCAGCTGAAATAACTGTCGCCGGAGTGGAGACGCCATTTTCAGCAAAATACTGAAGCATATATTGTTTTGTTCCGAGAATAAATTTCATGATATTTAAATTATTGCATTGTGACTTCAATGTCAACACCGGAAGGCAGGCTGAGGTTGGTCAAGGCTTCTATTGTCTTAGGTGATGGATTTAATATGTCTATCACTCTTTTGTGAATTCTAATTTCAAACTGTTCTCTTGAGTTCTTGTAGATGAATGGAGATCGGTTAACCGTATATTTCTTTATTTCAGTCGGCATCGGAATCGGGCCTCGGATTTTTTCATCATGCCTCAAAGCTGTATCAATGATCTGTTTAACAGAAGCATCTAAAATCTTATTTTCATAAGCCCTAACTCTGATCCTTAGCAAGACAGTATTTTCATCCTTTGAAGCGTCAGATTTCTTTGAAGCACGGGAGACAGACTTGGCAGGTTTAACCGCCTTCACTTCTGTCTTTTCTTTTGTTGTTTTTGTAGCCATTAAATTTAATCTAACCCAAATTAAGCAACTATCTTAGTAACAACTCCGGCGCCCACAGTCTTGCCGCCTTCTCGAATAGCAAATCTTTGTTTTTCTTCAAGAGCGATAGGTGACACCAATTTAACCTTGAAAGTGACAGTATCTCCCGGCACAACCATTTCAACACCTTCCGCAAGAGTAACTTCACCAGTCACATCAGTGGTTCTGATGTAAAACTGAGGCTTATAACCAGAGAAGAATGGGGTGTGGCGGCCGCCTTCTTCCTTTTTAAGGATGTAAACTTCTGATTCAAATTCAGTATGAGGAGTAACAGATCCTGTCTTGCAAATAACCTGGCCTCGATCAAGATCTTCTTTCTTAACTCCTCGGAGAAGGATGCCGGCGTTGTCTCCAGCCATACCTTCAGTTAATTGCTTGTTAAACATTTCAATACCGGTTACGGTAGTCTTTGCAGTATCTTTTAAGCCGACAATTTCAACTTCTTCACCGACTTTTATAATACCTCTTTCAATACGACCTGTAACAACTGTGCCTCGACCTTCAATGGTGAAGATATCTTCGATAGGCATAAGGAATGGCTTTGCAGTATCGCGTTCTGGCATAGGGATATATGTATCCATAGCATTAGTCAACTCAAGAATCTTTTGAACCCAAGGATCGTTCACATCAGTCGCTTCAAGCGCCTTAAGGCCTGAACCTTTGATAACTGGAGCGTTTGCGCCATCAAAACCTTGTTTTGTAAGGATTTCTCGAATTTCTTCTTCGACGAGATCGATCATGTCTTTGTCATCAACCATGTCGCACTTGTTTAAGAAAACGATAATTTTAGGCACGCCAACTTGTTTAGCCAAAAGAACGTGTTCTCTTGTTTGTGGCATGGCACCGTCAGTAGCAGCAACCACCAAAACTGCGCCGTCCATTTGAGCGGCACCGGTAATCATGTTTTTGATGTAGTCGGCGTGGCCCGGAGCGTCAATGTGGGCATAGTGTCTAGTAGGTGTTTCGTACTCATTGTGAGAAAGGTTGATGGTAATACCTCTAGCTTTTTCTTCCGGAGCTGAGTCAATTTCACCGATTGACTTTAATTTGGCGTAGTTACCAGCCAAGGTCAAAGAATGAAGAATAGCCGCGGTCAAAGTGGTTTTGCCGTGGTCAACGTGACCGATTGTTCCAACGTTTACGTGTGGTTTGTCTCTTTTAAATACGTCTGCCATAATTTTTTACCGATTTTTGCATACAATTAGCCACATATACAAATACCGTTTATTGCTAACTAATAATAATTTTAAATAAATTACCCCCGCTACGGGGGCCGCCCTCATCCTCTATCAGAACGGAAAAATGCGATTGCTTCCAATACTATCCGAAAAATAAAACCAAGTCAACCCTGTAAAACATAAAATTCACACAAAAGTGTGAATTTTATGTTGATAATTAATTTTGAGTAATTTTTATTTCCTATTTTTAATAATTTCATCGGCCACATTTTGCGGCACAATATCGTATCTTAAAAATTCCATGGTGAAACCGGCCCGGCCCTCAGTCATAGAACGGAGAGAGGTCATGTAGCCGAACATTTCAGAAAGTGGCACCACGGCCTTAATGGCCTTATTCATGCCTCTTTCTTCCATGCCTTCGATCAAACCGCGCTTTGAAGAAAGGTTGCCAGTGACATCACCCATGAATTTATCTGGAGTTACAACTTCAACCTTCATCATCGGCTCGAGAATCACCGGTCTTGCTCTCTTGCAGGCATCCTGGACAGCCATTGAGGAAGCGATCTTGAACGCCATTTCATTCGAGTCCACTTCATGATAAGAACCGTCATACAAATCAACAGACACATTCACCATCTTGAATCCGGCCAAAATACCTCGATCCAAGCCTTCTTTAAAGCCTTTTTCACAAGCTGGGATGTATTCTTGTGGAATTACGCCTCCCTTGATAGTGTTTATAAATTCAAATTCATCACCTCTTTTAACATTTTTAGGCAAATCTTCTGCTTTAACTGAAAGATCCATGGGCTTGATTTTGATTCTGACATGTCCATAGTTGCCGCGTCCGCCGGATTGCTTGATGTATTTGCCTTCCGCTTCCGATTCACCGGTAATAGTTTCACGGTAGGCTACTTGAGGCTTGCCAACATTGGCTTCTACGCCAAATTCTCTTTTCATGCGATCGACAATGATTTCAAGGTGAAGCTCTCCCATGCCCATGATAATGGTTTCATTAGTTTCAGGGTCGGACATAATTTTAAAAGTCGGATCTTCTGCCGCCAAGCGATTAAGCGCCATACCCATTTTTTCCTGGTCGCCTTTAGTTTTCGGCTCAATTCGAAGAGAGATAACAGGTTCCGGAAAGACAATCTTGTCCAGAGCTACTGGATTTGCTTCATCGCAAAGCGTATCCGAAGTTTTGACATCTTTGAGGCCTACCACGCCGGCAATATCTCCGGCAAAAACCTTCTTGATTTCTTCCCTTTGGTCGGCGTGCATTCGCACAATACGACCTACGCGTTCTCGGCTGCCAGTTCGAGGATTATAAATATAAGAGCCAGAAGAAAGAGTGCCTGAGTATACTCTGATAAAAGTAAGCTGTCCGACGAATGGGTCATTTTGAAGCTTGAAAGCCAGAGCTGAAAGAGGCTCTGAATCAGCAGGTTTTAAGCTGATTTCAGCTCCTGTTTCTGGATTTATTCCATTAACTGGAGGGATATCAAGCGGTGACGGCAAATAATCTACAACAGCATCAAGCACCAGCTGGACACCCTTGTTTTTTAGAGCAGAACCGCAAAAAACTGGAAAAATAGCATTGGAAATTGTCGCTTTTCTAAGAATCTTTTTTAATCTTTCTATTTCTATGGTTTTGCCATCCAAGTATTCAGCCATAGCCTCATCATCATTTTCAACAATTCTTTCAATAAGTTCTGCGCGATATTTTTCTGCGTCAGCTTTTAATTCTGCCGGAATTTCGACTTCAATAATCTTATTGCCCAAATCGCCTTCAAAATGATAACCCTTCATATTTAGAAGGTCTACAACGCCTTCATGTTTGTCTTCCAAGCCTATTGGGATCTGCATCCTGACAGCTTTTTTAGAAAGACGCTCTAGAATTGTCTGGTAAGATCTTTCAAAAGAGGCGCCTGTTCGATCAAGCTTATTAATAAAACAGATTCTAGGCACATTGCCTTCGTCAGCATAGCGCCAGTTGGTCTCGGATTGGGGTTCTACGCCGGCTACGCCGTCGAAAACAACAACAGCGCCGTCCAGCACCCTAAGGCTTCTTTTCACTTCCACGGTAAAGTCGATGTGTCCAGGAGTGTCGATAATGTTGAATTGATGTTTCTTTGATTTATCGGTTTTATCACCGTAAGTCGCAGTCCAAAAACAGGTCACCGCAGCAGCTGTAATAGTAATACCTCTTTCTCTTTCTTGTTCCATCCAGTCTGTAGTGGTTTCGCCTTCGTGCACCTCGCCGATCTTGTGAGAAACACCGGTGTAATACAAAATACGCTCGGAAACAGTCGTTTTACCGGCATCGATGTGAGCAATAATTCCAAAATTTCTAAATTTTTCTAATGGGTACTGTCTGTTTTCTTCCATGGTTTATATAAAATATTAATAATAAAAAAATTTACAAAAAAATTCAAAAATATAAGAATTTTTAGGTCTGGCTGACCCCCTTCCGGGGACCTGAAAATTTTCATATTTTTGAATTTTAACAAGGACTACCAAGCAAAATGGGCAAAAGCTTTGTTTGATTCAGCCATTTTATGAGTGTCTTCTCTTTTCTTGATAGCTACGCCTTCATTTTTTGAAGCAGAAACTAGCTCTTCAGCCAATTTAACATGCATTGGCTGGCCCTTTTTAGCTCGAGAAGCATCGATAATCCAGCGCATAGCCAAAGCCAGTCTTCTTTCAGCTCGAACTTCTCTAGGCACTTGATAGTTGGCGCCACCAATTCGGCGAGATCTAACCTCGATCAATGGGCTGGCATTTTTCATAGCCAAATCAAAAACCTCCAAAGGATTTGGGTTTTTGGTCTTTTCTTTGATCAATTCAAAAGATCGATAAACTACTCCTCGAGCCGTTTCTTTCTTGCCGTCCCACATGACATAGTTGATGAATTTAGCCAATTTCTGAGAATTGTAAACTAGATCTGGCTGAACAATATTGGTTTTTTTGATTTTTCTTCGCATTTTTATTGTAAATTAAAGGTTTTAGTCTTATTTCTATTTCTTGGCCTCTTTTGGCTTTTTGTTACCATACAAACTTCGAGATTGTCGGCGTTTTTCAACTCCTGTCGTATCAAGTACGCCTCGAACAATGTGATAACGAACTCCGATCAAATCTTTCACGCGGCCGCCTCGAAGCACAACCACTGAGTGTTCTTGCAAATTGTGGCCTTCGCCAGGAATATAAGCTGTAACCTCCATGCCATTAGTCAAACGCACTCTGGCGATCTTTCGAAGCGCAGAGTTAGGCTTTTTAGGAGTGGTAGTAGAAACCTTGACACAAACACCTCTTTTAAAAGGCGCCGGATAAAAAACCGGCTTATTTTTAAGCACATTAAAACCGCGAGCCAATGCTACGGCCTTTGATTTCTTTGGTGTTTTGAATCTGTTTTTCTTGATTAGTTGATTGATCGTTGGCATAAAGCAAAAATCAGCTTATTTAAAGCTGATTTCCATATTAGCAAATTTGAAATGGTTGTCAATGCAACTATATTACGAAATTATTTTTAATCAGACCATCGGTAACTTTTATAGGTTCTGAAACAAAAGCTATTTCGTAAGTCTGTTCGCCGGTTTTTCTTTCAATCCTTACAGTATATGTACCATTCGGCACCAAACAATAGAATTCTCCAAATTTATTGGCCACCTTGTGGGTAATCTCAACATTAGTCGCCACGGAATAGACTCTCAAAATAGCAAAGCCTAGCGGGCCATTGGCATCGGCTATCGCGCCTTTCTTTTTGGTTTTTAAAATATTCGTCTGTTTCAAAATCAAGATCGCTACATAAAGAGACAAGATAATGACATTATATGACTCAGGAGTTACTAAATAAGCAATTGTCGCGACCACAAAACCGATCGCAAAAAGCAAATTGGAAACTCTTTTGATCCATTTGTCGCGCGCTTTATAGAAAGTCATGAGCTTTTGCTCTTTTTTAGCATATTCATTCCAATTGAAATTAAGCGAATCCATTGGAATATTCTTAATAATGAGCTGTCCGGCCTCAGTGATTTCAACTGGCTCGCCGAAGTATAGGTCTTTGTGCAAAGTATCTTCTTTGTGTCCGGCAAGCTTCTTTGAAGGAAAACTGTAGTCGGTCTTATTGGCCAAAATAGTATAAATTCCAGGCCTATCGACTTGGAAACCATAACGGCCATCCAAATCAGTAATCGCCGTAGCAACTTCGTTGCCATTTGCATCCATTAAAACAACATAAGCCGGATCAAGCGGCTGCAAGGTAACTGAATCATAAACAGTGCCCCATTTTGCAGCCTCTTTTTTAAGTCCAATAGCGCTCAAAAATAAAGACCAAAGCCTGAACGGAATCAGGATCAATTCTGAGAAAGAAAGAGGATTCAAGAACATCGCACCAGCGACGGAAACTGCCATGCCAGCCACAAGGCCGACCAAAGTCACGACTTTTATAATGATATTTGCCTCTGGCGTATTCAAAATGCTGGTTAAGCCGTCAATCTGGCTAACAACTGATTCAGGTAAAACTGAGGTGACAATGCCGGCCACAAACCCAGTCACGCCGGAAGTTGCGCTATTGACCTCCGCCCCTTCCGGCGCCGGAATATCGTTTTCAGCCAATTGAACGCTGACACTTTCTGAAACAATACATTCACCGGTCTCCGGGTCGCTGATACAGACGGTCGGGCCGACTTCAGCTATAGACTGAGTGGAACTTGAAACAGGAGGCAAAATACAAGTGCCTGTTTCAAGATCGCTGACACAGACGCTTGAAGCGCTTTCAGCAAGAGCGGAGGGAGCACCGGCAATACATTCACCGGTCTCCGGGTCGCTGAGACAGACGGTCGGGCCGACTTCAGCTATTGTTGTCGTAACTGCAAGATTTGATGAAGCCGCGCCGCCTCCGGATACAGGTGCTGGAATTAAGCAAGATGGATCGTTCGGATTAAGTTGGCAATAAGTTTGGATCACCGGAACTTCAGGAGTTTCGGTCACTACTTCAGTCGTCGGCATAGTGGTAGTAACGCTAGGACTACCTGTAATCGTTACTGGCTGAGTTACTGTTATTCCCGGCGCAGAAGCTCCGCCATAGCTTGGAACCGGCGGCAATGGACGCCATGTTGTGTTGACGCAAGCGGCTCCCGGACAAAGAAACTTGATATAACCGTAATTTTGACTCCAGGCATAACCATTGAAATCGCCAGTGCCGGTATTGATCGTTACTCCCGTGGCATTAGTTGGCAAAAAATTGATCCAACCGGCATTGTCGCCCCAAGCGTAGCCAGAAAGCGTGCCGCCACTATTTGCCACACCGCCATTTGGTGGATTGAGCTTGATCCAGCCGATATTTTCACCCCAAGCGTAGCCTGTCAAAGCCGTGTCGGTCACGCTGACATTACAGTTGGCGCAGCCGAAATTCACAGAACTGCTGTCCTGTAAAACTTGAGAACAAGATAAATTTTCAGTACAAGCAGTCGAGCTGGCAATTGTGCCGGGATTAGCGGCATGGGCGACGATAGTTGAACCCAAAAAAGCAAGGAGGCTTAGAAATAAAAACGGAGTAAAAAAAATTTTTAAGATATTCATATGAATATATATTATGATTTTATAAAGATAAAAGCAATAAATAATAATGTTATAAATTAAACTAATATCACTCTACCACTTTTTTATTAAAAAGTAAAGCCGGTCAAAAGCTTGAAGAGTATAAAAATGACAGGAGAAATATATTTCCATAGAAACATTATAAATAAAATCAAAAAAATAAATGAATATCTTTCTAAAAAGGCCTCGATATTTCTATATTTGTAAGGCAAAAAAGAAAAAAGAATCTTGGAGCCGTCGAGCGGCGGAACAGGAATCAGATTGAAAATCGCCAGCATTAAGTTGATCAAAACTATCAATCCGCTGACCGACATAAAATGCCCCCAAAAAGTTTGATTACCTAAAAAAGAGCCTTAAACCGAGATTATTCTTATAAAAATCGAGAAAATTACAGCTAAACCCAAATTGGCGATTATGCCAGCAGAAGCGACTGCCAATATGCCCCATTTTTTATTGGTCAAATTATTCGGATTGTAAGGCACCGGCTTGGCCCAGCCAAAAATAAAACCGGCTTTAGACACAATTAAGATGAAAGGGATTAGGATTGAACCTATTGGATCGAGGTGTTTTAGGGGGTTCAAGGTCAGGCGGCCGGCATAATACGCCGTCTCGTCGCCAAAAGCCCAAGCCGCATAGCCATGCGCCACTTCATGAATGATGACTGACATAATTAGGATGACTATGTAAAAAATGGTGTTGACTTCTAGCATATTCTCTATTTTTCTTGCACGATATTGACTCTTATGATAGCATAAAAGTCACTTATGGCTAAAACTTGCCCAATAATGAAAAAAGGTTCTATCGTAGCTGGCGGGTACAGCAATCGCACTCGTGCGACCAAGTTTACCCCGACCGGCAAAGTCAGAAAATATCCTAATCTTCAAAAGAAGAAGGTTTATATTCCTGAGTTAAAAAAGACTATGAGTCTTGTCATTTCTACCAAAGGCATCAAGACGATCAACAAGCGTGGCGCTTACATCACCCTCAAAAAAGCTGGATTGGTGAAATAAACTCTAAAAACCCAATAAATACAGGTTCTTGCATCATGGTGTCAAACAAAGGAGCTTGTGCGACTACCAAAAGAAAAATTACCACTAGTTAAAAGTAATTCAACCATATTATTGTAGACTAAGTGCGCATGGTTTATTATTATGGCTAAGAGCGCAAGGATAATCCATTCGATTGGAGAAGGGAATTTATTTCCTCCAAAGATTTGTCATTAAATCCTTTTAGGAGTCGTAATTCTGAAATAGTTTTATTTGTTAATTCATTAAGAGTATTTATCCCTGCAGCTTTTAAAAAATGATATGCTCGCGTGCTCAATTCAACGTCCTTTAAATAGGTTGTTTTTTGATTTTCTCCCTTGTGAAAATAATTGTCCACTCATGAATTATACCAAGAGATAAATATTGCAACAAGTAAATCTTGCATCATGGTGTCAAACAAAGGAGCTTGTGCGACAGTCACCCAAAATATCGGATGAGTTTTTTATTTTAGTTACTGCATGGTATTGACTTTTTTTGATTTTAATATAAAATGTTGCCCAGTGGTG
>CAZUZG010000014.1:0-16772 GCA_964624665.1 uncultured Candidatus Saccharibacteria bacterium | reverse complement strand
CCGCCGTATAAGAGTTTTGCAGACTCTTGCCTTACCACTTGGCGACTAGGTCAGACTAATACTATTCTCTGATGCTGGGGTAGTTGAACTCCAACGAAGATCAAATTTATTAAAATTCAAAACTACTTGTGCCGGGGAGAGGACTTGAACCTCCATGGGATTGCTCCCGCTTGCTCCTAAGGCAAGTGCGTCTGCCAATTTCGCCACCCCGGCATATCGTAAACATAACATTTATTTTAAAAAGTCCCATACAAGCACAAAAGTCAATTCGTCTTGCATTCTGCCACCCCGGCATATCTGTACAAGGTGGTCAGGAATATTTTTTTACTAAAAAATTTCCCGACCCGGACTCGCGTCCGCCGCGCTCCGTTTCGCACAAAGTGTCTATACACTTTGTGCGCCCACCAGGATTCGAACCTGGGACCGTCTCCTTAAGAGGGAGCTGCTCTACCAACTGAGCTATGGGCGCAAACTAAAAATAATTATACACAAAATTTTATAAAAATCTAATCCAAATCCGCCTGTTGGCTTTTTTGGCAATTTTCAGATAATATAAACCTCAGAAATTTTACATTAAAATAAACTTAAAAAAGGAGGTTCAAGTGATGAAAATAATAAAAAAGATAAAAAACATCAAGCCAGACAGCGATGAAGCTTGGACATTTATCGTATCCTACAGCCTGATATGGCTGGTTTTAATACCGCTCATAATGCTGATTTTCTGCTTTATAACAGAAGACGATTATATCGGCAATCTTAAAATCAACTGGCCAGTAACTACACTGATCATTTATTCTTCTGTGATTTATCCTTATTCTTTTATCAGAAAAAATGAAAGAAGCGGAAATCTCGGATGGACAAAAGTCGGCACAGATGAAATCGGCATGTTGCTGATTTTCGACAAACCGATCATTGAAGTCGGACCCGGCCTTAAAGTAGTGCCGCCATTTTTCACCTTGCGGGTTGATTCAGTCAAGCCGCGAACTGAGACTTTCACAATTTCTAAAATCGACACAAACTCGCCGGAACTTGTGAATTACAAGGCGCTCAAGATAAAACGCGAAGATTATGAAAACGATGATTGGCACATCAGAACAAGCCTTGGCGCTACGGTAAATTTTATTTATTCCATAAACAAAGGCGAGTATGCGAATTATTTGATGAATCTGGGAAATGTCGATGAGATCAAGGAAAGCATGCTGGCAATCCTAAAACGGGCATTGAGCGGCGAATTCAGCAAAAGGACGCTATCTATTATCCTAAACCAGCGCGACCAGATCGATAAAGGCATGAAAACAATGGCTCAGAAAATGGTTAATGGCGACGGAGAACCGACGAAATCTTGGGGATTAAAAATTTTCATGCTGCAAATGACCGATGTGAACATACCTTCTCAAATTCTATCAATGACGGAATCAAAAGTCTTGCACAATATGGAAATGTATATACAAATCACTCACGCAGAAAAAATGGGCAAGATCACGGAAATAAATGCCTTAGCTTTTGAGTTTAAGGAATTTCATGAAGGTCGTGGCGCAGCCGCAAGAGAGAGATTCATGTTTAAAGCAAAAGCTGTCGGAGAAAAATTGCTCGTAGAAGCCAGATTATTAGCCAAAGCAAAAGGCTATGGCGCAATAGCAAAAGCTTTAAAGATGAAAGAGCCGGACTTGATGTTAAGGCTGGATACTGCGGAAAAAATGTTTGAAAAAACTGAGAAAATGATCATCAGTTCGCCTGAAATAGCAAGTGTCTTTAGTTTTCTCCCTCTCTTGGGGGATGCCATAAAGCAAGTTAAATCTGCATAAAAATGCTTGAATTTAAATTCAAGGCGGCGATTTTTAAAAATCGCCGCCTTTTTTATTTGCGGTTTATAGTATATAATCGGCGCAGAAAAAGTTAATTCACAAATTTAAAAAAGGAGGTCAAAATGCCACTTGCTCAAACATTGCACTATATTCTGTTGATGCCGATTTATATGCTTATAGCTCGCATAATCGGCTATGCTTTATTCTTCTTTTTTGCTTACTTGTCTTTCAAAAAATTGAAATGGCTTAGTTTTGCTTTTCTGCCAGTATTTTTAATACTTTTAATGCTTTATGTCAAAAATCGCGAATATCTTAAAAAGATGGAAAATGATGCCATTGCATATTACGAAGATTACAAATGGCACAAAATGCAAGAAGCTATTGCGGCAGACTTGGCAAAAAAAGCCCAAGACTCTGCGATATTTGCGGCAAATCAAAAGAAAATTAAGCCGCCTGCTGAAGAAAAAATTAAAACGATTGAAACAATTCAAGCAAAAAATTCAACAACAAAATCGGCTTCTTTGACAGAAGTCGAAGACAGCGCCAAGGTTTCGGAAAACACAGAATCAAATGAATACATTAAACCTGAAAAATCGGCAAAAATACTCTGGAGCAAGAATGACACGATCTTCTACGAAGATTCCGTTGTATTCCTGAATGCTAAAAAAGAAAGAGTGGTTTTCCTTAAAGAATTTGAATTTTTCTTGAATCCCAATGGAAGCTGGTGCGAATGGATACTGCCTAGATGCGATTTTATCGGGTATTCCACTGATACTAAAATAAAAAAGGAGTGGAAAAGCGTGCCATTTTATTATGGCACAAGCAGCTATATCAGGCTCGCTTCGACCTCAGGCAAAAGAGAGAAAGCCATCTTTTATTACAACTGCAAAAAATAAACCCCGTCACAATAGTAGCGGGGTTTTATATTACACTAGCAAATCATTGACTTGTCAATGATTTTATGATATTATTTCGCCAGTTAAAGCTCATTGAAAAAGTTTTGATTGGTTGCCAGAGATTCTAAATAAAGATTTTCCGGCAACCACTTAAAACCAAATACAATGAAAAATACAAAGCAAATTTTCACACAAGCTGCCTTATGCAGTTTGTTCATCTTGTTTTCGCTTTTGTCGCCCAAAACGCATGGCCAAATCGCAAAACAGCTCGACACCCTTCCCTTTTTCACGGATTCATCCGGAATTTTCTACGCAAAAATAGGCAAACGCATCTACAGAGAAATGCCGGAAAAAATAGACTTCGATATCAATTACGAAGTGTACAGCGATATAATGTCCTCCATATCAGACAGTATAAAAAAAATACAGATCGCAGAAAGCCGAAAAATGGAAGAAGAATTTTTCGGCTTTACGCCGACGACTTTCTTGAAAGAAATCCATTTTATCGTCGACAGCGAAAAAAGTTTTTTCAGTCCCGAGAGGCCTCAGGCTATATTTATCACGACATATCCGTGCCACAGGCCGTGGTATTGCGAAAGCGACAATGATTACAATAAAATGGTTCTTTACCAAAGAAAGGGGCACATCAGGCATGAAATATGCCACCTCATCGACTGCCAGCTAAAATTCAGCGAAGACATTGAGGTGCTCTTATTCATGAAAATGCTGATAAAAAAGCAAATGCTGAGAGAATTGTTCCAGCTTCTATACTTGCGATTGCCTACGGACAATTGTCTCGATGAAAAAATAGCGGAAAAATTCCTAAAGGAACATCCGGCGGCAAAGGGTAATCTGAGCAGCTATCAAAAAATCGCGACTGTCTACATGAGCCCGGCAGAACTCTTTGCGCAGGGCATGGCGACCAGCGTTTCCGGATTTTGGCATGAAGTCATGGAAGAAATCAAATACGACGATCCGGAGCTATTTGAAGCTTACAAACAAATGCTTATCGTTTTCAAAAGAGCAATAACAAGGTCTTTAGAAAGGGAGAAATTCAAAAAAGAAAACTCCCCCGTGATTTCCATTCTCGAAACCCTGGTAAAAGAAATGGAGCAAATGTAAAAGTTGCTTAAAAAAATAAAGCCTGTATGCGAATATATCGCATACAGGCTTTTTCTATTTAACTTTAGCAGAATCAAGCCCAAGATCGGATTTATTTTCGAATTTTATAAATCCGCTTTTACCCTCCTTTTCGTTACTCTGCCCCTCACCAACACTTTCCTTATCCTTAGGCTTTTTATCCTTACTCTTTCTGATTTTATCCTTTTTTACAGGCTTATCATCAGTCTTTGCTTTTACATTAGCTTTTGCTTTTGTAACAGCAAGTTGTTTGAGAGAATCGATACTTAAGGCCATGTCAGGATTTTGACTGAAGCGTATTTCTTTGGCATGCTCAATAAGAATATCGAGCTTTAAATCTGTGCTATCGACACTTTTTATTGTACCGGTTTTTGCATCAGATTTTTTTAACGCTTCAGTTTTGATACCCATAAAACTTTCAATCTTAGCTTTAGCGCTCGGGAAATATTTATTAAAGGCTACAAACCCTAAATAAATCACGGCAACGATCAAGGCAAGTCCGACAATGAAACGGAACAATTGACTATCGCGATAAAGATTGGATAAGCGTTGATTGTTTTTTTCAAAAACAGACTTAATCCAATTCATTGCAATAGTTAATGATCCATCGTGGCTTTCAACTTCCGGGAGTAATTCAAGTTCTGGAAATTTTCCTTTTCTTGAAAACAATTTGTAATTGCCGCTGATTGCTGCACATGTTTCAAGAATACCCATACTCTGTGCCTCCATAATATTATTAAGGCGACCGTAAAGTCTTTGCTTCCTTTCATCTCTGCCACGAAAAACTAATTGTTCCGATATAAGGCGGTCTATTCTGAAAAGAATGTTTGCGTCCTTAATCGTAGCAAGATCTAATTTTACAAATTCGCGTCTCGGCATATTTACATGAATTCCATGCAATGTCTCACATGAATGAATTTTCATAAATCCATCCAAAAGGGTCTGAGTGTCCATTTTGCTAACTCTGGTAGAAAAATTAACAAGAGATTCTGTAAGAGTGAGTTTTTTTACCGACAAGTCTGTCTCGGAAGTTTCTGCAAAAAAACTATCAATAAGCTTTCTTAATTCATCGCCATCAGTATTTGTGGTGGCTTGTTTTGGATGAGTTTCCATGGCTTTTAAGTATTTGGTGTTGGTTTATATTTTATTTTCAAATTAACTATTTGCTTTCAACCTTATCATTTTTATTGATTTATGTCAATAGATAGCTTGACTTTTTACATAAAATAGTGTATGATCAAACGAAAGTTCTTTAAAAATTAAAAACCCTTAAAACATAAAACCATGAGAAAGTTAACTTCCCTTTTTGCGGTTCTAATGCTTAGCATTATGACTATTTATGCCAACCCAACAGGAGCTTGGGCCTATGGTCTACCTATATTTGATTGGGTTTCAGTGATCTTCGCAGGATTAATTTCAATTTACTTAATCGTAACGATTGTTATGTATTTTTTCTACAAAATTAAACTATCCGTAACGGACAATGATGAAATGGCCGAAATAGTATTTGAAAAAGGTATTGTGAGGCTCATAAAAAAAACCATTGATGTAAAAGATGCAGAACTCGAAAAAGACAGAGTTAAGCATCAAACAGACTCAAAAGCTTATGCTATCAAAGAAGTAGCTGGAGCGCTTGTAGATACAATGGCGAAAGCTAAAAAAGAAGCTGGTATTAAATTCGGAGATAGCAATGTGGAAGAATTCAGCAACATCGTTACCGAAAAAATGCTGGAGAAAAAATGGTTCTACACGCCAAATCTCAGACGCATGATTCTTTCTATCTTATCACCCGTGCCTCTTGGCATACTTTGTCTGACCATAGTCATCCTTGCATTAATTTATGGTCCCAAAAGACCAAATCCCCCAAAAGAGACAGTTATTATTAAGGAAAAAATAATAAATGCACCGTCTGGCGGATCAGGGCAGACTTTTGCCGACAATTCAAGGAGAAATGAGCAAGCAAGTCCACCGGAGAAAACCAAAGTGACGCAAATCGACACCGTATGGCAAACCTATACAAGAGACATAAATCCTGAAGGCACTGATCTTAATTTTTCTGGTTATGATCTTTATAGAGTAGAACATACGGGCCAAGTACACTTTGAATTTTACTCAAATGGAAGATTTGTTGGCAAATCAGATCATCTTGAGCCATACTTAAGTGAAAAAACAGGCCCAATAAGCTCCATGGTTATTTTTTCACACACAGGAAAAACAGAACTGGCAACAGTAAGAGTAGGAAAAATAGTGAGAAAGGATGTCTATGTTTAAAAGGTTGTTGTTTGTTTGTTCTTTTAATGCAAAAGCCCCCGAAATACGGGGGCTTTTTTTATTTGCATTTTTTAATTTAGCCTCTTGGATTTATGCCTGTCACGCCGAAAGTGTTGATGAGAATTTGCATGATGCCAAAGACCGACATCATGATAAACATCCCGACTACTCCCCAGATCATATGCTGTCTGCCCGTGCTTCTGGCATCTTCATTGTCGGCATTCATCAGGAATTGCAAGACGCCATAAACAAAGTAAGCGGTAGCAACGAAGAACATCAGGACAATGATCGGATTGATAATGATCCTGTTGACTCTCTTTACCAAATCGCCGACATCGGCATAAGCTACATTAACCAGGATAAATCGATTCATGGGTATTTAGAAGCAATTTGGGCCTCCGTAGATCAAACAGTTTGTAGTGCCCTGTACGCCGCTCTGACTCTGAGAAACACCAAGAGCAGAACCCAAGAACTTGATCAAACCCCAGATAGAAATAATGACGAAAAGACCAATGATGCCGTAGATCATCGCATCTTTGGATTCTTTTCTCGTGTCTTCGTCTTTAGATGTGACATATTTCAAAACGCCGTAAATAAAATAACCTACGCCAGCAGTGATCAATATCGGAATGACATAGCTAACGATAAGAGAAACCGTATTCAAAATGCTTAAAATACCGGTTGGATTGGACTGAGCCATAGCCAACATCGGCGTAAAGCTCAAAAATGCGATGACAAATGCTAAAGTTTTTTTCATGTGTGATTTTGTCGAAATCATGTCGCGCAATCGTCCATTGAAGCGCGACTATTTTTCTTTAAATTTAAAATAATAATTAAAAACGACCGTGTTTTTATGCTAATAATAATATCACAGGCCGATAAATATGTATACTGCCAAAATTATTGCTGGAGCTGTGGAATAACAAAACTTATGTTAAAAGTAGCAGCCAAAAGCTTGACCAAGCCCCACATGGAAACTATGGCAAAAAGGCCGATAATGCCCCAGATCATAAGTTGTTTGCCCTCTTCCCTCTCTTTGCTGTCACCGGCGATAACATACCTTATGACTCCGTAGATAAAATAGGCAATGCCTGCAGTAACAAGAAGAGGCATGATTGAATCGGTAATCAGACAAATCACCCAATGAATCAGACCGGTAATGCTGTCGGTACTGCCAGGGCAAAAGGACACGGCAACAGGACCACTCACTGACCCGTCGCCACCGGGAGTCACAGGGCCATAAATTGAGCTATTAGGCGCAACTGGACCATACGAAGAACCTTGGGCAAAAACCTGAACTGTATTCAGAGCAAAGAAAACAAAAATGGCACTCAATATTAATATTTTATTTTTAAATAAAATTTTCATAATTATTTGCATGACCCAAAGACGCCGCCGCCGATATCGCTAACCGTCTCGCAGACAGCCTGCGCAATGATCCATGAAGCTAATAATACAGCGGCGCCAATTACAGTCCAAACTAGAGTCTGCTTAGCGGTTTCCAAAGCTTTTGGATCGCCCTGGGCTTTAACGAACAGAAAGCCGGAATAAATGATAGCCAAGGCCACAGCCGGCACGCCAACGGTCATGACTATGTCCAAAATTTTTTTTACAAAACCGGTCAAAGTATCCACTCCGGCAATCGGATTTTCTAGACCATCAACAGCGGAAGTAACAGGGCCGCTAACTAAACCTTGCGCAAAAACTTTGGTATTCAAAAAGGCCGGCAAAAATAAAAAAGAAAGCACGATAAAAAAACCGAATATCGCTATGCCTTTAGATTTAATAAGTCTTTTATTCATGTCCAGAATTATACAATAAACCTACTCAAATAACTATAGAAAAGTTTTTAGAAGCGAATATTCCTGCAATCTGTCGGCTGGAATAAGGCTGGTAAGGATGGTATTTACTACGACCCAGGCAGCCATGGCTATCGCCAAACCTGCGAAAACTTTAATGATCATGCTTTTGGCTTTTTTACGATTTCCGGGATCGTCGCCGGAAGTCATCAATAAATATCCGCCATAAACGAAGGCGATCGTGGCAACAGGCAATGAAAGATCAAAGATTGCAAAACGGATTACATTTTTCACGAGAATCATCAAATAAGCAAAATCGCAAGGATTTTTGAATTCACCGATTTGGTCGACGGGTTTTTCCTGACCGCTTTTATCTTTAATCATAATTATCTTCTCCCCCTTTTGATATGTGTCGGTATTGCACTTTGGTACAAGGCCTTTATATGGATTGGCCAGAGAAAACACAGAAGATCCGGAAGAAGCAACGGGCTGGGTTTTAAAAGTATTGGACGCAGAAGGCTTAAAGACGCCGTCATCATCGGCAAGCCTTTGATTATAGGTCGTATTTGATTTCAAATTACTCAAAGTAATTGGGCCGAAATTTCCGTTTATATCAAACACCAGAGGATCAGTTTTCAAATCATAACTGCCCCCTTCTCCATACTCTATCCTGAAATGGCGAGTGCCGGGATTGGTATTCAAGATGAAGCCGGAAATCCTGGCAGAAGTTGAAGTCATGTCATAGGCCTGAGAAACGGCATTTATGGATAAAGAGCCTGCCGTGGTAAAAGTCGCTGTATGGCTCGGATAATAATAATCATTTACATCATACATTCTGTATTGATAGGTCGTACCTTGATTCAAATTCGGCAAAAGAAAAGAAAAATCCCTGAGTTCTTCTCCGGATATTGAAAGCGGTCCGGAATTGGAAGAAAAACCACGAATGCCGTACTCAACTCCGACCTGAAGCCCTGAAATGAGCGGACCTAAAAATTTAGCGTCTATTTCGGCCTCATTTTCTTTAATATTTTTTGGAGCCAATAAAAAATCCAAGGCTGGATTTGGCAAGGTTTTAAATGAAAAGACCGGACTGGTAATAAGACTGAAGCCGATAACTTTGTACTTAATGATGTAATTATATGTGGTGTTTTGCTTAAGATTACTTAATTCATAAAACAAAGATGGCGACAAAAATGGGCCGTCGGCCAGCAAGCTATAAACTATCTCGGTCTTTTGATTTATAACATGGTCATCCGGAGTCGCTTCTCCGTAAGTTATTTCGATGAGCGAAGTTGTGGGGTCATAATAACTGAACAATATGTCAGCCTTGGCATAAGTTTGAGTTATGTTTGAAGCTCCAGATGTAACAGTGGGCGGAGTTTGATTTTGAGCAAAAGACATGAATGGCAAAGCAAAAAACACAAGAGCGAAAATTGAAATCTTTTGCTTTAAATTTAAAATTTTCATGGATTATTTCAATAGTCCGTCCAATACACCGGCCGCCCTTTGCGCCGATTGACCGGCAAGCGAACGGCCGGAAGATATGTCTTCGATCATCGTCCGCCAAATATTATCGGTCTCAACATCAGAAGGATCAAACCATGATCTTGCAATCAAAGCTGAATCATAAAAAGTCTGCATGTAGTAAGGCGAGACTTGCCTAATAGCCAATAAATCGCGCCTAACTGGTGGAAGTCCGGTAATCGCAGATAGTTTGCCGATAAAATCAGCCGATGTCATAGCGACTGCGGCAGTATAAGCGGTAGGTAAATTTTTAGAAGTTTTAGCCATAGCTAGAGCATTCATCCGGCCGAATGTCGCTTTTATTCTGCCGTCTTTAGTCTGTGGAAACTTTGCTACATCATAATTTAAATTTGGATTCCTAGACTGGATATCTAAAAGTTCGCTCGCAAAACCAAAATAAGTCGCCAGATCGCCGGAAATAAAAGCATCTCTGGAATACGGCAAAGACCTGTTCCAGGAATACGCGTCTTTAATCGGATTTGAGAAGTCTGTATAGAAAGTCAAAATTGATTCAGAAGTATTGGTCTGGCCGGATGAAGAGTAAGCGAGAGTTGAGCTAAAGCCGGCAACATCACCAAAGCTAGTCCTGGCGACGATCGAATTGCCGTTTTGAATCAGGATCGCGGAAATAATATCCTTGGCATTGGCGACATTTGAAAACTCTCCAAAAGCGACCGCACTTTTCAAAATATTTTTACTCTGGCCCAAAACGGTCACTTTTTTAACCAAATCTGAAAAATCGCTCCAGTATTCAGGCGGATTCACAACACCGGCGCCTTCAAGCAAGTCTCGATTGTAATACATGACCATCGGATCAATAGTAAAAGGCAAACCGAGTATTCCGTCTTTACTCAGAAAAAGCTCGGATTCGCTGATAAAAGTGTCTCTGAAATCTTTTTCAGGCAAAGTCGCATAAGGGATCGGCAAAACTTTGTCAGCATGCCTGATAATGAGATTTTCCGGCAAAAAGAAAAGGTCCGGACCTGTGCCGCTCGCCAAAGCTTCGGTCAGATCGCGATCCAAAGCATTTGCATCTTTTTGGACATAAACAACTCTATAAGTTTTATTTGTCCTATTAAATTCATCTATCGTATTTTCAATCAGATCCTTTTTGATCGTTCCCCAAAGCACAACATTGCCAGTTGCGGTAGTCGTACTAGAAGTGCCGACCGGAATAATGCCGGCAAAAATAAAAACTCCGGCCAAGAATCCTACAATACAAACAATAATAAGGATGATTTGAAGTTTAGACATAAAAAGCCAATGCTCAAATTATTTCCTGAATATTATACCATAATGATGCGCTCCGGCATCTATGGTTTTTTCAAAACTGAAACCTTCTTTTTCAAAAATCTCGCGGGCGGTTTTTTCTGAAACTACATCCTTGGATTGAGGACCCATGCCGCGAAAAGAATCTGTCCAATCTATAACCAGAACCCGGCCGTCTTTTTTGAGAATTCGATAAACCTCTCCGGCCAAAGATTTTTTATCTTCAGCTTGGAATAAAATATTTGAAACAATCGTCCTGTCTAAAACGCCATCGCCTAGTTTTGTACCGCCAAGCTGTTCTGCGTCGCCCAGAATAACATCAATATTTGAAAGGCCTGAATGTTTGGCTTCAGATTTGATTTTTTCAAGCAAATCTTTATCTACATCGATCGCATAAACCCTGCCATTGTTGCCCGTGATCTTGGCGGAGGCAAAAGTGTAAAAACCTGAACCGGCACCGAGATCAGCCACAATAAAACCTTCTTTTAATCCAAATTGCTGTATGTTTTTTAATGGATCAGAAAAATTCATATTTTATAAACAAGTGACAGAAGCGATGCTGTCGCCGGCGCGGAGGCGCATAATGGAAACACCTTGTGTTTGCCGGCCGAGCGACGGAATGGTGTCGAGGTTAACGCGGATCACTTGGCTTTTCTGAGAAATAGCGATGAGTTCCTGCTGATCTCTGACTATTTTTGCGACGATCAGCTTGCCGGTCTTCGGAGTCACTTTGGCGGTTTTTATGCCTGAGCCTCCCCTTTTCTGGATCTTGTATTCTTTGAGCAATGTCTTCTTACCCAGACCATTAGAGCTCATGGTTAGAAGCGCGGCATCTTTCTGGTCCGGCTTGATGATATCTACGCCGATCACGCTGTCGCCGGAACCGATTTTTATGGCCCTGACGCCAGCGGCATTCCTGCCCATTTCCCTGATGTCTGATTCTTTAAATCTGATAGATTGGCCAAGAGTAGTCGCTATCATAACCTCGTCGCCTTTTTCGACAAACAACACTGATTCGAGCTGATCGCCCTTCTCGAGCTTGATAGCAATCAAGCCGCTCCTGCGGACATCCTTGAAACTTTCGGCGGAAACTTTTTTAGCCACGCCCTTTCTGGTGACCATAATCATATTTAGAGTCTTCTTTTTAATCTCCTTTGGCGTCGGCAAAATCGAAGTGACTTTTTCATCTGCGCTCAAAGACAGGAAATTCATAATCGATTTGCCCTTGGTCGCTCGTCGGCCTTCCGGAATATCATACATCTTTATCTGGAAAGCCTTGCCGGAATTGGTAAAAAATAGAAGATCGCTGTGAGTATTGGCGGAAACCAAATGCGTGACAAAATCTTCCTCTTTGGTTTCGAGGTCGACAACGCCGACGCCTCCCCTTTTTTGATTGCGATATTCGGAAGGATCGGTTCTCTTGACATAGCCGCCTTCGGTGTAAACCAAAACCGATTCTTTTTCCGGTATTAGGTCTTCTTCTGAAATAGCCTTGACTCCGCCTTTGACGATCTTGGTCCTGCGTTCATTGCCGTATTTTGCCTTAACTTGAGCAAGGTCATCTGATATGACTTTCAATATTTTTTTAGGACTCTTTAATAGATCTTTAAGCTCTTTGATCAAATCCTGTTTTTCTTTGAGTTCGTCTTCTATGTTTTTTCTCTCTAAAGAAGCCAGTTTTTGAAGCTTCATTTCCAAAATCGCTGTTGCTTGGATTTCGCTGAACTTAAACTCTTTCATCAAATTTATCTTGGCGGTCGGAGTGTCTTTTGAAGCCCTGATGGTCTTGATGACTTTGTCGATATGATCGAGGGCTTTCTTTAAGCCGAGAAGTATGTGCTCTCTTTCTTCGGCTTTTCTGAGGTCAAATTCTGCCGCGCGCCTGACTACGACTTGTCGATGAGAAATAAACTCGCTCAAAATGGTTTTCAATGAAAGAGTTTGAGGCGTGCCGTCGACGATAGCCAGCATGTTGAAATGAAAAGTTGTCTCCAAAGCTGTATGCTTATAAATATAGTTTAAAACTTTTTGCGGATGCACTCCGCTTTTTAGATCGATGACTACGCGGATGTCTCTCGTTGATTCATCGCGAATGTCTTTTATGCCTTCTAGCTTCTTTTCATGGATCAGGTCGACAATCGAAACGATCATGTCGGCCTTGTTTACGCGATACGGTATGGATGTAATGACAATTTGAAACAAGCCGCTTTTTTGTTCGACTATCTCGGCCTCACCGCGTGTAATAACGCCGCCGCGTCCGGTCGCATAAGCGTGCAAGATATCTTTTTCTCCGAAAGCTATGCCGCCGGTCGGAAAGTCCGGACCTTTTACAAATTTGACCAGATCTTCGGTCGTCGCATCTTCATTTTCAATCAAATGAATAGACGCATCAATAACTTCAGATAAGTTGTGCGGCGGAATATTTGTCGCCATGCCGACGGCGATGCCCAAAGTGCCGTTTAATAGGAGATTCGGCACGACGGCAGGCAAAACAGAAGGTTCTTTGCGGGTCGCGTCATAGTTTGGCCTGAAATCCACCGTATCCTTCTCCAGATCTTTGAGTAAAAGAGAAGATAATTGCGACATCTTTGCTTCGGTGTAACGCATTGCCGCGGCGCCGTCGCCGTCGATCGAGCCGAAGTTGCCCTGGCCAGTAACCAGCGGATACCTATAAGAAAAATCCTGCGCCATTCCAACCATGGAATCATATACTGCTGTATCGCCATGCGGATGATACTTGCCCAAAACATCACCCACGACCAAGGCTGACTTTCTAAAACGCGCAGACGAAGTAAGGCCGAGTTCATGCATTGAAAAAAGAATTCTCCTGTGGACCGGCTTCAGGCCGTCTCTGACATCCGGCAAAGCGCGGGAAGTGATGACAGACATGGCATAGTCCAAATACGACTCTTTCATTTCAGTCGTAATGTTTCTTGAAATAATGCTCTGATGGGGCTCTTTTATTTCATTATTTTCTTTATTATTGTCCTTTTTTTCTTTGGCCATAAAATATTGGATCTAATTATAACACAACTACCTGCCGCCCTGCGCTTCTTTAAGGCTGCCGACAACATCATCTTTAATAATCCCGAAGGGCTTCAAATCATTCTGAAATGATGAAGCGGAAACTTTTGAAAACCTGTGTCCGAGCGTATATGCCCAAAAGATCAGGACTATGCCTCCTAAAACAGCAGTCGACAGATACAAGATCTGCTTTCTCTTATGTTCGGGCTTTTTCTGAAGTTTTTTTATAAACTCTTTCATTTATTGCTTAAGGACAACGATTTCTCCGTCTTTGCCCTCCAAATCTTTTTTCTTGAGAGTCAGTTTTTCGATCGGCTCGACTTTATCTGAACCGCCTTCTTTCAAAAAATTCTTAAGAGCATCTTTCTGCCTGTCTTCGCCATAATCCATCGGGATGATAATCTTCGGCTCAAGCGACAAAGAAATCTTGTAAGCTTCCTTGAAATCCAAAACATCGCCGCCGCCGATCGGCACAAATAAAATATCGGGAGTGCCGATCGCCTCGCGCACATTGCTCAAGATATCTTTGGACAAAGCTCCGAGAAAGCATATTTTTATATCATCAATCGTGAAATTGTAAATCGTATTGATATATTTATTTTTGCCTATCTCGGTATTGGTCAAAAGGCCGCGGACATAAATATCTTTTATTTCAAAGTCACCCGGACCGGAAATGACAAAAGGGGCGGTTTCGCCATAAGTCACATTTTCAACGCCATTATAGTCGGCATGGTTCGCCGTGATCAAGGCAATGCTGGAGCCGAATTTTGAAATTTTATCCTTGTGGCTCGAATCTTTGCTGACAGGATTAAGCGCAATGACAAGGTCGCCCTGGCTGATTTTGAAAAACTCTTTGCCGAAATAACTTATAATCATGCTTGCATTATAGCAAATATTTTACTAAGATGAAAGCATATATTTATTAGGCGGTCCCTTGGCTAACCTTCCGCGCATCTGGCGGAAAACCTCGGGCCCATTTTCCGCCTATTGGCGGATTTTTAATATAATTTATGACTGAAAAAACAACCAAAACAGAAGAAGTAGCAGAAGAATTGGGTTATGAAATGGAAGATAAAACCTTAACAGCGCCAGAAAAGGACAATTTGATCGAAGGCGCGGTTATTGGCATTGAAAAATCAGCGGTCTATATCGACCTTGCGCCCTTCGGCACAGGCATCATTTATGGACGAGAATTCCAAAATGCCAAAGATATCCTAAGGAAAATAAATATCGGCGACATGGTCAAGGCGAAAATCGTCGAAAAAGAAAATGAGAACGGCTATGTCGAATTGTCGCTCAAGGAGGCTAAACAGGCTCTAATATGGAGTGATGCGGAAATCGCCATCAAAAACAAGACTGTCTTCGAGCTTGCGATCAAAGATGCGAACAAAGGCGGATTGATCTTGGAATGGCAAGGCATTCAGGGATTCCTTCCGGCTTCACAGCTCAAGTCTGAACACTACCCTCGCGTAACAGACGGCGACAAAGATAAAATCTTGAAAGAATTGAAGAGGCTGACCGGACAGAAAATTTCTGTCATCATGATCGGCGCTATTCCAAAGGAAGGCAAATTGATCTTCTCTGAGAAAGACAGCAATCCGGAAGAAAGACAGGAAATCGTCGGCAAATATCATGTCGGAGATGAATTGGAATGTTCTGTCGCCGGCATCGTCGACTTCGGCATCTTTGTGAAGCTCGAAGAAAACCTGGAAGGCCTGGTGCATATTTCTGAAATCGACTGGGGCTTGGTAGACGATCCGAGGACAATGTTTAAAGTCGGCGATATGGTCAAGGCGAAAATCATCGAAGTAAAAGACGGCAAGATTTCTCTTTCCATCAAAGCTTTGAAAGAAAATCCTTGGAAAGAATTTGAGACTAAACTCAAAAAGGGTGACATCATCAAGGGTGTCGTTATCAAATACAACAAACACGGCGCTTTGGTTTCTATCAAAGAAGGTGTTGCGGGCTTGGTCCACAATTCTACCTTTGGTTCAGATACTAAACTCAAAGAAAAACTAGAACTCGGCAAGACTTATAATTTCCAAGTCACGCTCTTTGATCCAAAAGATCAGAGAATGACTCTAACCTATTTAGAGGAACAGAAATAAACTAAAGTTAAATCATAAAAAATCCGCCATATGGCGGATTTTTTATGATTTTCAAGTTATTTAATATTATTGAAAATAAAATCAAGCTCTTTCATGAAATTTATATCACGACTTGGTGATTGAATATTAATAGTTCCGACACATCTAGTGAATTTTGGATTATTCCCTGTATCTTTTGGGCATCGATCTGAATTAAAAATTTCAATATACTCATCACTATGATATTCACTAACTCCAGATGGAATTGGAGGAGATAATCTTATTATTCCGTCTATACTAAAAACACTCCAACCTTTTTTATATTCAATAGTAATTGATTCATTATTTTCCTTATCATATTCCCAAACATAACGATCAACATTTTCTATTTCTTTTTTTGAATCTTGAACAGAAACGGTATTTGTAGGTTCAAATTGAGTTGTAGTCTTTGTCGATTCAGAAGAAATAACGCCTCTCATTTTTCCAAGGTTATAAAATACAACACTGGCGATAACTAGTAGAACAATACCAAAAGCAATGATTTTTTTATTCATATGGTAATTATATATAGTTCTATTTATTAAACAAACTCCGTTATGGAATTTTAACGCCAAGGCTGGTTTATTTGTTTTCTCACAAACTTCACTCAAAAAGTGAATATGTCGCACAAGCTCCTTTGTTGGACACCCTACTGCAAGAGCCTGTATTTATTGGGTTTTTATTTATTAAACAAACTCATCGCTTTGTTTGAGCCTTCGGTCATCAGGACACTAATGACTTCGGGAATTTTTTTGGCTAGTTTTTTTAATTCAAGCATTTCCTTGTCTTTAAATTGGCTCATTAAATAAGTAATGACCGCTTTCTCTCCTTTTGGTTTTTTGAGCTTGCCGGCAGGTGTAGTTGAAGCTATTCCAACCCTAATCCGCAAAAATTCTTCCGATTTCAAATTCTTAATGA
>CAZUZG010000013.1:11845-16949 GCA_964624665.1 uncultured Candidatus Saccharibacteria bacterium | reverse complement strand
TTTGGACGGTTAGCTGTTTTGGTAGGTAGATAGTTAAATTTGGGCGGTTAGCTCAGTTGGTAGAGCGCGTCATTGACGTTGACGATGTCAGAGGTTCGAATCCTCTATCGCCCACAAATTATGAAAATCCTCTCGATTGAAACAAGCTGTGACGAAACAGCTTTAAGCGTATTGGAAATAAAAGAAACAACAAGGCAAAAATCTTTCAAGATCCTATCCAATAATATTGCCTCCCAGATCGAACTTCACAGGCAATATGGAGGCGTTTTTCCGATGATGGCCAAACGCGAACACAGCAAGAATATTTTTCCCCTATTCATAAAAACATTAAAAGAGGCTAAGCTTCTGAAAATTTCAAAACCTCAGATATTAAAAAATTCCAAAAAGTTAGAAAAACTTTTAGAGCGAGAGCTGGAATTGCTGGAATATTTCTTGAAAGAAATGCCGAAAATAAAAAAACCTGAAATCGACGCGATCGCCGTCACTCGCGGACCAGGGCTTGAGCCGGCGCTCTGGGTCGGCATCAACTTCGCCCAAGCTTTGTCTTTAATCTGGAATATTCCAATTATACCGGTCAATCACATGGAAGGACATATTTTTTCAGTATTAGTACCAGATCTCGTTAATAAAAAAATTACTCGGTCCTCGGAAGGGAGTCAGCCAGACACTCGTAATTTCTTTATTAACTCGATAGAATTCCCTGCTTTATCTCTTTTGGTCTCCGGCGGACACACGGAACTTATTTTAATGAAAGATTTTCTTAAATATAAAAAAATCGGCCAGACTAGAGATGATGCCGCCGGCGAGGCTTTCGACAAGGTCGCCCGCATGCTCGGCCTGCCATACCCAGGCGGACCAGAAATTTCAAGATTAGCTGAAAAAGCCAGGATTGATGTTTTGAGAAGCATTGCACAGCGCGGCGGCGCGAGCATAGCAATCTCGCAACAGCGAGATATGCGCGCTGAACAAAACATCAATCCTGGCGTTATTAATCTCCCTCGACCAATGCTAAACACCAAGGATTTTGATTTCTCTTTTTCCGGCTTAAAAACCGCCGTATTATATTTGATAAAAAAAATCCCAGACTTGAATGACAAAATCAAGGCTGAAATCGCCAGAGAATTCGAAGATGCCACTGTTGAGGTTTTAGTCAGTAAAACTTTAAAAGCTATAAAAAAATATAAGATAAAAACTTTTATCGTCGCCGGAGGTGTCGCCGCAAATAAGCGTCTTAAAAAGACATTTGAAGAAAAAATAGACAAAAAAGAAACCGATCTGCTTTTCCCGACCAAAGAACTATCGACGGACAATTCTGTCATGATCGCTTTGGCCGGATATTTTCAGTATTTAAATAAAAAAAGACCCTTCGGCTCCGCTCGGGGCAAAATAAAAGCTCAAGGCAATTTAGAATTATAAATTTGAGCATGCTGCCTTTAAATGCTATATTTTACAGATGTCCATCGACGAAAAACTATTAAAACCATATAACCCGCAAGAGACGGAAAAAAGAATTTATAAGCTCTGGGAAGAAAGCGGGTTTTTCAATCCTGACATCTGCATAGAAAAAGGCATCGCTAAATCCGACGCCAAGTCTTTCACGATCATCATGCCGCCGCCCAATGTCACAGGAATCCTCCACATGGGCCACGCTTCGATGCTGACCGTCGAAGACATCATGATCCGATATCATCGCATGCGGGGCTTTAAAACTCTCTGGATTCCCGGCACCGACCACGCCGCAATAGCGACCCAGTCCAAGGTCGAAAAAGAAATATTAAAAACTGAGGGCAAGAACCGCCACGATCTCGGCCGAGAAGAACTTTTAAAAAAAGTGAATGATTTTGCCAAGCAAAGCCACGATACGATTATCGAACAGGTCAAAGCCATGGGCGCCTCTTGCGACTGGTCGCGTGAAGCTTTTACTTTGGATGAAAAAAGAACTTTGGCTGTCAGAACCATGTTTAAAAAAATGTATGATGACGGCCTAATCTACCAAGGTTACAGAGTCGTCAACTGGGACCCAAAAGGTCAGACAACCGTGTCCGACGATGAAGTGATCCACGAAGAACGAAAAGCTAAAATTTACACATTTAAATATTCGGCTGACTTCCCTATTTCTATTTCCACAACTCGCCCGGAAACTAAAGTCGGCGATACGGCAGTCGCTGTGCATCCTGAAGACGAGCGTTACGCCAAATATGTCGGCCAAGAATTTGACTTGAATTTTGCCGGCGTGCCGATTCATATAAAAATTATTGCCGACGCGGCCGTAGACAAAGAATACAGCACCGGCGCCCTGGGCGTGACTCCGGCACACAGCATGACTGACTGGGAAATTGCGGAAAGGCACAATCTGCCTCTTGTGCCGGTTATCAACGAATACGCCAAGATGAGCGTTGAAAATCCAGAACTTAAAGGCAAAAAGACAACTGAAGCTAGAGAAATTATCGTCGAATGGCTAAGAAAAGAAAACCTTTTGGAAAAAGAGGAAGAAATCACGCAAAATATTTCCATGGCTGAAAGGACAAATGGCATCATAGAACCTTTGCCGAAATTGCAATGGTTTGTCGCCGTAAATAAAGAAATTCCAGGCCGCGGCAAAACTTTAAAAGAAATTATGCGCGAGCCTTTGAAAAATAATCAGATTAAAATAATTCCAGATCATTTCAATAAAACTTATTTCCACTGGATTGAAAATTTGCGCGACTGGTGCATTTCGAGACAGATCTGGTACGGTCATCGCATTCCTGTCTGGTATAAAGAAAAAGAAATTTATGTCGGCATTGAAGCGCCAAATGGTGACGAATGGAAGCAAGATGAAGACACTTTGGACACTTGGTTTTCTTCGGCTTTGTGGACGTTTTCAACCCTCGGCTGGCCTGAGCAGACAAAAGATCTGGAAATCTATCACCCGACCGATGTCTTGGAAACCGGCTATGAAATTCTTTTCTTCTGGGTCGCTCGCATGATACTCATGACTGGCTACGCGCTCGACACTATTCCCTTTCATACAGTCTATCTGCACGGCACGGTACGCGATGCCCAAGGCCGAAAAATGTCCAAGTCTTTAGGCAACGGCATTGATCCGATCGATGTCGCAAATAAATACGGCGCTGATGCCGGCCGCATGTCGCTCGTCGTCGGCACGGCGCCCGGCACCGACATCAAGCTCGCCGAAGAAAAAATCAAAGGCTATAAAAATTTTGCCAATAAGATTTGGAACATCTCTCGATTTGTATTGGAAAATACCGAAAACGCCAATTACGAAAATAAGCCGGAAATCACGGAAGAAGATGATGAATTATTAAGCGAACTTAATGCTCTCGTCGCCGAATCCACAAATGAAATTGAAGGTCTGAAATTTTACCTGGCCGGCGATAAAATTTATCATTATGTCTGGCATCGCTTTGCTGATGTCATATTAGAAGAAAGTAAAAAAATATTCTCCAGTGAAAGCGATAAAGAAAAAAATTCTCGCAAATGGACATTACTTCATATTCTAACAACTTCTCTAAAACTTCTTCATCCATTCATGCCATATGTTACAGAAGAACTTTGGAGTATAATACCAATGAAGAACAAAAAATTACTAATCGTAGAAAATTGGCCCAATGCAAAATTATAATACAATCATATTTGCTGTTGCTGTCGGAGTCTTGCCCGCCCTGCTTTGGCTTTGGTTTTGGCTGAAGGAAGACAGCGAGCATCCGGAGCCGAAAGGGCTCCTGTTTTTCACATTCATACTCGGAGCCTTGAGCATCTTTGTCGTTTTGCCTCTTGAAAAATTCGCCAAAACGCAACTGACCGACAAAAATCATCTGATCATAGCCTGGGCAGCGATCGAGGAAATAATGAAATACATGGCGGTGGCTTTGATTGCCCTAAAAAGCCGATACCTTGAAGAACCGATAGATTTCCCAATGTATTTCATAACTTCAGCCCTGGGCTTTGCCGCGATTGAAAATATTTTATTCTTGTATCACCCAGGCGCTTTGGGCGGCGACACAACAGTCAATCTTATCACCGGCAATTTACGTTTCTTGGGCGCAACGCTGCTCCATGCCGTAGCGAGCGGCATGATCGGCGCGGGGCTCGGCCTCGCCTTCGGCAAGGAATGGTTTGTCAGGAAATTTTACCTTATCGGCGGGATAATCATGGCGATCGGCTTGCACAGCACTTTTAATTTTTTTATAATAAAGAATAACGGTGAAGATTATTTGAAAGTTTTTGGATTCCTTTGGGTGCTGACCATTATCTTCATTTTGATTATGGAAAAATTGAGGCGCATAAATCCGGATAAAGTTATTATTAATAATTCCGCTCCAAGCGGACAAGAGCCAGCTTAAAGCTGAAAAAAATATGTTCAAAAAAAATTCGTTTTTTCAAAGATTAAATAATGGCATGAAAGTCGACGACGAGGAATCCATGATGGAAGAAGCTGAAAATGAAACAAGCTTGAGAACTTCTGAATGGGCCGACGAAGAAGAGGGCCAATTAACTGTCGATGTTTACGAAACGCCGACAGATATCGTAGTCCAAACCATGGCCGCCGGAGTAAAGCCTGAAGAGCTTCAGATCAGCATTTCTCGCGACATGATTACAATCAAAGGCAAAAGAGAAAGAAGCAAAACCATCAATGAGGACAATTATTTTGTCCAGGAATTGTATTGGGGTTCATTTTCTAGAACAATTCTCCTCCCCCAAGAAGTCGAACCAGAAGAAGCTGAAGCGACTGAAAAGCACGGACTCCTCATCATCAAGCTTCCTAAAATCGACAAAGAAAAGAAGCACAGCGTCAAAATCAAATCTGTTTAAATTCAAAAAACCTCGCCTTAAGGCGAGGTTTTTTGTTGAATATATTATAGGTAATAAAAAAGCCCTCGAAACTAAGTTCAAGGGCTATCATGGTGTGTTCTTTTTCCCCTTAGACCGGAACACTTCGGTGGTCGGGGCCCTTCGTTATTCCTCCTTTTAATGACCGAAGGATCGTCATATCAGAGGGCAACTGTCCATGTCGTCATAACTCCGACGACAATGCTGATCCGTTGCATCGACTTGCCAGCTTCTACAGGTTAGCATGTTTAAATTGACATGTCAACAGATT
>CAZUZG010000013.1:0-11745 GCA_964624665.1 uncultured Candidatus Saccharibacteria bacterium | reverse complement strand
TTAAACCCATTAATGAATCTTGAGCTAGCCAAGACAGCATACCTGGGTGTAATTTCATAAAACTTTAAATTTACATTAAACCCATTAATGAATCTTGAGCTAGCCAAGACAGCATACCTGGGTGTAATTTTATTAAACTTTAAAAAAGTTCTATTTCTTAATCTGATTCAACAAATCAGCAAGGTGACTGATATCAGGAAAAGAAGTTGTCAGGCCTCCTACTGAATTGTAGAACTTCATGAATTGTGGAATAAAAAGATTGATATAATAAAAGGCTCCCAGAGCGATGGCTATTACAAAAATCCAATAAATAATCTTGAAAATCTGAGCCCTTCTCTGGACCTTGTATACTTTCCTTAAAAGATTATTGTTTTCGGTCGCCATCTTCAGATTGGCCTGTAACAATTCCTTAATATCCATATCCATGCTAGTATATTAGCACAATTAGATAAAATTGAAAGCAAAAAAGCTCCCGTAGTTAAATGGATATAACAGTTCCGTCCTAAGGAATAGTTGTAGGTTCGATTCCTGCCGGGAGCACAAAACAATGGGCATATCTAAATTAGAGTCCCAGAATTTCTTTGATTTTTGGCTTATTGAAACCAACGATGATTTGATCATCGATAGCAATAACCGGCACACCCATTTGTCCGGAAAGGTCGATCATTTCTTCTTTCTTTACTTGGTCAATGGCGACATTGTGTTCTTCGTAAGCGACATTATTTTCCTTGAAAAAGTCCTTGGCCATGTGGCAATAAACGCAATTCGGAGTGCTGTAAACTGTAATTTTGTGCATATTTTTATGTCCGCCTCAGCGGAAAATTAAATTTATAAATATTTAGCAGAGTGATTATATCAAATTTCAAAAGTAAACAAAAGAATAAATTCTGTGCGAAAAACTATATTGCTATTCAAAAAGCCCCTTTAAAAAGCTCCATAAACCCTTATTATCTGGATTTTCATTTTTAGGCTCGTCCTTGGGTTCGTCGACAATTACGACTAAGCCTTCCCCTTCCTTGATTACACGAAATTTATCCCTGACGCTCTCCTCGACACCGTCTGCAGTCTTCAATTTCTCGACTTGAGCCTTGAGCAAGGCGGCTTCGCTGGAAAGATTTTGATATTGCCTCATCGCAATATTTCTATTTCTTACGGCTTCCCTGTTTTTCGGCACAGTTTTAAAAATACTGTAAATAAGAAGCAATAAAAAAACAGACAATGCGATCAAAGACCCCTTGGAATACAATATATTTTGCCACTTTTGATTTTTTTGATATTCAGCCATCTTTTGATATACTGTCTCTGCTTAATTATTACATTAAAAGTATACAATAAAAAACTATGTTATTTAATCAAAAAAACAGAAAAAAAGTTCAAATCTTTTGGGTTATCCTTTGCGGATTGGTCATTGTGAGCATGATCCTGCTCTATACTCCGATTTTCAGATAATCTAATCGATTTTCTCATTCCTCATCATTTTCAAAAAGACATCCTGCGGAATATTTACTCTTCCGCGCTCTTTCATTTTCTTCTTGCCTTTCTTCTGTTTCTCTAAAAGTTTCATCTTTCTGGTTATGTCGCCGCCATACAAATAGCCGGTCACATCCTTTCTAAAGGCTGAAATCGTGCGAGAAGCAAGAATTCGGCCCAAGGCCTTGCCCTGGATCTTGGTTACGAACATTTGCCTAGGCAGAATGCTATGAAGCTTCTCGACGGCTTTCTCGGCTTCATCTTGGACCTTCCTGCGGGAAACAACTCTGGAAAAAGCCGGCACAACTTCATCGGCGACCAATATATCCAAACGAACGACATCAGCTTTGCGAAAATCTCCAATTTCATAAGAAATCGACGCATAACCTGAGGATGCGCTTTTCAACTCGTCAAAAAAATTTCTCATCAATTCACGCAAGGGCATTTCGACATTGATCGCTCCTCGATTATCGCCAAAGTTTTCCGTCTCGCCAATTTCCGCCTCATGGTCAAAAAGCATCTGCATGATAGGACCTAGATAATCCGTCGGAGTGATAATCTTCACATTGACCCAAGGTTCAAAAACCTGATCTATTAATCCATCGTCCGGAAAGAAGTAGGGAGAATAAATAGTCTCTTCTTTGCCTCCCTTATAAGATATTCTGTAAGTGATCGAGGGCATTGTCACGATAACTTTCAAATCAAATTCCCTTCTAATTCTCTCCGTAATAATCTCGAGGTGAAGCATGCCCAAGAATCCGGTACGGTAGCCTCTGCCCAGAGAGCCGGAAGACTCCTCTTCATAAGAAAATGCTGAATCAGAGAGCCTAAGCTTGCCCAGGGCGGCTTTTAAAACAGGAAAGTCATCTTGAGACTCCGGGTAAATAGAAGCCCAAACGACTGGTTTTGGCTGCATATAGCCCGTAACTGCAGGCAGTGGTTTTTTCTCAGTCGTCAAAGTATCGCCCACTCGGCCGACTCCGGGCTGCTTTATGCCGGTCACAATATAACCGATCTCTCCGGCCTGAAGTGAAGATTTAATAATCTCCTCTGGCTGAAAAGCGCCGACTTCGAGCACGGTGAATTTTTCGCCGGTAGCGGAAAAAATCAAATGATCATTTTTGGCAACCTGACCGTCCAATGTCCTGATATAAACAATAATGCCTTTATGATTTGAATATTTAAAATCGAAAATAAGTCCTCGGAAACTGCCGGATTCCGGATATTCTTCTTTTGGCGGCTCGACTTTTTTAACAACCTCTTCCAGAAGCTTGTCGACACCCTCGCCGGTTTTTCCAGATACAAAAAGAACCTCGCTTGGATCACAGCCGAGCAGTTTAACCACTTCATTTTTTACATCATCAACTCGGGCAAGCGGCGAATCTATCTTTGAAAGAACCGGAATAATTTTCAAGCCGCTTTCTCTAGCCATGCCCAAGGTCGTCAAAGTCTGCGCTTGGACTCCCTGAGTCGAATCGACAAGCAAAATAGAGCCTTCGACGGCCTTCAGCGCCCTGGAAACTTCATAAGAGAAATCAATGTGTCCCGGCGTGTCGATCAAATTGAGCTCATACAAAACGCCATCCATTTCATATTCCATGCGCACAGGCTGCATCTTTATCGTAATTCCTCTTTCTCTTTCGAGCTCCATGGTATCCAAAACCTGATCCTTCATTTTCCTTTTCTCGATCGTGCCGGTAATTTCAAGCATGCGGTCAGCCAAGGTCGATTTGCCATGATCGATATGAGCGATAATGCTGAAATTGCGTATATTTTTTAGTTTGAAATCTTGATTCATTGTCTGTCCATATTACAACTGTTCGAGGCTTTCAGCAACGACTTTCTTTTTCCAAAACTTCATGCGGAAAGTCTGCCAAGCATCGCTCAATTCCCCATTCTTCAAAAGCCAGAGTATGACCACCCCGGCCAAAATGCCCAAAATTCCGGAAAAAAGGCCCTGACCCAGAATGCCGAAAAAAGTATTGATGTTTAAAAAATCATCAAAAACTCCCAAGAAATAATAAGCTGTGAAGCCTATGAAAAAAGAGGCCCACAAGCTTTGAAAAAATGTCTGCCTGAGATATGTGATTTTGTGGTCCAAAAAATCCCGGCGGAATAAAAACCAAAGGCCGAAAAAATTAAGAATTGTGCCGACTGAATAAGCCAGCGGAAACATCAAAATCGAAGTCCCCTGAATGTCCTCAACTCTGAGAAAAGATTCGATAAAAAATCTAAACTCCGGCGCCCTGACAAATAACCATGACAAAAAGTAAGCAAACAAAATAGTCAGAGATGAAAAAATGACATTCACTATGAGCGGCCTTTTTGTGCGGCCGGCGGCATAATAACCCCTGACTAAAAGCAAAATCAAGCTCTGAGCCAGAATCGATATTGAAAAAAGAGCCAAAGCGGCAGCGGTTAGCCTTGTGTCCGCCCAGGAAAATCGGCCGGAACCTAAAATAACCCGCACGATTTGAGCTCGCAAGACAAAAAATAAAAAGATCGCCGGCATGGACCAAAAAATAATCTGTCTGCCAGCGCCGGCAATTTGATCAATGAATTTATCTTTCTCTCCGGCGGCGAAAAATCGAGCCAAAGATGGAAAGGCGGCTACAGAATAAGAAGCGCCGATGATCGTAACCGGCACCATTTGAAGATTGAGAGCTAAATTGAATATTGAAATTGCGCCTTCTTTCTGGAAAGAAGCCATGGCAAGGATGGCGATCAGGCTCAAATTATTTACCGCAAGGCCTATTGTTCTCGGAAAAGATAAAATGACGACATCTTTGATTTGGTTAAAATCTACTTTAAAAGAAAACCTCGGCACAAAATCATGCCTGATTATGACTGGTATTTGAATGGCCAGATGCAAGAGCGCCCCCAAAATAACGCCGATAACCAAGCCGTAAGAATGCCAAAGGGGATAAAAGACTAGGACGCCTAAAAGAATGCCAAAGTTATAGAGTATTGGACTGATCGCATAAATAAAAAATTTATTATAAATTTGAGTGACCGTGCCGAGTAAATTGGAAAGCCCCAGGAAAATCGGCGAAAGAAGCATGATTCTAGAAAGAGTCGAGAGCTTTGAAAGCATTTCCGGCGAAAAGCCTGGAGCGATCAAGCGAGAAAGATGTGGCATGAGCATATATGCGAGCAAGCTTGCCAAAACAATCATAATCAAAAAAACACTGAAAACATTGTTTAAAAATATTCTAGCCTTTTGAGCGCTATCATCATTTTTCAATTTCTCTGCCAAAAAAGGAATGAGAACGGTGAATGATGCGAGCGAGGCAATCGAAATAAAAATAAAATCCGGTATTCTAAAAGCGGAATAATAGATATCGAGATCCTGCGACGGCCCTAAAAAATGGGCCAAAGACCTGTCTCTGAAAAGGCCCAGAATTTGGGACAAAATCGCAAAAAAACCAAGCAGAAAAGCAGCTTGGTTTATATTGCTGAATTCTTTGTGCAAAAGATTAATTGCCCTTTTTACCATCTGTTTTTAATGAATCTGCATTTTTATCGCCGGCTTCTGCCTTGGCCATATCTTCAGCGACTGAAATGGAGGAGTTTTTAAGCGATTCTATCCCCTGCTCGATAAATTTATTCGTCGGATCAAAAGACAATGCAGTTTCAAGCAGATTGACAGCTTCATCTTTTTTGCCTTGCGCCGCTTTAAGCTCAGCGAGCAAAACAAAGGCATCAACATAATTCGACTTAAGTTCCAGCGATTTGTTTATATAATTTTCGGCTCCGGCTTCATTTTTATTTGCAATTTCAAGCCTGGCCAGCCTGAGATAAATGGCTGGATTTTTAGGGTTAAATTCCAAAGATTTAGTCAAAGCGCTATTGGCCCTTTCATAAGCTCCTTCTATTTTTAGAGGCAAAATAGATTCATAAACACGAGCCAAAGCAAGCCAGTTAGAGTAATTGGCATTATCTTCGCCGATCGCCATATTGGCCGCGCTTTCGGCGTTGTTTAACATTGCTTGAAGATCTTTTTTTACAACATCAGGCGAAAGATCCTGTCTTGAGAGAAGATCGCCAAGCTTAATCAGATAAACCTCTGAAAGGGATCTGAAATATAAATCATTTTTATCAAAAGAAACCGCCTTTAAAAGATTTTTTTCAGCTTGATCCGCCCCTTCTGAATTATTCGGCGCTAGAGCGCTTTTCTGAAAATAAACAGCCCCGGCAAATTTTTTAACAAAAACATAAGAGAGCGTGATCGAAGAGCCGATCAAGACAACTAAAACCAAAATTGAGAAAAAACTGATTCTCGGATCTTTTAAAAAACTGATCTCATAACAGCCATTTTTTTTCTCATTGGCTAAAACGCCGACAAAAATACCGGTCACCGCAAAAGCTAGAGCAAAAATAGGCAAAGCTGGCACATAAATAATCGATAAAATCCAAAGATATAATGCGCCCAAAAAAGAACTCAAGATCATGAAATTGTCATTCTGGTCTTTAGACAAGGCTCTGATAGCCTGGAAACCTGCTCGAAAAACAAAAAGTAAAATAAATACCAGCCAAGCCAAACCGCCTAAAATACCAGAAGTGATCAAGAAAGACGGAATCAAGCCATAGCCAAAATTAAAACTGGCATCCCAAAAATTGCTTAAGTTTATAGCTGAAGGCTTGTAGAGCAGCCAGGCATTCAAGAATCTGCCCGGCCCCGCGCCAAAAATCGGGCTTAGTTTCAAAGTCTCTTTTGCAACACTGGCAGTCGCAGAAACAGAAAGCCTAACATCGGCATTATTGATGCCGAAATAATTTGAAACTGTATTTCCAAACAAGCTGTAAGCCAGCATAAAAATCAAACAGAAAACAACAACCAAAAAAGAAGCTGTCGGGAAGCCAGCTCTACCCTCAATTTCAGAATGGCTGCCGCGGCTCAATTTATAAATAAAGATAATCAAAGCAAAAATACCGACAGTGATCCATGCTGGCGGAAAATTGAGTATCGCCATAAAAAACAAGGCTGAGATAGCCGAAAATGAAGCGAGTATTTTTACAATCTTCGAAAGATCGAGCAATTCCAGTACAAAGAGAGTCATGATCAAAATAAAACCGGAGTAGATCGATAAGTCGCTCAAGCTACCAACCAAATTGAACGGGACCAGCTTGGCGATCGAGCTCTGAGTTCCGGAGAAAAGAACAGTCAAAGAACTGGCAGCAATTAAAAAATAAGAGGAAGCCAGCGCAACATAGGCGGCTAAATAATTCTTTTTTATTTTTTCAGAATTAGAAAAAAAGACCGAAGCTAAAAACATCGACAAAAACAAAATCAAAATATTCGACCATGAGCCGATCTCAAAACCCAGGCCAAATAATGAAAGACCTTTATTTGGCGAAAAAATCGCTGAAAGAAAAAAAGATAAAACTATGCCAAAGCCCGACAAAAGCAAGGCGCTTTTTGGTATAACAATTTTACCTTGAACCAAACGAGCTGTCAGCCAAATAGCAAACGAAATGAGAATGCCAATGGAAAAAATAAAACCTTTGGCAACTCCGAGCGAAAGAGCGGTTGCCGGCAAAAAGAATAAAGGCAATATAAAAATTACTGCTAAAAAAACATAAAAAGAAATCCTGTCTAAGATGCTCATATTTTTATAAAATACTAAATAATAATTAGGCTTATTATAGCAAAAATTATAAAAAGCTGAAAAGAAATTCTTTTATTATGCTTTAGAGCTTAATCCAGGTGCCGTTTTCGTATCCCCAAAAACCAATGCTGGTAAAAGTCGCATCTGTATCTGTGACATACAAAATCAATGCGTCAATCGGACCGGTCGGCAATGCTGACGCCTGAGCCGCAGTCATTCTTGGAACCTTAAAGCCTTTTGTCGTTGATTGCACATCCAACACAGCGCTAGGGTCGGCTGTGTAGTTAAAACCAATGCCAACCCTGCCTTCGCCCCCCGAATTATCAGCAATAGTCATCAACTTCACTGTTCCATCGTTGTTAAGAAAATTAATTCCCTCACCGCTGCCACTCGCTAGAATGCTCGTGTAAAAACTACTATCTGCCGGCACAACGCCAAACCTTGCCAGACCATTAAATCTCAAAAATCCGCTGGCTGGCATGGATATTGAACCATTAACAGACAAAAGTGAGTTGCTAAATGGCGTAGCTGTTCCAATACTCACATTGCCATTTTTATCCAAAGTAACACCTATTGATTCCACTCCTGAACTTTTTGTACCTAAAAACAATTCGCCGTTATTAGCATCTATAAACCTTGCGCCAATAAAGGCATTTCTTGCAACATTTGCGGAATTAGTAAATCCAATTATTGATAAACGATTAGCTGTTGCATTTGAATTCACCACTGATAATGCAGAATAAGTGGCTGCTGTCGTCGTTGCCGCATTATCCTTTATGAGATTAAAACCATCATTTCCAAAAACTTGCGTATGATTGACGACTCCATTGCTAAGAAAATTCAAGCTGTCATTTGCATCATCTGAATATAGTTCCATTCTATTGGCGGATGCCTTACCGCTAAAAATAAATTTATTGGTACTTAAATTATTTCTACCGTAAATTTGCAACCCCTCATCTCCAAATATATATCCCAATTGATTATTGGCCGTGGCTCCATTGGTGCTGTTAGAAAACAGCACGCCATTACCAATACCAACCTCAAGCATTGCATTATAGTTATCATTATTTGTTACTTCTTGAGTAGAAACAATTAGACGGCCTTTTATTTTTAAAGCGGCCGAAGAAACCATGTTTGTTGTCCCAATACCCACATTCGTACCATCATCATAGATAACGGAATTACCCAAAACAGTAGAACTGCTCCACTTAGGAACATAGTTTGTGGTACCTGAGCCCGTAACGCCTGCGGCTACTGTATCCCAGCTGACAACTGAACCGTCGGTCTTAAGGAATTTGCCAGCATTGCTGGTTTGGTCTGGAAAGATCCTGACAAAACAGTTTGTGTCGCCTGGGGCGCAGGCTGGGTCTAAAGTATCGCCCGGACCATAGGGCGAACCTATGGCAAAGGCTTTGACTAGAACTATGAGAGCAAGGAGAGAGAGTATTGTGACAGCCGGTATTTTATGCTGAGTGAAAATGTGTTTTATAAATTTCATAAGGCAGTTTTCTTTGTTAAAATTTGGCATGATTTTTAATGCCCGGATTATATCATATAATTTATTAAATGACAATACTTACGAGCTTATTTTTAATATAAATAAAACGCTTGATTTCTTTACCTGAAATCCACCCGCTTATTGTATCATTTTTTAAAACTAAATTCCTAACTTCGGCCTCTTCTGCCTCTGCTGAAACTTCGATCTCGGTTCTGACTTTGCCGTTTACCTGAATAGCAATCTTTATACTAGAATCTTTTATTTTCCTTGGATCATATTTCGGCCAAACAGAAAGATAGATAGATTTCTTCTCGCCAAGCATGGCCCATATCTCTTCTGTTATATGCGGCGCAAACGGCGCAAGGATTTGAAGGAATTTTTTATAGCTTTCAATTTCAACATGCGGAGCTTTTTCCATTTCAGTCGCCAATATCATCATCGACGAAACGGCGGTATTGAAACTCATATTCTCAATATCTTGACTTACTTTTTTTATGGTTTTATGGAGTATTTTATCCACGGAGTCGCCAGAGGGTTTTCGCCCGCGAGCACTGGACTCGTTTTGCTCGCCAGAAAATCCTCTGGCGACAGAGTAGCCAATCCGCCAAACTTTTTCCAAAAACCTTCGCGCGCCCATAATACTATCGGTATTCCAAGCAACAGGCTGATCAAAAGGCCCCATAAACATTTCGTAGATTCTCAAAGTGTCCGCGCCATAAGTTTTCGCAATATCATCCGGATTGACGACATTGCCCCAGCGCTTGGACATCTTGCGTCCATCGGAAGCCATGATGAGGCCTTGATTTTGCAGTCGCATAAAAGGCTCTTTATAATTCACGACTTTCATGTCATATAAAAACTTATGCCAAAAACGCGCATAGATCAGATGCCTCGTCGCGTGTTCTGTCCCGCCGACATAGAGATCCACCCCTCCGCCGCCAAGGCTTTGCAGGGCGGGAGCCATCCAATATTTTTCTTTTTTAAGATCAACCAAAGATTTTTTATTCTTTGGATCAATAAATCGAAGATAATACCAAGAAGACCCTGCCCAAGACGGCATTGTATTCGTCTCTCTTTTGCCCGGACCTTTACATTTAGGACATTTCACATTGATCCATTTGCTGATGCCGGCCAAAGGCGACTCGCCTGTGCCTGTCGGCTCATAATGCTTCACTTTCGGCAAAGTCACCGGCAAATCTTTTTCCGGTACCGGCACAACTCCGCAAGTCAAACAATGAATGATAGGTATCGGCTCGCCCCAATATCTCTGCCTGGAAAAAACCCAGTCTTTGAGTTTGTAAGAAACTTTCTTGGTTCCATATTTTTCTGTAATTTTTTGTCTTGCCAATGGACTACCAATACCCTCAAATTCAGCTGAATTTATAATTTCACCATCTCCTAAATATGGCAATTCTGCAAAATCTTTTTGAAATACAACTTGCTTGACTGGTAATCCAAAATTATTCGCAAATTCAAAATCGCGTTCGTCATGGGCTGGCACAGCCATAACCGCCCCAGTGCCATAATTAGCCAAGACATAATCGGCAAGCCAAACTGGCACTTCTTCATTATTAGCAGGGTTTATTGCCCTAATTCCTTTCAATTCAACACCTGTCTTTGCTTTAGATAAATCAGTTCTTTCGATTTCAGTTTTATTTTTAACTTCTTTTATATATTTTTCCACCTCTGGCCAATTAGTAATTTGGTCTTTAATTTTATCAATCAAAGCATGTTCCGGCGCAAGTACGACATAAGTCACCCCAAATAAAGTATCTGGTCGAGTAGTAAAAACTTTAATAGAGCCGATGGAAGATTTTTGCGCGAGAAGTTTAAATTCGATCTCTGCACCCTCTGATCGGCCGATCCAATTTCTCTGAGATTCTTTGACAGATTCCGGCCAATTCAAGCTATTTAAATCTTTGAGCAATCTATCGGCATACTTTGTAATTTTAAGAACCCACTGTCGCATCGGTTTTTTGACGACGGCCGTACCGCAGCGCTCGCAATGACCATGCTCCAAATCTTCATTAGCAAGACCAGTCTGACATTGCGGACACCAGTTAATAGGCTCAAAAGATTCATAAGCCAAGCCTTTTTCATAGAGCTTTAAAAATATCCACTGCGTCCATTTATAATAAGCCGGATCAGAAGTCACGACTTCCCTGTCCCAATCATAATTGAAGCCCAAAATCCCAAGCTGTTCCTTGTATCTTTTTATATTTTTCTTTACCGCAGCTTCGGGGTGAATCTTATGCTTGATCGCAAATTGCTCCGCAGGAAGTCCGAAAGAATCGAAGCCCATCGGATGCAAAATATTAAAACCTTCCATTTTTTTAAACCTGGAATAAATATCTGTGCCGATATAGCCTCGAGGATGTCCGACATGCAAGCCTTCACCGGACGGATACGGAAACATATCCAAGACATAAAATTTCTTTTTACCTTTTGCTTCAGCAGTCTTGTAAAGTTTTTTTTCTTTCCAAATTTTCTGCCACTTTTTTTCTATTTTATTATGATCGTAATTCTTCATCTGTTTTATCGAAGCTTATTCCTTGAATTTTTTAACCCCGAGCCAAATTAGTGAAATTAAAGCCAAAGCCAAAATAATAACTCTGAGATAATCATTCATATCGGACCAGTAGCGCGCTGAACCGATGATCAAAGAAATCACTCCACCTAAAGCCAGACCAATCGAGACAACCCAGATCGATCGAAGGAAAATAGAAAGAGCAATAGAAAGCATGCCGAGGATCACAAGCACAATGAAAAAATTTCTATTATAGAGCTTTGTCGCCTGCTCGAGATTTTTACTGCAAGTGAAATTCTGATCGCAATAACCTGTCTGTGCAGATTCTTTTGAAGGAGAAATCATAATTGGCTCAGGCCTATCTGTCGGAACTGGCTTGCCATAGTAGCTATCCTCTGTCCAAGCGCCGCCCTTATCCAAACAAGCCTCTTTGGTCTTGATCTCTTCGGTCACCTGCTGTCGCGGGCAGAAATTGTCATAGGTCGGCGTATGATAAATAAGCTTGATGCTGTAAGTAAAAAATAAATTCAAAACGATAACTATAGCCAGCGCCAAAACCCATTTTAAAATCTTTGAAGTCTTCTCCTGTTTTTTTATTTCCATATCTGCGTATTATAACAAATTTAAATTTTTATAAAAAT
>CAZUZG010000012.1:13399-17964 GCA_964624665.1 uncultured Candidatus Saccharibacteria bacterium | reverse complement strand
AGTTTCGTTTGGTGGACCGTACCGGATTCAAACCGGTCGCCTCATCCATGCCATAGATGCGCTCTGCCAAATGAGCTAACGGCCCTTTGTTTTATTTTAAATATTCTGATGCCTCCATTCATATATTACCAAAGCGGCCGCGACAGAAGCATTTAAAGATTCTATGCCTTTTTTCATAGGTATAGAAATCCTAAAATCGCAGGCCTCCAAGGTCTTCTGCCTGATCCCCTCGCCTTCGCTGCCGACAATTATCACAGATGGCATTTTAAAATCTTGCTCCCATAGATTTTTATCCGCCCTGCCATCGAGGCCGACAATCCAAAAACCGGCCTTTTTCAATTTGGCAATGCTGTCATTTAAATTGCCAACTCTGATTATTGGAAGACGAGAAATCATTCCGGCTGAAGTTTTATAAACCGTTGCCGAAACTGGCGCCTGCCTATGCGTTCCAATAATGACCGCTCCGGCTCCGGCAGATGCGGCGCTCCGAACTATCGCTCCGAAATTGTGCGGATCTTCTACTTCATCCAAAAGCACAACCGCCGGATTATCTTTCATGTCGATTTGAGACAGCCAATCGTTTAATTCTAAATATAAGGCGCCGCTGATAGAAGCTACAGCGCCTTGGTCATTTACTTCGCCCACTAAGTCACTTATTTTTTTTGCCGGCACTTTTGCAAATGGTATTTTATTTTTCGAAGCCAAGCTTGCTATCGAATCTATGTCGGAAATTTTTACAGTATCTTTAATAAAAATTTTATCGACCTTGTTCGGCTCATTCAAAAGAATCTCCTCTATGGGTTTTCGGCCATAAATGTAAATATTGTTTGATTCTTTTTTCATAAAAGACATTCTAGCATAATGAAAAAAAATGATGTAATATGGTGAAATGTTAATCTTAATCAGCTTGGCGACGTTTATGGCAACGATCTTTGGAGGACTTTTTGCTCTGCGCTTTAAAGATAAGCTTCATCTAATACTCGGCTTCAGCGCCGGCGCCGTGATCGGCGTTGCTTTCTTTGACCTCTTGCCGGAAGCCATAGAATTGGCCGGCAAAAATTATGATATCGGCCAAGTCACATCTGTCGTCGCTCTCGGCTTTATTGGATACATGATTCTCGATAGATTAGTTTTATTTCATTCTCACGCCGAAGATAACCATAATCATGCAGGCCACAGAGGCAAAATCGGCGCCGGCAGCTTATCGATACATAGCTTTCTAGACGGAGCGGCGATCGGCCTCGCCTTCCATGTTTCAACAGCCGTCGGCGCAATAGTCACTACCGCCGTCTTGGTGCATGATTTCTCGGACGGCATCAATACAGTAAACATGATATTTAAGAATGGCGGAAAACGCCGTGAAGCTTTCAAGTGGCTATTGGTCGACGCCATCGCTCCGGTATTAGGCATCGCCTCTACTCTGTTTTTCACTCTTCCAGAAAAAATCCTTGGTTTAGTCCTGGCGTTGTTTTGCGGCTTCTTCTTGTACATAGGAGCGAGCGATCTTTTGCCCGAAAGCCATCACCGCCATCCGACGATCTGGACGACAATTGTGTCGATCGCGGGAATTGTTGTATTGTATGCAGCTATCAAGCTTGCCATATAAATACTTGATTTAGTTTTTATATATAGTAAAATCGTATTTGTATTGTTTTGGGCCCTTAGCTTAGTTGGTAGAGCGCCTCATTTGCAATGAGGAGGTCATCGGTTCGAATCCGATAGGGTCCACCCACAAAAAGCTCCGATAAAAATCGGGGCTTTTTTATTTGACAATCAAAACCACAAGTGCTAATTTGCATAAGTAAAAAAGTTCTTTAACCTTCTAAAATCAAAAAACTATGACATTCAACCAAGCCTCATTATTGATTGCCGGCGCTTTTGCGCTATTTATCGCTATTATCCTTACTTGGGCTAAATCAAAAAAATCTGCAAAAAAAGAAAAGCCCTCAATCAAAAAACCAAGGCCAGGCGAAACGCTTAAAACATACCTAATTGGGCAGCTGGACAACAATCCGAATTCTATTCCAAAAGAAGTCATAGAGGCCTGCGGTGAAGAATTAAAAGTTAAGCCGTCTGTCACTCAATTCTCCGGAAAACAGGCCGGATATAAAAAGAGCGATATTTGCTTAACAGTATTTTGGGATGCAAAAAGATTCGATTTTATAAAAACAAACGGATCCTGGAACGCGCATCTTACATTAAAAGAATCCGAAGCAAAAGCTTCTTAAAAATTTTAAACGCCCCCATAAAGGGCGTTTTTCTTTTGCTCTTTTTATAGTTGACAAAAAAGGATTTTATGATAATTTAAGGACAGTAAAAACAAAAGGCTCTTAAAAACTTAAAACTAAATAAAATGAAAAAGTGGAAGGAGGCAACAGAAGAAAATTTACCTTCTATTGAAAAGAAGTTGAATAAAATTTTCTTAAAGAAAAAAGTAGAACGCATAGAGATAATTCCTCCAATAGAGGGAAAAACAGAATGGTCGTTGTTGAAAGGTTCAGATGTTACGTATGATGTGCGTGCTGAAATTAGAAAAATGCCTAAAAAATCCATTTTTATTAAGGCAAGCAAAGACAGCGCAAATACCGACAAAATGTTTCCAAATGTACTAGAAAAAGAAATCAATCTTGGAGACAAAATTCATTTTAATTTTATCGGAAATGGAATAACGATTAAATTATATGAACAGGGCCAGAACAATCGGACAGTGAAAGAATACATCACTATGCAGATTTCTAAAATTAAAACAGGGTCGTAAATCGGCTCTGTTTTTTTATTTCACAGCCAAACTAATGCAATGATCTATGAATTCCGGCATGCCGATACCCAATTCGCCGAGAGATTTTGATAAAACCGCTTCATCGTGCAGATGAGGCAAAGAATCAATCTCAAGCAGATAAGCGCCCCGAGGCGTTAAAATAAAATTGGCTGTAAAATACTGCCTCAAGTCCAATTCTTTTTTTGCCTTAATTAAAATGTCTTTCAATAAATCTTTATCCGAAGAAGATAAATCCCTGGCATGGGCAAATCTATTCTCTTTGATTTCCAGGGGCAATAAATCATAATGCTCCCGGCCCCTGAAATTATCGATCAATCCCCCTACGACTTCCCTGCCTTTGACGCATTCTTCGACCAGTATGTTTTTATGCTTCCTAAAAACTTCCTTCATGGCCAGAAATAATTCACTGAAATCCCTGGCGATAAAAGCGTCAATTGAAGTTCCGCCAACAAGAGGCTTTACAATCCACGGAGGCGAAATTCGATTAAAAGTTTCCCCAGCTTTCTTTTTCACATCTTCCTCAAAATCATTATTTTCTTCCAATTCAAAAGCCAATCCGTACGGAGTTCTGATTTTAAAATTTCTCAGTTTTTCTTTGGCCAACTGTTTATTTAAAACAAATTCTGAACCGGAGCCGGTCTGCGGAACATTGAGATCGGAAAGTATTTTCTGAATCGTGCCGTCTTCTCCCGGACCGCCATGCAAAGCATTCCAGACAACATCGACAAGGCCGCGAAGGCTTTTGGCCTGAATCGGCAAGCCATCGGCATGCAAAATGCCTTCTTTGGTAATCAATAAATCAACTGGGCGATATTTCTCCCTATCTAAATTGTTTAAGATAATCGCGCCGGTTTTAAGCGAAGCTTCATATTCTCCGCTGATGCCGCCGCGCATGACTCCTACATTGAGCTTGAACATAGGCACATTATATTCTTTTTCTCAATAAATTTCTATGGTAAGCAATCGAAAATCTATGAGCTTCATGATTGGCCAAAAGAATTTCCTTTTCATGTTTTTGGATTATTTTTTTATCGCCCAGAATTTTAACCGGCCGATGTTTTTCATCTTTAGTCACGGCGACAACCGGCATCGCCAGTCCGACTTTCTTCTGAAAATTCAAAGCGACATTCATCTGGATCCGACCGCCATCGACAACTATCAGATTTGGCATATTCCATTCCGGATGAGAAAATCTTCGTTCGAGTATTTCCAGCAAGGCCGCCGGGTCATTAGATTTTGAGACTGTTTTAATCTTAAATTTCCGATATTCATTTTTTTCAGCTTCGCCGTTTTCGATAACCGCCATAACCCCAGCCATGCCTTGTCCAGACAAATGCGCGACATCATAAGCTTCGATGCGATAAACAGAGCCAATGGAAGATTTTCGAGTGTCTGGCTGACCCCCTTCCGAGGACCGAGGAAATTTTCCATTGGCGTAATGAGCTGTAATATAATCATCTTTAATCAAAGCCACATCTTGAATATGTTTCAAAGCAAAAATCTGATTGCGGACCCGGCCGGCTTCTTCAAATTTTTTTTCTTTGGCCAGCTTATTCATCTCTTTTTGCAAGCCGCTTAAAACCGCTGTCTTTTTGCCTTCGAAAAATAATTTCAAATTTTTTATATTTCTCAAATATTCTTTTTTATTCTCTAAATCCGGAACAAGGCCGATCTGACGATAAAATTCATAGCTGTCTTTTTTTGCAGATTTCTCATTCAAGAATGGAAAGATTTTTCTGACGATTTTCAAAGCCTCCCGCAAGCTAGAACCGGAAGTGTAAGGACC
>CAZUZG010000012.1:0-13299 GCA_964624665.1 uncultured Candidatus Saccharibacteria bacterium | reverse complement strand
TTTTTCTGACGATTTTCAAAGCCTCCCGCAAGCTAGAACCGGAAGTGTAAGGACCGAAAATGTTTTTATATATTGGAGCCAATAAATGCTTATGAAAAGGTCTGGCTGACCCCCTTCCGATGACCTTTAAAGAAGCATTTATTGGCTCCACAAAATCAGCCAAATCCTTCCCTCTCTTTACTACAACCTTTGGCAATTCTTCATCTGTGATGCAAACATAATTAAAACTTTTATTGTCCTTTTCTTTGGTATTGTATTTGGGCTGATGTTTTTTTATTAAATTGGCCTCGAGAATCAAAGCCTCCAAGACAGAATCGACTGCGGTCCATTTCAATCCAGCAGCCTTGAAAACCATGTCCGCAATGAGCGGGCTCCTGGCTTCAAGCAAATTTTTGCCAAAATAGCTCCGGATCCGGTCGCGCAAAGAAGTCGCCTTGCCTATGTAGATAGGTTTTTTATTTTTATCCAGAAAAAAATAAACCCCTGGCTTGTCTGGAATTTTTAGAGTTTTTAAATATTGACTATTCATCAAAATGATGATATCATTTCACACAGAAAATTCAAAGATTGTTCCACTTAAAACCAAAAATATGATCACGATCATCGCCGCAATCTCCCAAAATGGCCATATTTGGCCGAGCAACGAACTCGTTCTCGGTTATCAAGCCCACACAGAAAAATCTAACAAAAAAACAAAAAGACGCTCTGTGATAATAGGCAGGAAAACTTTTGAAGAAACGTCTGTTATATTTCGCGAAACAACAAATATAATTTTATCGCGAAATAAAAATTTTCATGTTAAAAATTTTGTTGTGGCAAAAGATATTCCGGAAGCCATGAAAAAAGCCCGGGTGCATGAAAAAGAAGGCGAGGTTTTTATTCGGGGCGGCCTGGAAATATACAAATCATTCATGTCTGTTGCAGATAAAATCTGCCTGACGGTGATTTACAAAAACCTTGATAGCGGACACCTATTCCCCAAAATAGACCCTCGCCGATGGCAGCTTGTGGAAGAAAAACATTTTGCAAAAGATCAAAAAAATCTTTCCGATTACTCCTTCTTTGAATACAAAAGAATCAGGTGAATTATTTGCCGAAAACCGTCCCAATAGGACGGTTTTTTTATTTGCGCAGAACTTTCTTAAGATACTTGCCGGTGTGAGATTTTGGATTATTGGCGACATCTTCCGGCGTACCGCGAGCGATGATGACCCCGCCACCCGACCCGCCTTCCGGACCAAAGTCTAAAATATAATCCGAAGATTTGATAATATCCATAGAGTGTTCGATCACGACGACAGTATTGCCCTTGTCGACCAATTTATTCAAAACCTCCAAAAGCTTTGCCACATCATCATAATGCAGGCCGACAGTCGGTTCGTCTAAAAGATAAATCGTCTTTTCTATGAGCGGACGATAAAGCTCGGAAGAAATTTTTACTCTCTGCGCTTCCCCGCCCGACAAAGTCGTAGCGCTTTGGCCGAGCTCGACATAGCCTAGGCCGACATCGATCAAAGTTTTCAGTCGGTCATAAACAGCCGGAATATCTTCAAAAAATGTTACTGCCTCTTCTATAGTCATTTTCAAAACTTCATGAATATTTTTCTTTTTATATTTGACCTTCAAAGTTTCCTTGTCGAAACGCTTGCCGCCGCAAACATCGCAAGTCACATAGACAGTCGGCAAGAAATGCATTTCAACGGCGATCTCGCCATTGCCCTCGCAGGCCTCGCATCGGCCACCCTTGACATTGAAGGAAAAACGGTTGGCTTTCCAGCCGCGCAAGCGCGCCTCTTCGGAAGAAGCGAAAAGATCTCGGATATGCGTAAAAGATCCGGTATAAGTCGCAATATTTGAACGAGGAGTCCGGCCGATCGGCGACTGGTCGATGAGTATTGCCCGGCTCAAGTATTCTGTGCCAGAAAAAGACGCACAGTTAAAAATCTTATTGCTTCGATATTTGTATTCAAACCTGGCTTGAAGATTTTTATGAATAACTTCATACAAAAAAGAAGACTTGCCGGAACCGGAAACTCCGGTGATCGAAATCAGCTTGCCCAATGGCAATTCGGCATTTTGATTCTTAATATTAAAAACTTTCGCGCCAACAACTTTGAGCGAACCCTTGTCTGCCGTGCGCCTTTTTTCCGGCACCGGAATAACCGCCTCTTCTCGCAAATAAGCCAGGGTTCGAGATTTGGAATCATTCTTGGGCGCGGTCAAAAGCTTGTCCAAATGATCTGCCACGATTATTTCCCCGCCATGCACGCCGGCTTTCGGGCCGATATCGACAATGTAATCGGAAGAATAAATAGTGTCTTCATCGTGTTCTACAACAATGATCGTATTGCCCAAATCTCGAAGATCGATCAAGGTTTTTATAAGTTTTTCATTGTCCCTGGAATGCAGGCCGATCGTCGGCTCGTCCAAGACATATAAAGCGCCGACCAGTCTTGAACCAAGTTGCGATGCCAAGCGGATGCGCTGAGCCTCCCCGCCCGATAAAGTATTGGCTCGGCGATCCAAACTTAAATATTCAAGACCAACGTTCAATAAAAATTGGAGACGAGACTCGATCTCGCGCAAAAGGACGCTGGCGATCTCCTTTTCTTTAGCAGTCAGCTTGGCCTTTTTTATAAAATCAAAAGCCTCTTCAGCTGACAAAGCCGTAAAATCAACAATGCTTATTTTAGAGCCGCCGACAAAAACATTCAAGGCTTCCGGCCGCAAACGCTTGCCCAAGCAAGTCTCACAGGTTTCGTCGCCAGAAAAATGCTTGGTGCCCAATCCATGACAAGCCTCGCAGGCGCCATGCGGGCTATTGAAAGAAAACAATCTTGGTTCGACTTCTGGAAAAGAAAAGCCATCTTTCGGACAAGCGAATTTAGCCGACATCAGAAATTCTTCGGGAGCTTCGTTGTCGGAAGATTTCCGAGCGTCTGGCTGACCCCCTTCCGAGGACCGAGGAAATTTTTCGACAACGAAACTTATTCTGACCAAGCCATCGGATTCCAAAAGTGCTCTTTCGACCGCCTCAGAAAGCCTAAGTTCGGCATCTTTGGGATTGTCTTTAAATTCATGCACTGAAAATTCATCGACAAAAGCATCGATGTCATGATTCTTTGTTTTGGATAAAATTATCTGCTCGCGCAAATTCTTTATCACTCCATCGACTCGAGCTTTGGCGTAACCTTTGCCGAGCAAATCATAAAGAAGCTGATAGTATTCGCCTTTTCTTCCGCGAACGAGCGGGGCAAGAATTTGAATTTTTGACTCTTGCCATTCGACGCCCATGATGCTCTTTTTATTTGATCCGGATTTAGTGATCTCTTTGATCTTGTCCAAGACAAAATGAATTATTTCTTCATTAGATAATTTTTTAATTTCATCGCCGCAAAGAAGGCAGTGCGGCCGGCCGATCCTGGCATAGAGGACGCGGAGATAATCATATATTTCGGTAATGGTCGCGACAGTCGAACGAGGATTATTTGATCTTGATTTTTGATCGATAGAAATAGCAGGAGAAAGGCCTTCGATCTCGTCGACATCGGGCTTGGCCATTTGCCTCAAAAACTGTCGAGCGTAAGCCGACAATGATTCGACATATCGCCTTTGCCCTTCGGCAAAGATAGTATCGAAAGCCAGCGACGATTTGCCGGACCCCGAGAGGCCCGTAAAAGCGATCATTTTATTCCTAGGCATTTCAACCGTAATATTCTTTAGATTATGTGTCCGAGCGCCTTTAACGATGATCTTGCCTGCTCCATTTGATAGATTTTCTTTTTTGTCTTTCATATTTGAACTATCATAATACCACACCCGTCTACATATTGACAATATCAATATTAAAATGTAGTATACAAAACAGAAAATGATGTTTAACTAAAAAATAACCCTATGAAACGCGAAAGTATTTACCTGATTTGGCGAGTTTTACACTACCGTGTAACTAGCTTAATTTTTTGTCTTTTATATGCTTACCTCGGCACATCCGTATCAAAATCATTATTTCAGTCGGAGACAATGGAAACCATAGCTTTGATAAGCTGGGTGGCAATCGGTCTTTTCACAATCTTTCATATTGGTAGAATAGGCCAAAACATTGATGCTGAGAAAAAATTATTTGAAACATGGCGTAATATAGTTAAGTCTGACATAGCCTCCATGAAACAAAAAGAATGGGCAGCGGAAGAAATTCTCCAAAGTAAAGACATAAATGAAGTTTCTTTGAAGGAAATCATCGATCACTTATCTGACTCTTCGCCGAATAGAGATGAAGCACTTGAAAAATTTTACGAATTAAAAAAGCTTCGAAAAAAGGAAAACAACAATGAGGGTTAGTTCAAAAGACTTGCAAATGCAAGTCTTTTTTTTATTTGCTATTTTTATCCCCGCAAAAAGCTTTGCTTAAACAGGGCGAGCTTTCAAAATTTTGATCTCATCTCTCAAAATCGCCGCCGTTTCAAAATCCAAATCTTTCACTGCTTGAGACATTTGTTTTTCTTTGAGCTTGATGAGCTTGCTAGGATTCTTGGCAAACAGCCTTGCGTCGAAATCGAGCTCGGACCGGACAGCTTTATCATGCAAATCTTCCAGCTCTTCCGTAATATCGTGAATCTTTTTAATAATCGTTTTTGGAGTAATGCCGTGTTTTTTATTGTAAGCAAGCTGAATTTCGCGGCGTCGATTGGTCTCGCTTATCGCCCGCTCCATTGAGCCAGTCATGTTGTCGGCATAAAGCATGACTCGTCCCGCGGCATTTCTCGCCGCGCGGCCGATGGTCTGAATCAAAGACACTTCGCTTCGCAAAAAACCTTCCTTGTCGGCATCCAAAATCCCAATGAGGGTAACTTCCGGCAAGTCCAAACCCTCTCGAAGCAAGTTTACGCCGACCAAGCAATCAAAAGTGCCTTTTCTAAATTCCGTCAAAATCTTAATTCGATCAATGGTTTTAATATCGCTATGCAAATATTCAGATTTTATTTTCTGCTCTTTCAAGTAGCCGGACAAATCTTCCGCCATTTTTTTAGTCAAAGTCGTCGCTATCACTCGTCCGCCTTTTTTGATTTCTTTCACAGATTCTTTTATAAAATCCTGCACTTGGCCAGGATATTCGAACGAAGATTTTGCCCTTTGAGAAAGTCTGGCTGACCCCCTTCCGAGGACCTTCGAAGAAGGCGGGATCGAAGCTGTTACTGGCCTAATTTCTAATTCCGGATCAGTTAAGCCGGTCGGGCGAATAATCTGCTCCACGATTTGCTCGCTTTCTTCCTTTTCATAATTAGACGGCGTTGCCGTCGTAAAAACTACTTGGCCGATTCTTTCTTTAAATTCTTCAAATCGCAAAGGACGATTGTCGACAGCTGAAGGCAATCTAAAACCATGTTCAACCAAAGTCTTCTTCCTAGAAGCGTCGCCGGCATACATGCCGCCGATCTGTGGAATCGTCACATGACTCTCGTCAATAATAGTCAGAAAATCTGGAACATATTTTGCTTGCCCGCCAGAGCCTTGGCGGCGGCGGGGGAAATAAGAAAGAAGCGTCGCCGGCGCTTCGCCTGCTTTTCGGCCAGAGACATGCCTGGAATAATTTTCAATACCGGAACAATAGCCGACTTCGCGAAGCATGGCGATGTCATAAGTCGTCCGCCTTTTGATTCTATCAGCCTCGAGCAACTTCCCTTCTTTTTGGAATTTTTTAAGCTGGCCGTCCAATTCATTTTTTATGAGCTTGATTGCATTTTTCAACTGCTCTTTGGAAGTCACAAAGTGCTTGGCAGGGAAAACAAAAACGCTTTCTTCTTCTTTCAATATTTTTGAAGAGACTGGATCGATTTTAAGAATTTGTGAAATTTTATTATCAATAAGCTCTATGCTATAAACCAAAGTTTCCGAAATCGGCATGATTTCGATCTTATTGGCCAAGGCGCGAAATTGGCCGGGATTCAGGTCGGCATTGGTTCGCTCGTAATACATTTTGATCAGCTTTTCCAAAAGCTCGGTCCGTCCTATCTTCTCGCCGACCTTGATGTTGAAATTCTCTTCCAAGTATTCCTCCGGACTTCCTAAGCCGTAAATGCAAGAAACCGATGCGACAATGATCACATCTTTGCGGGTCAGCAAGGCTTGAGTCGAAGCATGTCTTAATCGGTCGATCTCTTTATTGATCTGCGCATCTTTCTCGATAAAGGTATCGGTCGTCGGCATATACGCCTCGGGCTGATAGTAATCGTAATAAGAGACGAAATAATGCACAGCATTCTCGGGGAAAAAAGTCTTGTATTCTTGGGCCAGTTGTGCTGCCAGGGTTTTATTGTGCGCGATGACCAAAGTCGGCTTGCCGATTTTCGCAATCACATTGGCCATAGTGAAAGTCTTGCCGGAACCCGTCACACCCAAAAGAGTCTGCTTGCTCAAGCCTTTATTCAAGCCCTTCACCAAAGCCTCGATCGCCTTCGGCTGATCGCCCGCAGGCTGATATTCTGTTTTGAGTTTGAATTTATTCACACCATTACTCTACTCCAATTTATAAAAATAAAAAAGGCTGTCGCACAAGCTCCTTTGTTGGACACCATACTGCAAGAGCCAGTATTTATTGGATTTTTTAAGTTTTTTTATTTCAAATATTTTTCTAAAAACTCCTCTTTAAGTTCATAAAAATTATCATCAATAATTGACTGCCTAATTTTTTTGACGAGATTCACAATAAAGTGAAGATTGTGAATTGAGGCCAAAGTGCCGGCCAACATTTCCTTGCCATGAAAAAGATGAGCGATATAGGCGCGAGTATAGCCTGCCCCGCCATGGCGGGGTGAACACGAGTAGCATTCGCAATCATTTTCGATCGGGGTGTGGTCGTCGCGATATTTTGCATTGGTTATGCTGATTTTGCCTTCTTTAGTGTAAATAGTTCCATTCCTGCCCAAGCGTGTCGGCAAGACGCAATCAAAAAGATCGACGCCGTTTTCTATGCCCATAAAAAGATCTTCCGGCTCGCCGATACCAAGGAGATGTCTAGGTTTTTCTTCCGGTAAAATTTCATTGACCCATTTCACCGCCGTCGACATGTCTTCCTTGGCAAAAGATCCGCCAATGCCAAAGCCATCGAAACTTTGACCGTCTTCCGTTTGCATTTCCATAATTTCCTTGGCCGATCTTTTTCTTAAGTCTTCTTCCCTGCCGCCCTGGACAATGCCAAATAAAGCAATCCTTTCTTTGCCTTCTTTTTGTCTTTCCGTATTCAAATCAATATGTCGTTTCAAGCAACGCTTGGCCCAAGAGTGAGTCCGGTCGAGCGCTTCCTCTTGATACTTCAAATCTTCCGCCGGCGAAGTGCATTCATCAAAAGCAAAGATCATGTCGGCACCCAAATTGTGCTGGATCTCGATCGATTTCTCGGGAGCAATATAGTGAATCGAGCCATCGAGATGCGACTTGAAAGACACGCCGTCTTGGCCGATCTTGGCCAAACGCGGAGCATCGGAATCATCAAATCTTTCCGGGATCATGAGCGACGGATCAGTGATTTTTATGACCTTGGAAATATCTTTGCCATAAGCAGCACCGAGAGAAAAAACTTGAAAGCCGCCGGAGTCGGTCATGGTCGGACCAGACCAATTCATAAATTTGCCGATGCCCCCGGCCTTGGCCACGACTTCATCGCCCGGCTGTAAATACAAATGATAAGTATTGCCGAGAACAACTTGGGTGCCGACTTCTTTAACCTGATCCGGATTCAAAGATTTGACGGTGGCCTTGGTGCCGACGGCGACAAAAGCCGGAGTTTCAATAATTCCATGCGGCGTCTCTAAAATACCCGCACGACCCAAAGCGCCATCGAGTTTCTTTTGAATTTTAAAATTAAATTTAGGCATTTATTACTTTGCGGTAGTGCTCTCTATCTGCACAAACTTCAATTCTTGGATATTGATAGGGCTGCGTAAAAGAACCTTTTGAAAAGGATCGCGCGGATCGGAAATAATTTCTTCAATAATTCCCAAAACACTCGTAGTCATTCCCGGCAAGGCAACTTCGGCGCCTTTTACCACCTCGGCATCTCTCGGCAAAGTGATCTCGAAATTCTGTCCGCCGCGACCGAGAGCTTGCGCATAAATATCCTTGCCGCTCAAAATAACATCGACTTTCTGGCCGGGCGAGGAAAAAAGCTTGACCCTCGAAGTCTTGGCAAAAACTTCTGAAACCTGGCCGATCAAAATGTTGCCGTAAGCAAAAACCCTTTCTCCTTCTCTGATGCCGGCATCACTGCCAATATCAACGATCAAGGTATCAAAAACAGACTGGTTCGGCTTTGTTAAAATCGCGCCTAAAATAAAATTTTTATCTTCCTTGCGTCCCAGAATTTCCTTCAATTTCAAATTTTCATCCGAAAGAATTTCGTTGTCGGCCAGCTTGGCATTCAATTCTTCCAACTGATCTCTCAAATAATTGTTCTCATTCAGAAGCGATGCATTGGTTTTAAAAATCGATTGATCATTTTTTAATGAATTTGAATACGGCCAAATGCGCGCGCCGATATTTTCAGACAAAGAATACAAAGAATTGAAAATCGATTTATGGAAAAATAATAAAATAAAAAGAAAAAGCGCCAGGCCGAAAACCCAGGCATTTTTCTTTTTCTTCCGGGCAAACTGTTTATCTTGGAGGTAAAGCATCTTGAGTTGAAATTAAAACCTCTTTGAAAAAATCCAAATCTTCCAAGACAATTCCGGCTCCGCGGGCAACAGCAGAAAGAGGATCTGGAGCGATGTAAACCGGTATCTTGAGCGCATTTTGAAGTAGCATGTCGAAGCCCTGGATCAAAGCTCCGCCACCGGAAACGATAATGCCTTGATGCATGACATCGGAAAGAATTTCCGGCGGGGTCATTTCCATGACTTCCTTAATGCCATCGATCAATTTTGTAATTGACTGGGAAATCGCTTCTCTGACATCCGCGTCGGTCACAATAACTTCTCTTGGCAGTCCGGTAACCAGGTCCCGGCCACGGACTTCGGCTTCCATAAGCGGACCGGAAACGACGGAACCGATAGCCATTTTGACCGCTTCAGCTGTCTTCTCGCCAATCAAAAGTTTGAATTCATCACGCATATAAGTCACGATATCAGAGTTAAGCTTGTCGCCGGCAATTCGCAAATTTTTGGAACGCACAATGCCACTCAATGAAATAACAGCGACATCGGTCGTGCCGCCGCCGATATCTATGATCATCGAGCCGATCGGATCTTTGACCGGCATTCTGATGCCGATCGCCGCAGCCATCGGCTCTTCGACAATATGCACTTCTCTGGCGCCGGCATTAATTGCCGCATCATAAACGGCTCGGGTTTCAACATTAGTAATGCCGGACGGCACTCCGACGACAACTCTCGGCCGAAAAAATTTCGGTGAAATTTTTTCGGCCTTATTTATCAGATACGAAAGCATTTCTTGCGTCACTTCAAAATCGGAAATAACTCCGTCGACGATCGGGCGAATAGCCTTGATATGCGTCGGCGTACGGCCAAGCATTTCCCTGGCCGGACCGCCGACGGCCACGATCTGGCCGGTCTTCTGATTTACCGCGACGACTGAAGGCTCGTTGATAACAATGCCGTGGCCGCTCAAGTAAACAAGAGTGTTGGCTGTACCCAGATCTATGCCGATATCATTTGAAAATAATTTGTAAATTTTTTTAATCATAAATTTTAGCTTTTCAGTATTTCAATCAATTTGTCCTGATTTAAAATTTCGCCTTTTTCTTCCGTGCGCTTTTTGACTTCAAAACCCCCTTCCTTCAAACTGCGTTCTGACACTACAATTCTATAAGGCAAGCCGATCAAATCGGCATCGGCAAACTTTTCTCCAGGACTCATCTCAGATCGTTCATCATAAAGAACTTCAACGCCGGCATTGGTCAAAACTTCATAAATCTTGTCAGCTTCGCTTTTCACCGATTCATTTGCGCCAAGCACAAGCAAATGCGCTTTGAAAGGTGCGATATTTTCGGGCCAAATAATTCCCTTGTCATCAGACAAAACTTCGACAATCGTGCCCATGAGCCGGCTGACGCCGATGCCATAAGACCCCATGAAGACAGGGTTGGGCTTGCCTTGATCATCCAAATAATTCAAATTGAGGGCTTCTGAAAATCGCGTCCCTAAAGTAAAAATATTGCCGACCTCGATCGCCCGCTTTTCGACAAGCTTGGACTTGTCCAAAGATAAATTCTCAAGCACTTCATCATTAAAAACTTCCTTGTTTACAGCGATGCCTTTCTCTTCATCGATGTAAATGGTATCCTCGCCGGCGCCTGAAATGGTCTGAAACTCATGCGAATATTTTGAAAAAATTCCGCCGGAAGCAAAGGTCAGATAAGTGATGTGGCCGATGCCGAGGCGCTTGTAGACATTCTGATAAGCTTTTTTAGACTTCTCGTAAAAAAGAACATGCTCGGCCTCGTCCTTAGAAAAGGAATACAGATCTTTCATGACAAATTCCCGGCCGCGCATGATGCCGCTTTTGGCGCGCAACTCATTCCTAAATTTATTTTGAATCTGATACGCATACTTCGGCAGATCCCGATAAGACATGATGTGCTCAGACATGATCCTAGTCAAAGGCTCTTCATGTGTAATGCCCAAACCCACTTGTCCACCCGCTTTCAAATCTGATTTAAACCAATTGTCGACCTTTTCATCATCCCATCTGTCAGTCCTTTCCCAGAGAACTTTGTCTTGGATCGCTGACATTAAAAGCTCCTGTCCGCCGATATTTTCCATTTCCTCGCGGATAATCTTCTCGATCTTTCGGAGCACCCGGAGACCCATGGGCAAAAAAGAGTAGACACCGGCCATTTCTTTGTGGATAAAACCGCCCCTGGCTAGTAGAATGGCGTTCTTGGAAACCTCGTCGGCCGGACTCTCTTTTCGAGTTTTAGTGAAAAGCGTTGATTGCAACATATGCTGATATTACATCAAAAAATGCGGGGTTGCAATAAATAAGTTTTTTTGTTAAGATTTCCCGCATATGACTAACGACACAAAAAATAATCCTTTGATTGCAGGCATGGTTAAGGCTGGAGCGCACTTTGGTTATACCAAGACTCGCCGACACCCTTCGACCGCCCCTTTAATCCTCGCAACTAAAAACAAAGCCGATATTATCAACCTTGAAAAAGCTTCTGCCAGCCTTGCCAAGATTCAAGAATTTGTGAAATCTCTCGGCGAATCGGGAAAGAAAATCCTCCTTGTCGGCACAAAGCCGGAAGCAAAAAAAATAATCAAAGATGTCGCCATGGCTCTAGAAATGCCTTATGTAACGGAGCGCTGGATCGGCGGCCTCATCACCAATTATCCTGAAGTCAAAAAAAGAATCACCAAATACATCGACTTGATGGAAAAGAAAAGCAAGGGCGAATTGGAAAAATATACCAAAAAAGAAAGGTTGATGATCAGCCGAGAGATAGCCAAACTTGAAAAATACTTCGGCGGCGTTGTCTTACTGCAAAAAGCTCCGGATGCGATGCTTGTCATCGACTCCAAAAAAGAGCATATTGCCGTAACCGAAGCTAAGAAGGGCGGAATACCGGTTATTTCTATTTCAAATACTGATACCAACATCAAAGGCATTGATTATCCCCTCGTTGCAAACGACGGCTCCAGCTCTAGCATCGCTTTCCTCGTAAATGAAATCGTAAAATCTTACAAGCAATAAGATCAAAAACAAATTTAAATATATGCAAATCACAACCGAACAAATAAAAGAACTTCGAGATCAAACAGGCGTCTCTGTCATGCAATGCAAAAAAGCGCTGGAAGAAGCCATGGGTGACAAAGAAAAGGCTTTGCTGATTCTAAAGAAAAAAAGCGCCGATATTGCCTCAAAGAAGTCAGACCGTGTTGCAAACGACGGCTTGGTTTTGGTCAGGACTTCTCCGGAAAAAGCGATCATGCTCGTCCTGAACTGCGAAACCGATTTTGTCTCAAGAAATGAAGACTTTATTAAATTGGCCGGCGAAATCGCTGATATGGCTATAAATCAAGGCGTTGAAAACGCCAAGGGAAAAGCCAAGGAAATGATTGATCCGGTTGTGCAAAAAATCGGCGAGAACATCCAACTCGGCGACATTCTTTCGATAGAAGGAGACAATTTGGGCGCTTATGTCCACAATAATAAATCCGGAGTCATTGCATCTCTGCAGGGCGGCACTCCTGAATTGGCTAAAGACTTGGCTATGCACATCTCAGCCATGAAGCCGGAATTTGCCAAGCCGGAAGATATCGACCCAAAGACGGTCGAAGCCATGAAAGAGCTGTTCATGAAAGAGGTTGCCGAAAGCGACAAGCCTGAAGAAATCAAGCAAAAAATGCTGCAAGGCAAAATAGACGCCTATTTTAAAGAAAGAACTTTGACCGAACAGTCATTCATCAAAAACCCTGACATGACAGTAAAAGAACTTCTAAAGCAGAGCAACGCTAGCGTTTTGGGCTTTATCAAGTCTTCAATCTAAGTTAATTAAATTATTTATATGCTTGTTTTAATTTTATCTTTTTCAGCATCTCTTATTTTGATCGTGGGCATGCTTGCCTACCAGATCATTCTGATGCGCAAGGGAAAAATAGAAGCCGGACGAGAGATTGCCCACCCGGCCTGGATGTATAAGATAAATCTTGGATCTTTGAAAGGAACTATGATAGAATACGCCAAGAAATACGGGCACCAGCTTGTCTTGATACTTCTTAAGGTGTGGATCAAGACTTCATATTTCATCAAGATTAAAAAAGAAGCTTGGATGCCAAAGGTCAAAGAAACTTTCCATAAATATCAGCCAAAGGACGTTAGGTCCGAGGAAAGTTCTAAATTCTTTGAAAGTGTTTTGAAATACAAGGCCAAGCTGAAAAAAATCAGCAAGAATATCAAAGAGGAGGTGCGAGAAGAGATCGAGAACAAGAAAGAAAATTAAAAAATAGGATATTTGTTTGAAAATTTAAAGTTAACGTCAAGTAAAATATGCCGCTTTAGCTCAGTTGGTAGAGCAACGCTTTTGTAAAGCGAAGGTCCTCAGTTCGAGTCTGAGAAGCGGCTCCGATAAACAAAAAACATCACTTTAAAGTGATGTTTTTTGTTTATATTACTCCCCTTTTGTTTCCTTTGTTGGAGTTTCTGGTTTGAGATTTTTGAGTGCTGGGAGGGATTTTTCTATTTCCTCCACGCTTCTGAAGCCGTTTTGAACTTCCCCATTTATAACCAAAGCCGGCAATTCGGTATCTTTGATCTTGTAGATCGAGGTCATGGCTTTGA
>CAZUZG010000011.1:10542-19246 GCA_964624665.1 uncultured Candidatus Saccharibacteria bacterium | reverse complement strand
ATTACCTTACCAACTAGCTGATATCCCGCAGGCCTTTCCCAAAGCGATAAATCTTTACTCTTGCGAGACCATCGCGTATTAGTCCACCTTTCGATGAATTATTCGCGACTTTGGGGGAAGTTCCTACGTGTTACTACCTCGTTCGCCACTAACTAGCAAACCCAATCCAACATTTGATTCCTCTTGTATTGCTACTCGAAGTCTCTCATGAATTCATGGGACTAGTCCGTTCGACTTGCATGCCTTATCCACGCCGCCAGCGTTCATCCTGAGCTAGGATCAAACTCTAATCAAAAAAATTGTAGAACAATTTTTAGAACGGAACAAAATAAAAAATAGTATTAATTTATCTTGTAATCCTATAGCTCAAAGAAATTACTTAAAAACTGGTTATTGCACATGATTATATTCTCAAGCAAATTGTCAAAAAACTCTTTGAAATCATCCCTTTGCTCATTCGGCAGATAACCGCCAAAGAGCTACTTTTATTAAGGGCTTTTCCATTATAGTTTAATTCTTTTGTATGTCAAGCATGTGGATACCTCGATAACATATTGCAAAAAATAGCAAAGTTTGGTAGAGTAGCCACATGTATCTTTTAACTAAGATTCTACCTTGGATACAGGTAGTTCTATCCGTTTTATTGATCCTATCAATATTGCTTCAGAGATCCGGCGCAGGCATGGGCGGAGCTTTGGGCGGCTCAGAAAACGGAGGAATTCATCACACCAAGCGTGGATTTGAAAAATTTTTATTTTACTTTACGATAGTTATTGCTATTCTATTTGCTCTCTCAGCTTTTTTAGCAATACTCCTCTAAAGGAAATCATTATTCTTTAAGCAAAGGATTTTTTGGTTTTCGGTTTTTCCTCTAACCATTAAATCTCCGAGCTATAAACACTTATGGAAAAATTCAAAAGTTTGATCAGTAATATCAACTTGCCAACTAAAAATGAAATAAAACAAGCATTTGATTCTTTTGGTTCTAAAAAAAGAGTGGTTTTTGTTTTACTGCTTGCGGTCTTTGCCGTCTCGGCTTTGATCATGCTGAACAAGGTCAACAACCTATTTCTGACAGAAACACCGATGGCCGGAGGCGAAATAAGCGAAGGCATCGTCGGCACTCCCCGTTTTATCAATCCAGTCTTGGCCCTATCCGACTCGGATAAAGACCTGACAGCTCTAATATATTCAGGCCTGATGAGGAAAAATCCTGATGGTGAACTGGTGCCGGACCTCGCCTCAAAATATGACATCTCTCAAAATGGCCTGGTCTATACATTTACATTGCGCGATAATATTTTCTTTCATGACAAGAAAGAGATCACTTCCGATGATATTATTTTTACGATAAATAAAATAAAAGACCCGGCGATAAAAAGCCCTAAAAAATTAAACTGGGAGGGCGTGACAGCAACAAAGGTGGACGACAGGATAATCCAATTCACGCTTAAACAGCCATATGCTTCGTTTTTGGAAAACACAACCGTTGGAATACTGCCTGCGCATTTATGGAAAAATATCACGGCGGAACAATTTGCTTTTATAGAACTCAACACCAACGGCGTCGGTTCCGGGCCTTACAAGATCAAGAAAATCAGCAAAAAATCTTCAGGCGTGCCTGACTACTACATTCTCGAAACATTCAATAAATTTGCCCTGGGCAAGCCTCTTTTGAAAAATTTAACTATTCATTTTTATGAAAACGAAAAAGCTTTGATCTCGGCTTTGGAAAACGGGGATGTTTCTCAGGTCAGCGCCATCAGCCCGGAAAAAGCGGCGGAACTGCAAGGTAAAGGTTATCCGATACAAACTGCGGTTTTGCCGAGAGTGTTCGGACTCTTCTTCAATAAAAATCAATCCCCTGTCTTTAATGACAAAAAAGTGATCGAAGCGTTTGAACAAGCCATAAACAAAGATGAAATAATCAGCCAGGTGCTATACGGCTACGGCGCGCCGATCGACAGTCCGATACCAAAAAACATGCTTGATTATAACAATCTCGAAAATATTGGAGGAGACGGCAATGGGAAAAAGATTGAAAGTTATTCCATAGAATCAGCCAAGAAAATCCTGGAAGATGACGGCTGGAAACTGGGCAGCGATGGAGTCATGGAGAAAAAAGCGCCAAAAGGCAAAGAGAAATTAAAGCTGGAATTCTCCATTTCAACCGGCGACGCTCCAGAACTCAAAGACACAGCCGAAATTATCAAGAAAGACCTTGAAGCAATAGGCGCCAAAGTGGAGGTTAAAATTTTTGAAATTGGAAGCCTGAACCAAGATGTCATCAGGCCCCGCAAATACGAAGCTCTGTTTTTTGGCCAGATCGTCGGCAACCAAGGAGACTTATTCGCTTTCTGGCATTCATCGCAAAGAAACGATCCGGGACTAAACATAGCAATGCACACCAATGCCAAAGTCGACAAAATACTGGAAGCGACTCTGGACACAATGGATAAAAAAGAATTGATAAAAAAATATGCACAATTCGAAGACGAGATCAAGAAAGACAAGCCGGCCATATTTATCTACTCCCCGGAATTCATTTATGTAACGGCAAAAAATATCAACGGCCTGATTATCAATAAAATAACAAACCCGTCTGACAGATTTACCGAAGCGGAAAAATGGTATTTAGAAAAGGACAAAGTTTGGAAAATATTTAACAAAAAATAAAATTAAAATCACATGGATAAAACATATAAAAAAACACCACCATTTAGACAATCCTCCAGACAGGGCAGAGGCCCGATGCGAGGCGGAGGAAGGCCTCAAGGCAGAGTGCAAGTGACTCAGCGCAGCCCAAGAACAGCAAGTAAAATTCCTTTAGCGGAAGGCAATATCAGAATCATCCCCCTCGGCGGAGTTGAAGAGATCGGCAAAAACATGACCGTCTTTGAAATCGGCAACGATATCATCATCGTTGATGCTGGTTTGCAATTCAAAACAGCAGATACGCCAGGCATCGACTATATCATTCCAAACACCAGATACTTGGAGGAAAACAAGGATCGTGTTAGAGCTTTGGTTATTACCCACGGCCACCTAGACCATATCGGCGCCATCCCCTACATCATGAATAAGATCGGCAATCCGCCGATCTATTCCAGAGAACTAACTACTGTCATTTTCCGCAAACGCCAAGAAGAATTCCCTCAATTAGCTCCGCTCAAAATCGAAATAATTGAAAAAGACCAAAGAATCAAAGTCGGCGACTTGAACCTGAAATTTTTCGGCGTAACTCACTCGATTCCAGACTCTATGGGCGTATTGATCGAAACTCCATACGGCAATATTGTGGCGACCGGAGACTTGAGAGTCGACAATGATAACGGCGTGCCGACCGAAGAAGAAGAAGAATCCTACGGCAAGCTTGGAAAAGAAAAAAATCTTATATTATTGGCCGACTCCACTAATGCTGAAAACTTAGGCTTTTCCCTTTCAGAAAGACTGGTCTTGGAAAATATCGAACAAATCATCAGAGAATGCCGCGGCCGCCTAATCATCGGCACTTTCGCTTCGCAGCTTCAACGCATTATGAAAATACTTGAAATCCTCGAACGCTTCGATAAAAAAATAATCATCGAAGGCCGAAGCATGAAAAATAATATCGAGATCGTGCAGAAAATGGGCATGCTCAAACTAAAGCCTGGTACGATTATCCCTGTCGAAGAGACTGAAAATTATCCCGACAATAAAATCGTGGTTATCGCCACCGGCTCGCAAGGAGAGGAGTTTGCGGCGATCATGCGCATGTCAAATAAAACTCACAAATATTTCCGAATCAAAAAGGGCGACATGGTCCTATTGTCTTCTTCTGTCATTCCAGGCAATGAACTCGGAGTTCAAAGAATCAAGGACAATCTTTCCAGACAGGGAGCAAAAATCATCAACTATCGCATATCCCAAATCCATGCTTCAGGTCATGCAAACAGAGACGAACTGGCCTGGATTCACAAAAAGATCGGAGCGAAGTTTTTTATTCCAATACACGGCTATCATTACATGCTTTCAGTTCATGCCGATATTGCAAAATCTGTAGGCACGCCAGAAGAAAATATCATTATTCCGGACAATGGCAGCATCATTGAAATTCAAAATGAAGGACAAAAAATCGTCATGGCAAAGGAAAAAGTCCCAGCCAATCCGGTCATGGTCGACGGCTTTTCCGTCGGCGATGTCCAAGATGTCGTGATTCGCGACCGCCAAATGCTTGCTCAAGATGGCATGTTTGTCATCATCGCAACCGTCGATGCAAACACCGGCAAACTCAAAAAATCTCCGGATCTTATCTCTCGCGGATTCGTTTACCTAAAGGAAAATCAGGAACTGCTTCATCAGTCCAGAATAATCATCAAAAAAACTGTGGAAGCTGGCGTCAACAACATGAAGCCGATTGATTTTGACTATATCAAAAATAATCTAAGCGACAGCATTTCGAAATTCTTGTTCCAAAAGACGGCAAAGCGGCCGCTGGTCATACCGGTAGTATTGAGCGTCTAACATGACCAAATACCCCCTGCGAATAATATATCTGATAAGCTTTCTGGTCACCCTGCAAGGAGCCTTTGCGGCCTATATCACATCTTCATTCCTTGGCGGATTTTTCGGTGAAAATCATGTCGGCATTATCTATGCCGCATCTTCAATACTGTCCATACTGGCCTTGAGCCAAATACCAAAGCTGCTGGAAAGAATTGGCAACTATAAAACTACGATAATAATTCTTGTGTCCCTGATATTTTCCGTGCTCATGCTGGGCCGAGCATTAAATCCAATCTTTGTCTTTATTTTCTTTTTGCTTTATATCATCTCGAGCTATTTGTTCTTTTTTGCAAAAGATATTTTTATCGAAGATTACTCAAAAAATACATCGACCGGCCTCACTCGCGGAACATATCTGACAATACTGAATATGGCTTGGCTTCTGGCGCCATTTGCTTCGGGATTTGTCGCAGCTAAATACGGCTATGGCAATTTATTCACCTTTGGCCTTATTGCTCTTCTGCCGGCAATCATTCTCTTTGTTTATGGCTTTAAGGGCTTCAAAGATCCTTCCTATAAAAAAATATCCTTGAAGCAGGCTTTTACTGCAACTCTGAACAACAAGGATATTTTCAGCATCTACATAATCAACTTTATCCTGCAATTTTTTTATGCCTGGATGACTATCTATATGCCGATATATCTGCATAAATACATAGGCCTGACCTGGGACAAAATAGGCATCATCTTGTCCTTTACTCTCCTGCCCTTTGTCTTGATCCAATATCCTTTAGGCAAACTCTCGGACAGGATCGGCGAAAAAGAAATGCTCTCGATCGGCTTTATTTTTATAACCCTTTCAACCGGACTGATCTATTTTATAAATGACGGATCTATGTTCTTGTGGTCGGCAATTCTGCTCCTCACAAGAATCGGAGCGGCTATGATCGAAGTTCTTTGCGAAACTTATTTCTTTAAAAAAGTCGGCCCGGAAGATGCTGAAATCATAAGCTTTTACAGAAACGCTTTTCCGCTGTCGTATGTCATAGCGCCATTAATAGCCACCGTGCTTCTTTATTTTGCGCCAATGAAAGCCTTGTTTATGATCTTGGCCGTCTTCATGCTTATAGGCTTTAAATTTATCAGGCAACTGAAAGATACAGCGTAATCTTTCAAAACATATATGGAAATAAAATACCCGGTTCGCATAAATAAATATCTGGCGCTCAAAAACTTCTCCACCAGGCGCGGAGCGGATGAATTGATCGAGCAAGGCAAGGTCATGCTAAATGGCAAAAAAGCCAAGCTCGGCGACATGGTGAATGAAAAAGATGAAGTCTCGGTCAAGGGAGCCAAAACCGCCAAAGACTATGTCTATTTTGCCTATAATAAACCAGTGGGAGTCGTCACGACCATGCCAACAAAAAATGAAAAAGAAATATTAGATGTCATAAAATTCCCGCAAAAAGTCTTTCCTGTCGGAAGGCTCGACAAAGATTCTCATGGGCTGATCATTTTCACCAATGACGGACGCATAACGGACAAGCTCTTGAATCCGAACTATTCTCATGAAAAAGAATACATTGTGAAACTGGACAAGCCAATGAAAGAAACTTTCATAAAAAAAATGACAAGCGGAGTCAGGATCGGCGATTATTTGACTAAAAAATGCAAGGCCAAAAAGATTACCAAAAATACTTTTTCAATAATCCTGGAGGAAGGCAAGAAAAGGCAGATCCGCCGCATGGCTGAAAGATTTGAATATCATGTTACGGACTTAAAAAGAGTCCGCGTTATGAATGTCCTGCTCGGCAATTTGCCGCAAAATTCATTCAGGGAGGTAAAAGATTCTGAGCTGGATACTTTTCTAAAAAGCCTCGGACTTTGATCTATTTGGTTTTTTTGAGAATTTCTAAAAGAAGGCTGTTCTGATTTTCCAAATGCATCAATATCGATTCAGCTTCTTTTTCAGCCTTGATGTTGACCTGAAAATCGGCCTCTGCCCTTCTCTCTGAGTGCTTGGCCTGAAGATTCTGGCCGATCATGATAAGAGGCATTAAAAATATCTGAATCATGTTTGAGATAAACAGCCAAAGAACAAAGGACGGAAACGGGTCAAATCTGAGATCAGCCGGGCCAAGAGTATTCCAGGCCAGCCAAATAATAGTCCAGGCAAAAATAATCAAAAAAAAGCCCATGCTGCCGACGCGTTCTGTGACAAAAACGGCAAACTTTTCCAGTGATGATAGGCGTTCCTTGTATTCAACATTGGCATTAATAACCGCTTCGCGATTCTTTTTAAGTTCTGCAAGAGTTAAAGGCTGATGTTCCATAGTCATAATAGAAATATATCAGAAAAATGAATAACTGAACAGTAAAAACTATTCTGAAAATCCAGATCTTGTAATCGTGCGGCACATATCCCTGGAAATTTCTGTGAGAATTTTTACCACATCCAGTTTTTCCTCTTCTAAAAGAAGATCATATTTATTTTCATTATTTTCCAAATCCGGATAAACTCTTTCTTTTATCTTATCGAGCGAATCTTTTATTTTCGGATCAAAAAATTTTGCCTCAGATAAAAGCTCAGACATGCTTATGAGATTACGGATGGTGTGGTGAGCTAATTTATTTCTTTCATAAAAATAGAAAGCTTCTTTGTTTTCAGCAAAAAGTTTTTTATACCATTCTCTGCGAGAAGAATGATCTTTAAAATCATCTAAAATAATCGGCGCGCGTAGATAGCCCGGTATTCCCTTTTTGAAATGATCTTTTAAATCAGCAGGATACTCCGGGCTTTCGGAAATAGCTTTTTCAGCCAAGCCGGCAATCGCCAAATCCTCAGCCGAGGCTTCTATTATCTGCCTGACATGCTCATTTTGCCTTAAGTATTCCAAAGGGCTTGGCTTATTTTCTTTTCTTTCAAAATTTTCCATAAATCAATTCAAGCTTCTCTGCTCTTTTCATTTTTTTTATTTCAGTCTCCCTTTTTCGGGATTCGCTCAGTGTTTCAAAAGTTTCTTTATATTTTAGAACAACCGGTCGCCTGATTTTTGTGTAATGCGCGCCGGATTTGGAATTATTGTGCTGATAAAGCCTTCTTTCCATATCATTGGTCGAGCCGACATACAAAGTTTTATCGGCGCATTCCAGGACATAAACGAAAAACATGCTGAAATTCTACCATTTCTTAAGCCCATTTTCCAGCCCATATAAACATTGACTTGTCAATATTTATATGCTACTATTTGCCTGAAATTGCTTAGGCGTTCTGCCTGTTAAATATTGTTTAACCTTTAAAAACTAAAAAGATGAATAAGGATATATTAAAGAATGTAGATCAGAAAATCTGCGAGGCAAAAGATACACTATATGAAATATCCGAAAGCCAATTTGCGCTGAACATGCATCCGAGCTTTGCTATAGAGCAGGACGGACCACTTATGACAGAAATTGAAGAAGGCATGGACTTTGTGGCTTCTTTTCTTCATGAACCCGGATTTCCTGAAGATTTTATGCGGGACATGAAAGGCAAAATTCCAAAAGAAGAATACGACAAGCTTGAAGAATTAAAAAATCTCGAAAGAAAAATTTTCATCAGATCCTTGCCGTATGTTGCAGAATTCCACAAAAAAGTGAAGCTCAGCACGACTGACAAAAAGATTCGACAGCTTGCCGATATGCTCTTTATGCCAGTGGAAGAATTTTTAAGCAAATTTCCGGATTGGCTTGAAAACACAATGAAGCCCCGCGAAGGAGGCCTTGAGTCGCTTGTCAAAGAAGAAGATATTGAATTGAAGCTCTTGAGAATTGACGACCTAACTCAGGCAATTTTTAAAAGAAACAATGAAATAAAAAGCGGCAAACCCATGGCTCACTTGAACTAAATTCTTTAAAATTCTTAAAAGCCCCGATTTCGGGGCTTTTTTATTTCCCCTGCTGTATTACCCTATTGGAATAAATATATGCTAGAATACGAAATTATGGAAGAAGAAATAGATGAAATAATAGAAACAAAAGACAGCAATGGCAACATTCTCAAGAGTGGCGACAGCGTCTTGCTTATCAAAGATTTAAAAGTCAAAGGCAGTTCCATTACCCTGAAAAAAGGAACGAAAATAAAAAACATCCGCCTGACCGACAACGAAGAAGAGATCGAGTGCAATGCCGACAACATCAAAGGCTTGGTGCTTAAGACTTGTTTTTTGAAGAAGGGGTA
>CAZUZG010000011.1:5619-10442 GCA_964624665.1 uncultured Candidatus Saccharibacteria bacterium | reverse complement strand
CGGCAATATTTATCTATTTATTCAAATATCTGCTGACAGCTAAAAAGCTGGAGATAACGCCTAATAGGATACCAGAAACTATGACAATTAAAAAGATCTGGAAGAAATTGCCCAAGTAGTAATCAAAAAGATTAAAATTCAGGAAGCCGGTCATGCTATGGCCGAGCCAGTATGTCGCCGGAATAAAAAGAATGAGGGTTATGATCGAAGACACAACGCCATACAAGGCTCCTTCGACCAGAAAAGGGCCTCTGACATAGTAGCTCCCAGCGCCGACGAGACGCATGACGCCGATCTCTTCCCTAGCGGTAAAGATCGTCAGGCGGATCGTATTTAGAGTAATGATGACGGAAATGACCATCAAAATCAAAGTGATAAGAAATCCGAGCTTCTTGGCGCCGTCGATGATAGAGATCAATCTGTCGATCACGACTTTGTTTTGATTGTAATTTATCTTGTCGATAATATCGGAACTATTTTTTATCAAAGATTGATCTTCGCCTAAATCTTTGGCAATGCTTTCATACTGCGAAGCCTCTTTGGCTTTGACGGTTATATAGGCGCCGAGCGGATTCTGATCCAATTCTTCAAGAGCCTGAAGGGTCAAATAATCATTCGAATGCTTGGCCTTGAAATCTTCGATGGCCTTTTCGGCCGAGATATAATTCACGGCGACAACTTCCGGCAATTTTTCGATAGAAGACTGGAAGCTGGATATTTTTTCTTCCGGAGTGTTGAGCTTGAAATAAATCGTGATATCAACTTTATCTTTGATTTGATCTAAAGAATTATGCAGGGTGGCCTGCAATAAGAGAAGCGAAGTGATGACGGAAAGAGTGATGGTTACGACCAAGATCGAGGCGGCAGAAATAACGCCATTGCGCCAAAAGCTCACCCAGCCAGCCCTTATAACTCTTTTTGTGTTAAGCCAGAACATTTTTGAATTATATCACATATCGGCCGTGCTTATCGTCGCGGACGATCTTGCCATTCTCCAAAGTAATAACCCTTTTGCCGACAGATTCGATCACGGCTTTATTGTGCGTGGTCAAAATAACGGTTGTGCCGAGATCATTGATTTTTTTAAGAATCTGGACGATTTCATAAGTGCTGATCGGATCCAAGTTGCCGGTCGGCTCGTCGGCAATGATAACTTCAGGCTGATTGATGATCGCCCTGGCGATAGCGAGCCTCTGCCTTTCTCCGCCGGACATCTGATGAGGAAAATGATGAATTCTGTGGCCGAGATCAACCAATTCCAAGACATGCGGCACATCGCCGGCAATTTCATCGTCGGTCTTGCCGGCGGCCTCCATGGCAAAAGCGATATTTTCATAGGCAGTCTTATTCGGTAAAAGCCTGAAATCCTGAAAGACCATGCCGATCCGGCGACGAAGGTCCAAGACATCTTTGCGGCGCATCGAGCCGATTTCCTTTGATTCAAAGAAAATACTGCCGGAAGTCGGCTGATCTTCGGCTAAAATCATTTTAACCAAGGTCGTCTTGCCGGCGCCGGAATGGCCGACCATCGAGACGAACTCACCGGCAGATATCGTCAGACTGATATCGTCCAGAGCGACAGAATCAGGCCCATATACTTTGGAAACATTATTAAAATAGATCATAAGACAAGCCTAATATTATCATAAATTCCTCTCGGCTTCAATAAAAACTTCGATCTCGCCGTCTTTCAAGACGCTGTCTGTATCGCCTGTCTCGACTCCGGTCCGATGATCCTTGACCATTTTATACGGATGCAAGACATAGGAGCGGATCTGATTGCCCCATTCGATCTCGGTCGTCTTAGAGATCTGCATGCTTTCTTTTAAACTCTTCTTGTCCTCTTCCATCTTTTTGAACAGCTTGGCTTTTAAAATCTCGAGAGCTTTTTCCTTATTTTGCGCCTGAGACCTTTCGCTGGTCGCATGCACGGAAATATTGGTCGGTATATGGACGACCCTGACGGCTGTTTCGCGCTTGTTCACATTTTGTCCGCCCGGCCCGCCGGCTTTGGACAATTCAAATCTCAAGTCGCTCTCGGCAATATCCAAACTTTGGCTTGCCGGAAGTTTTGGCAAAACTTCAACCATTGAAAATGATGTATGCCTGAGCTTTTTGGCATTGAACGGCGAGATGCGGACCAAGCGATGCACGCCGGATTCATTTTTGAGATTACCATAAGCATTTTTTCCATTTATCTCAAGAGTTATATTTCTATAACCGCCGTGGTCGTTTTTATTTTCATGAATCACAGAATAATTCCATTTCTGCCTGCTAAAATATTTAAAATACATTTCCAAAAGCATACTGGAGAAATCTTCCGCGTCATCGCCGCCGGCGCCGGACAGTATCGTCAAAATAGCATTGCCTTGGTCGATCAGTCCGGCGCCGGCGCGCTTGGCTTTCAGATCATTCAATTCTCTTAAAATAATTTGAGCCTTATCCTTGTCAGCCCAAAAATCCGCCTCGGCCATGGCCTGCTCTATTTCTAAAATCCTATTTTCGGTATCTTTTTCACTTGTCATACTGGAGCCGAAGGCGAGAATCGAACTCGCGACCTCTGCTTTACGAAAGCATTGCTCTACCAACTGAGCTACTCCGGCGAAAACTCCCCGTCTTTCTATTTTATCATATGCTTCAAATTTTCTTTTTTGACCCGGGCTTTTTAATTTTCTTGCCGCCTGAGGCCAGGATGAAATTCTCGTGCATTTTTCGCAAATCAGCTGGACTGATTTTAGAAAAAGCTTCGCGCGCTTCATCCGACAAAACCCTAATCTTTCGGTCTTTTTCCAGAATTTCCGGATCAACCCGGAAAGCCTTTTCATTCCAGCCTAGAATGTAGAGCCCAGAAAGCCGGCGAACTCTGGACAGGGCGACATAGCCCTGGCCGTATTCAAAAACGCCGGAAAGGTCCATAATCGCCTCTTCCATGCTCATGCCCTGGCTTTTGTGGACAGTGATCGCCCAAGCCAAACGGAGCGGGATTTGGCTGATTTTGGCGCGAATTTTGCCATTTTCCTCGACCGTCCATTCCATGGGCTCTACGATTATCAGCCGATTATTTTTTGTTTTTACAATGGGATATTTTGTGTCTTTTTGAAATTCAACGACAACACCCAAAGTGCCATTCACAAAATATTCTTTCTGATTATTCTTGGTAAACATCACCTCCGTCCCCTCTTTCAAAATAAGATTCTCCGGCGACAGGCATCCTTTTTTCAGAACGGCCACGAGGGCATCCGGACCCTCCGAGGCCATTTCAAAAATTTCTTCCCCGCTCTCGATCTTTGAAAGCATTTCATCGTTGACCTTGTCGACATCGACATTGTGGGAAAATAATTTTGGCGCGCTTGAAGGAATTTGAGAACGATCTATTTTTCTAGATTCAATATGCCGGAAATGATCTTCTTCAAATGAATTGCTGCGGATCGCCGAAAGAACGGAAAGAAAAATATTGTCATCTTGGCGGTATTGCTCGCTCAAATAGCAAATGACCGGCTTGGCATTCGTCCAGGCGCGAGAATCATGGGCAAACCTGGCCTCCGGCTCGTCAATAAGCCTGAGCTGGGCATTTTCATTTGCTTCCCTTTTTGCGACCGGCGGCAGCTGAAAAAAATCGCCGACAAAGACAATCTGCATTCCGCCGAACGGCTCGCTATTCTGCTTGATCTCGCGACAGATCGCTTCCACCATATCCAAAGTTCCAGGCTGAAGCATTGAAACCTCGTCTATGACAAGAACTTTTGCCCGCCGGATGCGTTTTGAGATATATTCATTGCTTGCGATTTTATCCAAGTCGTATTCGTTCAGGCTGTTTTTGATGCCGATGCCGCTCCAAGAATGGATCGTCATTCCGCCGATATGAGTCGCTGCGATGCCAGTCGATGCAGTTATAGCCGTTTCAACGCCCCGCTCGCGCAAGTATTTCACATATTCATTCAGGGTATGAGTTTTTCCGGCTCCCGGTTCGCCGGTTAAAAAAACATTTGCGCCGGCCTTTAAAATATTGAGCGCTTCGAGTTGTGTCATATATGAAAAAGTATATCAAAATGGCCGGTCTTCTGCTAAAAATTGCGCTCATGGCGAATTTTCATAATTTGTTGACCCATAATTTTATTCATGATATTGTTCTGGGTGGAAATTTAACGGCCTGAAATATTCTCTAACCCTTTAAAAACGAAAGAATGAAAAAAACAAATTTAAACGACAAATGCGTAGGCTTATTTTTCAACACGGAAAACCGGGAAAAAAGAGCTGAAATCCTCGGCATTCTGAAAAAGAACGGTTGCCAAAAAATCATAACGATCGATAACCATGTTAAGCTGCTGGAACTCATCGAGCAAAATCCGCCTGAATTGAGACCGGATCTGATCTTGACGGAAACAAGCACTTTGAATGAAATAACAAAAATCAATGTTATTGAAAAAATCAAAGAAGCAGACATCCTGCCGATGATCATCAATTATGAAAACATAGATTCGTTCATGGAAAAACCAGGAAGCATGCTTGAAAAAATCGAAAATTCAATGAAAAAAGATTCTATGGATTTTATATGGGTCGACTACGGAGATGAAAATCTTGCCCAAAAACAAAAGAATGAAGGGTGGTTTATAAACTCGATTCACAGGCTTTTTGCCAAAGACTGCCAAAAAGTTTAATTTTATTTTTAAGACAAAGCCCCGCAAATACGGGGCTTTTATTTTTCTGCAAAACTGGAGCCGTTGATCGGGATTGAACCGATGACCTCAGTCTTACCAAGACTGTGCTCTACCAACTGAGCTACAACGGCATGTCTTTAGTTTAACTACCAAGACAGCTACAAC
>CAZUZG010000011.1:0-5519 GCA_964624665.1 uncultured Candidatus Saccharibacteria bacterium | reverse complement strand
CATATCTTTGGCTTAACTACCAAGACAGCTGAAATACCCTACGATTCTACTATAAAACCATTTTTTTTCAAATCACTTTATTTGAAATTTTTAAACAAAAAAACCCTACGCATATGCATAGGGTTTTAATTTAGCTTTACAAATTTAGAGCGAAGATTCAAGCCTGATGAGTTCCTTGACTCCGTTATAGAGTTCTTGGAAGATCTCTCTCTCTGTAATCCCGAGACGGCGCTTATTCGAAATATCGTATATACCGTCTTTTGATTCTGAATGCTCGCCATGAACACCGCGAATTGACAGACCCAGATCCTTGCAAACCTGTTCAAATTTCTCCTTATTTTCCGGACTGGAAAGCTTTGGAATCTTAATGTGGACCGAGGCCCTCATTGCTGTACCAAGATTGGTCGGACAAGTAGTGTGATAACCTCGCACATCATCAAAAGCAAAAGCAATATGCTGATTGATATGCTCAAGCGCGCTTGCAAGCCTGTTGAAAACTTCAGCAATGTCAGCTCCTTGCTGCATGCTGATAATGCGCATGCTGTCTTCTTCTGAAACCCAAACCAAAAATCGCTTATCATCAGAAAAAAAGATTCCCCTGCTTTCTGGCCAATCGCGATTCACTCCGGCGCTTTCCAAGAAACGGTCACCTTCCTTAAATAGGAAATGATCCTGGATCATTTGCTTGCGCTCGTCTTCTGACATGCCACCAAGCGAGTAATATTTACCGCTTAAGCCTTCAGGTAAAGTTTTCAAAACTTCTACAACCTCAGCCTCGAGTTTTTTTCTATCTTCGGCGCTTATTGCTGAAGGAAATGCATATTTGGCAAAATTTCTCCCAACTCTTATCCTGGTAGATACAATGTATTTACCCTCAGTATCCAAATTTTCCACATCAAGACCTTCCAGTGAAAAATCGCTTTTGTGTCCGCTCATGTCATAGTCATGATACTCTTTAATGATTGGATCAAAAAGTGGAGCAAGTCCTTCAGTATCGGTATATGATTCTGAATCACCAGCATACGCACCGATTCCTGAATCCTGGTTTTCGTCGCCAGACTGACGAGCTTTTTTTGCTGTCCAACCAAATTTAGTGACAATGTTTTTCACCTTCTCCATTAATACATCTGTGAAATGCTTTTTCATAAGCATGTTTGGATTTGATTTGATTTGTGTTTCTGTCATGGTTTTTTGTTTTTAGTTAAAGAATAATTCTAATGCCCATACTAACTATATTTGACGATATGTCAAATAAATAGAATAAGACTCACATACTTTACCAAAAAACAAAACTTAATCAATAGACGGGATAAAATTGTGATACAATAAAGGCATTATAAATTTAATCAACGAAAAGTGGCGCGCTTTAGTCGACGATTGCGCGACGCAATTCTATAAAATCACATGATGAATTACGGCGGATACGGGGCTTTCAATAGCGGAATGGGCGCCTTTGGAGCGTTCATGTTCCTATCTTGGCTCGTTTGGATTGTAGTTGGAGTCTTTTTAGCGATATTTCTTTGGCAGAAAATAAATAAGAAATAATAGCCTGAAATAAAAACAGACCATGGCTTGCCGTGGTCTGTTTTTATTTATTATGGGCCGAAGCGACGATATTATTGAAGATATATTTGGCAAAATCGGACGCTTGCAACGAAATAGCAAAATCAGCACCGGTATTATTAACATTTTCCTTTATTTCATAAATGCTGCGCGGATCGGCGCCTCCGGTATATGGAATACTGAAATATATCTTGTCATTAGAATTAGTCATGCCGTTCGGGTCAATTATGGTTATCTGGTCTTCAAACAGCCCCGCTCGCCTTTCTATTTTTTCGATCTTCGCAGTGTAATTTGGCGGATAGCTGAAAGAGACATTGCCGGCTGGATAACTTTGCCAAGCCAAAGTATTCAAAACCCAGCCATTTTGATTTGAAATAAACCAGCTGGCCTCTGTCGGCGAATTTATTGCAACAATATTAGCATTTGGAAGATTATTATCTTGAATGCCGATATTCGTATTTGCAATCAGCTCTGGAGAAGATTCATTTTGTTCGCCCTGTTTTGATTTTGAAATAAAAATATAGCCCAGCAAAACAAACATGATTGCTATAAGTATTGCAATAAAGATATTAGATTTATTTTTCATAAATTGATTATAACAGAAAAACCGCCGTAAGGCGGTTTTTCTTTCTGCGATGAAGTTAAAACTGCTCTACAATAACATAACGACCATATTTATATACCATATTTACTATAAAAGACATGGGAATTGCCATTTTTATTCCTTTTTATAAAAATAAATTTTCCAATTTCCATCATTACAAGACAGGCGAAACCAACTCCAAATACAGCAGACAGCCAAACTAAGGGAAGCGGAGTCGTATCCAGTAATTTTTGCAATGATGGACTATAAACAGCCAGAAGCATCAGAACTATCCCGACAAGAGAACTAATATTTGTAAATCGATTGGAAAATGGATTATACTTCCAAATATTTCTATCTAAACTTCTAACAGAGAATATTAGTAAAAGAGTATAAATTCCAAAGGATGCAAAGATAAATGTCTTAACCAAATTTTCACCAAATCCCAATTTCAACAGCATATAATAAAGGGTAAATAGAAAAACGCTTGTTAGAATTCCTACTCCCCATACCAATAATTTAATTTCACTATCAAATATAGACTTTCTGCTTATTTTTTTTCTAATGACCTCCCCTTTTACTGTTTCATCATCATAAGAAAGAGACACTGTCGGCAAGCTGTCTGTAATAAAATTTACCCAAAGTATTTGCATGGCAGTTAAAGGCATGGGCATATTTAAAAGAATTGCCCCGCCAACAAGAAGAATTTCGTCAAAAAGATCCAATAAACAAAAAACTAATACCTTTCTAATGTTTTGAAGTATTTTTCTACCCTCATCTATTGCGGAGACTATGGTATGAAAACTATCATCTAAAAGAACAAGGTCAGATGACTCTCTTGCCACCTCAGAACCAGAACCGATGGCTATTCCTACATCTGCTTGTTTTAGTGCGGGGGCATCGTTTACGCCATCGCCTGTCATTGCGACAACATAACCAGCGTCCTGAAATATTTTTACGATTCGAACCTTGGACTGGGGGCTGATTCTTGAAAAGATTTTTACATTGGACAATCTTGAATGCAATTCATCGTCATCCATCAAATCAAGTTCATGTTGTTCAATAACAGATTTTTTGTCTAGCTTCATTCCAAGTTCCTGTGCCACAGAGATAGCAGTGCCGGTATGGTCTCCGGTTACGATGATTGTTTTTATTCCATCTTTTTCTATCTCGGCAATAACCAAACCGACCTCCTTTCTGATAGGGTCTTTTAATAAAAAATTTCCCATATATGAAAATCCGTCATTTTTTTTGATATCTTTTAGACTCTCATCCTTTTCTGATGAAGCTACTGATATTATTCTATATCCTTCAAGCGCATTTTTGTGAACATCCTTTAATATATTTGATTTTTCTTCTTTAGAAATAACCTTCTTATCATTCCAATAAAAAGTGGGGCACATTTTTAATACAACTTCTGGCGCGCCAATTATCAGAGTAGCCTTATTATTTCCATCCATAACTTTTACTGCAGAAAATTTGTTTTTAGAATTAAAGGGAAGCTTGTCTAAAATAGATACATTTTTTCTTAATTCAAATTCATTCAATCCAAAATCTTTTGCTGCCCCTTTTATCAGAGCGGAGTCTAGCGCTTTGCCAATTATTTTCCATTCCATCATCGACGCTTCTGGATTCTCAATACGGGCGTCAGTACAAAGTATTGCAGATTTTAAAATTATCTTTTGATAATCTAGCAAATTTGCCTGATTCTGAACATACGGAATCTCCACACGAATCAAGTCCATTTTAGCCGCTGTTAAAGTGCCTGTTTTATCAGTTAAAATAACGGAAGCATCACCGAGAGTTTCTGCGGAAAGCAATCTTTTAACAACGCCATTTTTCTTTGCTAATCTACTTACTCCAACAGCAAGAATTACGGTTATTGCCATAGCAAGGCCTTCGGGGACAGCAGCCACCGCTACAGCAACTGATACTGTAAACATTTTTAACAGAGAGTATTTGTAAAATAATCCCAAAATAAAAATCAGCGATGAAAGAATTATTATTGTAATCGTAAGCCTGTTGGCAAAATAATTTATTGTCTTTTGCAAAGGAGTGACCTCGTTTTTTATACCACTCATCAATGATGCTATGGCTCCAAGTTCCGTGTCTTCGCCCGTCGAAACCACAACAGCAGAACCAATTCCTTCAACAACTAATGTTCCGGAAAATACCATAGATTTTCTATCGCCTAATCCGGCCTTGAGTTCAATAATCCCAGAACTTTTTTCCTCAGGAAGAGATTCGCCTGTTAATATGGATTCATCAATAATGAGATTGTTTGAATGAATAATTCTACCATCTGCTGGTATATTATCTCCGCTGGAAAAATTTATTATGTCTCCCGGAACCAGCTCTTCAACAGCTATTTCTTTTGTTTGTCCGTTTCTTGTTACTCTTGTTTTTTTCTCCAAATAATTTGCGAGTCCAGCCAAAGCATTTTCAGTTTTATTTTCCTGATAAAAACCAAGCAATGTGTTAATAATAACAGCCATGAATATAAAAACGGCATCATTAAAATCTCCCAAAAATAAAGTTACTATTCCCGCTATCACTAGTATATAAATTAACGGGCTCTTGAATTGTCTTAAAAAGATTTTTAACTTAATAAAACGTTTTTGTGAAATAATCTGATTTTCCCCAAAAATTTGTTGCCTCTTTAGAACCTCCGATTCTGTGATACCAAAATGAGAAGACTTTAGTAATGCCATGACATCATCAGCTGACATTGCCCAAAAAGGCTCTTTTATCAAATTTTTATCTGGTTTTACCATATAATTTTTATAGCCTATGACCTAAAAAACTTGCTAATATCAATACTACCCCCGCCCCCAGAAGACAGCCTGCCATTTTGCCAACAGCAGAACCTAAAATAGTTCTGTGATCGGAAGCGAGCGATTCTGCCCAATATCCTTCAAACAGCCCCGCAATGCCGTCAGTAATAGCATTGCCAACAACTCCTCCAATTACAGCTCCTGCTACGCCTGCAATTTCTCCACCAATTACAGCCATCAAAGCAAGGATGCCATTATCAATGATTCCAAAAACCACATCAGGCATAACTGATGATATTTTTATCTTAAAAAGTTTTAACGAAGCAAGACAAATAAAAGTAAGAATTATAAGAATATATCCTATCAGTTTTGTCTGGTATACAAAAAATGTGCTAACGAAAAAAATTACCGCACACAGCACCGCGACATTTAGAATTGAGGTTATAAGTTTTTTATTTTTCATATTTTAATTATATCAGTTTCAATATCCAAGCGATAGAAATCAAAAAAGCCTAGCAGAAGCTAAGCTTTTTTGATTTTGCGCGGCCAACCGGACTCGAACCGGCAACCTCTCACGTGACAGGCGAGTGCTCTAACCA
>CAZUZG010000010.1:0-19318 GCA_964624665.1 uncultured Candidatus Saccharibacteria bacterium | reverse complement strand
ATTTTTGCTTTTTTCTAAATACTCAATATGAGCCTTTAGCTAATACAAATTACTATGAGTATCAATATCTAAAAATTGGTAAATATTATTTTCCGAATCTATAATTTTAAAAATAAGCCTTAAATCCCCGGTAATATTAATACTGCGAAGGAATACATGTTTTCCTGTGGGATTCAAAGCGTGATTATTTAATATCGGATTATATGGATCCTCGAGAAATAAATTGCGTCTTTCTTTAAAACTATTCTTTTCACTTACTCTTAATTTGCTGAATTTCTTCTCGAATCTTTTGTGAAGAATTATTTTCATGTTATTTCAATGAATCCAGGTATTTATCCATATCTTTTACATTCGTAAAAACTGGCGACAAGTTTTTACCTGTTTTGAAATCTTTTTCCATTTCCATATAGAGTGCTTCCACTTCCGGCTTTAAGCGAGGTTGAACAGCAGAAATATTTATTCCCTTATCACGAATAAACTGTTTAAGGTAAGCATTTATAATACCGCTAAGTGGCAGGCCAAGCTCTTGGGCTATCCTCTGAGCATTTTCCTTTACTTCAAAATCCGCTTTTATGTTAATTGTTGTCTTCATGCCCATAGTATATACAACAGGTGTTTCCTGTCAACTTCAAGTTGACAGGAAACAAAAAAAACGGGGTTTTTATTTTGACCGTCGCACAACCTCCTTTTACGGACACCCTACTGCAAGAGCCAGCAAATTATAGCTTATTTCGCAATCGAGACTGCTTCGTCGAGTTTGATTGAGAGAAGTCTTGAACCGCCGTCGCCAGCGATAGTCACGCCGTAAAGAATATTGGCTCGAGACATCGTTTCCCTATTGTGAGTCACGACGATCAGCTGAGAATACTTCGAAAGCTTCTCGAGCATATTGCCGTATTTGCGAGAGTTCGCCTCGTCGAGTGCTGCATCGGTTTCGTCTAGGACCAAGAACGGCGGCGGGTTGACCTGGGAAATCGCAAAAAGCAGGGCGATAGAAGTCAGCGACCTTTCTCCGCCGGAGAGCGCCTGCAAATCCCTCGTCTTCTTGTGCGGCAGAGCGACATTCACATCGATGCCGTATTGGACTTCCTTTTCTTCATTTTCCAAATCAGCCATGTCTTCTTCATCCCCTGACCTCTTTCTCCTTTCTTCAGCCACGACGGAAAGGCTCGCCTGCCCGCCGCCGAAAACCAAATTGAAAAATTCATCAAATCTTTCATTGATTTTTTTCACGCCTTCCATGAATTCAACTTCAAGTTTTTGTTTCAGTTCTCTAGTCAAAACATCGAGCGATTCAATGCTAGATGCTAAGTCTTCCAGTTCCTTGCCCAAGAATTGATCCCTTTCCGTGACCTCTTGATACTCTTTCAAAATATCATCGACCCCGCCCAAGCCGCTGTCTTCCAGCCTGATCTTGATGCGTTCGATCTTTCGGCGCCTTTCTTCGGTCATTTCCCTCGCCTCTGGTTCCGACACGACAAAATTCTTATAGCCCAAAATCTGCGCGCCGACTAGGACACTGCCCTCTGAAATTTCATTCTTAAAATCATTTTCCAGTTTGGCCAAATTCTCCTCCCTTAAATTCAAAAAATTAGCCTTACTCAAAATATCATTCCTTTTCATCGAAAGATCCATTTTTACCCTGTCGGCCTCGCGCCTATTGTCTTTTTCAGCCAAAGTCTGCGCATGCAATTCATTCAGCTTTGAAACCAAATTTTTCTCTTCATTTTCAAGCTGGGCAATCTCCATATCGATTGCCTCTTTGGTATTTCTCATTTCTTCAATCTGTGAAAGATCCGGTCCAACCTTTTCCGAAATATCCAGCCCCTGTTCGAGGTTATCCGGCAACAATTTCCTCACAGTTATTCTGACCCTCTCCAAAACTCCACGGATCGAGCCAATATCGTTTTCTGCCAAAGCCTGGTCGATAAAAATATCGACTTCCGCTATCAAAGCTTCCAATTCGTCGGCTGAAAATGAAACTGCTTTTTGTTTTACTTCTTTTGCTTCATTCGCCTGAGGCAAAGCTCTTTTTTCTTCCAATTCGAGCATGCCTTCGATCCGGCCGAGCTTTCTCTGCAATTCATCTTTGACTTGGCGGATTTTTCTGACTTGGTTTTCTATTTCTGAAACTTCTTGGCTTATAAATGTATCTTGGACATGCTCTTCAACATCACCCAAGTTTCTCAAAGAGTTTTCAATCTGAGCCAAATCTTCTTGCAAGCCAGACTTTTCTTTAAATAAATTATTCCTTTCTTCTTCTATGTAAATTTCCTCTCTTTTTAAATAATCATTATATAAATGCGAAAGCTCTTCCCTCATTTGGGCGGCTTTTTCAACCTTCTCAACCTGTTTTTTCAAAAAATTCAAATGAGGCGCGATCTCTTTGCGAAGCAGGCCGACCTCTTTCATGTTTTCCTTGGTCTTTTCCAGCTTGCGTTCACTGTCTTTGATCCTGTATTGATAAATTTTCAAACCGAGCGCGTCTTCAACCATGGCTCTTCTTTCTTTCAGAGACGCGTTCAAAACTCTGTCGGCCTCGCCTTGCGAAATGATATGGTGACCGGAACTGCCGATATTCACGCTGGCCAAGATTTCTAAAATATCCCGAAGCCTAACCTCGCTGCCATTGATCAAATAACGATTGACGCCGTCTGCATAAACTTCGCGGCTGATCGAGATTTCATCAAAATCCAAATTGATTGATTCGGAAATATTCGGGATTTTAAAAATTTTATTTCGATTATCAAAAATAATGGTGACCGAAGCTTCATTTTGCTTCGGCAAAGTCTTGGAACCCTTAAAGATCAAGTCCAAACCTGCTTTACCGCGCATCGATTTGATCGACTGTTCGCCCAAAACAAAACGGATCGCTTCCATCACATTCGATTTGCCGGAGCCATTCGGGCCGACGACTGCTGTAATCAGGCCCTCAAATTCCAAAACGCTTTTCTTGGCAAACGATTTAAATCCTTTTAGTTCGAGTCTTTTTAGCATGTTATTAACTGATCCAGCCTTTCAGTTTCAAGGCTTTCTCGGCGGCTTTTTGCTCGCCCTCCTGCTTCGACTTGCCTTTGCCTTGAGCGATCAGATCGGGGCCGAAATAAATGCCGATAGTAAAATGCTTGTCATGATCCGGACCACTTTCAGCAACAACCTTGTAAGACGGAGTGACACCCAAATGCTCTTGAGCTTTTTCTTGGATCAGGCTCTTGGAATCCTGCCAAAGCCTCTTGGCGACGATCTCTTCGATCCGAGAAAGCAGATTTTGGCTGATGAATTTTTTTGATTCATCATAGCCGAGGTCGAGATACAATGCTCCAACGAAAGCTTCAAAGGTATTGGCCAAGATGTATTGCCTAGCCTTGCCGGTATCCTTGGCTTCACCCTTTGAAAGAAGCAGGTATTCATTCATGCCGAGCTTCTGCGCCACTTCTGAAATGATTATGGCGTTGACCAAGGCTGAACGATACGCTGTCAGCTCGCCTTCGGTTTCAGTTTTATATTTTTTGTAGAGCTCTTCGGTGATCGCAAGTTCCAAGACTGCGTCTCCCAAAAACTCCAGACGCTCATTGTGCGAAAGGCCGAGCTTCGGATTTTCGTTTATATATGATCGATGGATAAAGGCTTGCTTGAGCAAATCCTTGTCCTTGAAAGTGATTCCGGTCTTTTTTTCAAACTGGGAAAAGTCGTGCATGTTAAATGAAGTAGGAAATGGGATACGGGAAATATTCTCCCAGCTCTCATTTCACACCTATAATTATTTATTGATAATTTCAATCGCTTTCATGATGATAGGCAAAATATCATCATATATCTTCAGCTCGGCGATATCAGCAAGCTTGAACCATCTGGCATCGTCCAAGCCGCCGGAACTCTCGAGCTTCAAATCTTCATACGGCGCCTCAGCCAAAAAGTAAGAAACGGATTTCCTAAACTTGCCTTTTTCCGGATGTGTCGCAACGTATTCATTCTCGCCCAAATTGTCTTTTATGACGACATCGATGCCAAGTTTTTCTTTGATCTCTCTTTTTGTGCCTTCCTTTTCATCCTCGCCATCTTTGATATTGGCCTTGGATAATGTCCAGAAACCAAAGACGTCATGCACCAAGGCCAAATAGGCTTCGCCGTCACTTGTGGAATAAATCACCGCTCCGCCTCTTTTTTCCACCGGTAATTTCGATATATCAATCTCTTCATTCGGCTTTTTTCTTTTGCTAACTTCATCTTTGCCGGGCTCGCCCATTTCTTTATAAACAGCGCCCAAAACGCCGTTCACGAATTTGCCGGAATTTTCGCCGCCGAAAGTCTTGGCGAGCTCGATCGCCTCATTGATGGCGACTTTCGGCGGGACTTGGGTTCGGTCGCCAAATAAAAGCTCGGCAAGGCCGATTCTCAAAATATTTCGGTCGACAATGGAGATCTTGTCGATAGGCCACTCCGGCGCCGCCTTTACGATGATTTCATCAATAATTTTTTTCTTTTTGATTAGAACATCGATAACCGATTCGATAAAAGGAGTGTCATCCAAACCTGGGCCGAACTCTTCAATATTACGACTTAAAACGCCCTTTAGCGTATCGTCTTTTTGCCCGTTAAAATCCCACTCGAAGATGGTTTGAAGAATAATTGATCTTGAAAGGTGCCTGTTAGCCATATAATAAAATTACCAGCTTAAATTTATAATTCCCGATCAAAAAGTCGGCCTTTAAAAATTAAGATTTCTTGCCCGCAGTCTTGGCTTTTGCCTTGACCTGCTTCTTTTCTACCTGCTTTACCTTATCGATAATAACCTTGCCGCGATAAGTCCCGCAGTTGACGCACATGGTGTGCGGAAGTTTCTGGCTGTCGCATTTTTCACACTTGGAAAACTGCCTTGTCTTCAAGGCATGGTGTGATCGTCGATTGGCTGTATGAGCCCTTGTATGTCGCATTCGTATTACCATATTGGAGTCAGTTTATCATATCCGCATAAAAAAGCAACGACTTTGATCAAAGTGTTTTAAATGCTAGTATGTAAAGACATTATGGAAAATAAAAACAAGGATTTGCATGATTTAAGACATTCCTTGGCCCATCTTTTAGCGGCCGCGGTTTTAGAAATTTATCCCGACACAAAGAATACTATCGGTCCGGCGATCGACAACGGCTTTTATTACGACTTCGACTTTGCCTCTCCTCTTTCCGACAAAGATTTGCCGGCAATAGAAACCAAAATGAAAGAGATCCTCAAAAACTGGAAAAGCTTTGATCGCCGCGAAGTTTCGGCCGACGAAGCCAGAAAAATATTTGCGGGCAATCCATACAAACTGGAATTGATAAATGACATAGAAAAGGAAGGCGGACAAATCAGCCTATACACTTCCGGCAATTTCACCGATCTCTGCCGTGGCGGACACATCGACGATGCAGGCAAAATAGATCCAGAAGGCTTCAAGCTCTCGCACATTGCCGGAGCTTATTGGCGAGGAGATGAAAAGAATAAAATGCTCGCCAGAATATACGGCTTGGCTTTTGAAAATAAAGAAGAGCTCGATAAATACATTCTTCAACAGGAAGAAGCCAAAAAACGCGATCATAGAAAACTCGGCAAGGAATTGGAACTCTTTACCATTATCGATGAAGTTGGTCCAGGGCTTCCCCTTTTCTATCCAAACGGCGCAATCCTCAGAAGGATAGTTGAAAACTATATTGCGGAAACTCAGGAGAAAAGAGGCTATGTGCCGATCTGGATACCGCACATTACCAAAGGCAAGCTTTATGAAATCTCCGGTCACTTGGATAAGTATGACGCCATGTATACTCCGATGAAAATCGATGAACATGATTATTATCTGAAGCCGATGAACTGTCCGCACTTCATGATGCTTTATAAAACCCTGCCTCATTCATACCGAGACTTGCCGGTCCGCTATACATGTACCACAACAAACTATCGTTATGAAAAATCGGGAGAACTTTCAGGGCTCACCCGCGTCCGCTCCTTGACTCAAGACGACTGCCATGTCTTCTGCGAGCCGTCCCAAATAAAACAGGAAATAGAAATCATGCTCGATATGATAAAGGAAGTTTACGAAGCTTTCGGTTTTAATGATTTTTATGTCCGTATCTCCCTTCGCGATTCAAAAAATAAGGCCAATTACTTGGGCAGCGACGAAGTCTGGGATACCGCAGAAAATGCCTTGCGAGATATCGTCAAAGCAACTGGCTGGAAATACCAAGAAGAAGAAGGCGAAGCGGCTTTCTACGGACCGAAGCTCGATTTCATGTTCCGCGACGCCATCGGCCGAGAATGGCAACTGTCGACAATCCAGCTCGACTTCAACTTGCCTGAAAAATTTGAACTCGAATATGCCGATAACAATGGAGGTAAATCCAGGCCGGTTGTCATACACCGAGCGGTGCTGGGATCGACTGAAAGGTTCTTGGGCATTTTGATCGAGCACCTTGGCGGCAATTTCCCCCTCTGGCTCTCTCCTGTCCAAATCGGTATTTTGCCTATTTCAGAAGAAAAGCACGGAGAATTTGCCAAAGAAATTTTGAATAAATTAAAAGCTCTTGGAATAAGAGCGGTCTTAAATACCGACAATGAAAGCCTAGGCAAAAAAATCAGAGAATTCAAAACAAAAAAGATTCCTTACGCTATTGTCATCGGCGACAAAGAAGTTGAATCAAAAATGCTGACTGTCGAAAAACGAGACGGCGAAAAGATCCAGGATATTTCTATGGATGATTTTATAAATAAATTATTAGAAGAAATTAAAGACAAAAAATAATTTAAATCTTTCCCCCTACCCATTCCACGATTTTATAAAAAACCATAAAGGTCATTGTTCCAGAAACTATTAATTTCACGAACATTCCGGCCATTGTTCCCATAAATGTACCGAAACCTGATTTGAAAACATCGGAGAATTTTTTACCGGCAATCATATCGCCCAAAATAGCGCCGAGCAGTAAACCGCCGATCATGCCAATAGGCGTCAAGAAAGTCCCGGCCAACATGCCGACAATACTGCCATAAATACCGTATCTAGTCGCTCCAAAGTATTTTGCGCCCCAGACGGGTATGACATAATCGAGTATCGTAACCAAAACAGTCAGAACACCAAAAAAAATAAGCGTCCCGATACCAAAAGGTTTCCATGCCCATTGAACCAATAGCATACCGACAAAACTCAAAGGCGTGCCGGGTATGGCCGGCAATACACAGCCAAGCAATCCGACCAACAAAAACAAAATAGCGAGAATAATTAGTACGATTTCCATTTCGTACATTATACATCAATATTCGACAGTACAATAAAAAAGCCCCCTTCCGAAAAAGAGGGCTAGCCATCAAATGACCCGCCAGTTGCGCAGTTTCCAATATAATTCGCATTTTTGTCGATTGGTCCTAGGCGTGGCGGGCGCTATTACTAACAAAAAGAGCTACGCTGATAATATATCATAGATATTAAATTTTGCAATCTTATCATGCGGGCAACTTGTATTTTTTTAAATTACTACACATCGATATTTGCGAGTTTCGCGTGAGTTTGGATGAAGGATTTGCGCGGAGGGACTTCGCTGCCCATGAGCATATCGAAGACCTGGTCGGCGGCGACAGCATCATCGATCGTAACTTGTTTCAAGACTCGCCTCTCGGGATCCATGGTCGTCTCCCATAATTCTTCCGGATTCATTTCACCCAAACCTTTATATCGCTGAATATGGACTTTGGTTGAATTGGTTTTTTCCCTTTCCTGTTCTATTTCTTCGGTCGCGACTTCATCTGCAGCATTAGCCTCATTGGCATCTTCTATTTCTACGACCTCCCCTGCGCTGACTTTGCCGATAATTTTATTCTTCTCTTCATCGGAATAAGCATAAGAAATCTGCTTGCCTTTTTTAATTTTATAAAGCGGCGGCTGGGCGATAAAGATATGGCCGGCTTCGACCACTGCTCTGAAATGCCTGTAAAACAATGTCAGCAAAAGCGTGCGAATGTGCGCGCCGTCGACGTCCGCATCGGTCGCAATAATGATCTTGCTGTAACGGATTTTAGCCAAGTCGAAAGTATCGCCGATCGAAGTGCCCAAGGCGATCACAAGAGATTTCACTTCTTTGGAAGCGAGCATTTTGTCGATACGGGCGCGTTCGACATTCAAAATCTTTCCGCGAAGCGGCAGAATAGCCTGAGTTCTTCTGTCGCGGCCCATCTTGGCGGAACCGCCCGCAGAATCTCCCTCTACGATGAAAATCTCGGCTTCTTCCCTGTTTCTAGTCTGACAGTCGGCCAGCTTGCCCGGCAAAGTCATACCTTCCAAGGCGCCCTTGCGGAGAATCGAATCTTTCGCAGCCTTGGCGGCTTTTCTGGCTCGCATCGCTAGGACTATTTTATTCACAATGGCCTTGGCATCATCTGGATTTTCTTCCAAGAAGTTTGAAAAGGCTTCGCCAAATACGGTCGCGACAGCGCCTTGAGCTTCAGGAGAACCGAGTTTTCCTTTGGTCTGGCCTTCGAATTGGATCTCCCGCAATTTGACGGAAATAACCGCGGTTACGCCTTCAAGGGCATCTTCGCCGGTAAAAGCACCTTCGGATTCTTTAACCAATTCATTCTTTTTAACATAAGTATTGAGCGTCCTGGTTAGAGCCATTTTGAAGCCAGTCACATGTGTGCCGCCGTCGCCGGTATAAATATTGTTTGCGAAAGGCACGATCCTTTCAGAAATATCGTCGACATACTGCATGGCAATTTCGACATGGACGCCTTCCGTCTGTTTTTCAGCATAAAAAATAGTGTCATGAATCGGCTTTTGGATCTGGTTGTTGAATTTAACCAATGACACCAAGCCGCCCTCGAAATAGAAAGTCATTGACGGCACTTCGAGGCCCGGGTCTTTCATATAGAAAACATCATCGCTGTCTTTTTCGACAGGTATTTTGATCTTGCCTTCATATTCCCTCGCATCAAGAATAGTGATGCGCAAATTCTTGACCAAGTAAGCTTGCTGGCGGAAACGATTTACAATCGTGTCAAAATTGAATTTAATCTCTTTGAAAATTTCTTCGTCCGGTTCAAATGTCACGATCGTGCCATGTAGTTTTGAGGAGCCGACTTTTTTCACCGCATATTTTTTCTTGCCTTGAGAATATTCTTGGATGTATTTAGAACCCTCGCGATGCACTTCGACTTTAGTGTAAATAGAAAGGGCATTTACCACAGATGCGCCCACGCCGTGCAAACCGCCGGAAACTTCATAACCGCCTGAGCCGAATTTTCCTCCGGCATGAAGTACCGTCATAACAGTTTCCAAAGCTGAAACCTTGGTCTTGGAGTGAATATCAGTCGGTATGCCGCGACCGTTGTCGACGACTCTGATCCGATTGCCAGGCAAAAGAGATACTTCGATATGATCGCAGTGTCCGGCCATGGCTTCGTCGCGGGCATTGTCGAAAATTTCCCAGATCAAATGATGCAGGCCTTCTATGCCCGTACCGCCGATATACATGCCCGGTCGCTTTCGGACCGGCTCCAGGCCTTCCAAGACTTGAATCTCCTCTGCACCGTATTTTTTTGATTCATCTTTTGCCATAATTAGTCACCACATTATAGCAAAAAACCCGCCTTTTCCAAAGCGGGTTTTTTTGGAAAATGAGCGATTATCTGACTTGCCAAGACCTGCCGACAATCTCCTCGTTGATCTTTGCCATAATGCTATTTATCTCTTCATCTGAAAGGGTTTTTTCGGAGGACTGAAAAACCAGCTTGTAGGCATAGGATACTTTCCCCTCTTTCTCAAAGCGGTCAAAAAGCTTTGGTTCGGCCGCAAGCAAAGTTCCGGAATTTCTTTTTATCAAATCGATCAATTCATTTGGATCGCTTTCCTTCGGCATCCATACAGCAATATCGCGCAAAATAAAAGGATAAATGGAAATGGACTTGTATTTTTTATCTGATGAACTTAATTCAAATTTAACTTCTTGCTGAAAATTTTCTTTGGGCAAATCTTTCACATACTCAGACAAAAGCATTTCTTTAATTTCTTTCTTGTCGCCGAAAGCGATATGAGTTTCCTCGTGGCCATTTTTGAAAATAGTGCCGATTTCAAAAACTTTGACTTCATCTATTCCAAGCAAAGGCAAGTTTTTAATATTCAGATCAATGCTTTCTTTCAGGCCATCAGATAAATTGGCTCGCATGAATTTCTTGTCCGATGCGATAGGGTTTGCCAATTCAACTTCCCCCTTGTTTCTAAAAGTATAGTTGTAAACTTCCGTATAGCCCTTTTCCAAAAGATCGCGCGCGGCTAAATTTTTATTGTAAAATTCTTGATTGGTTTCAAGTGTCATATTTGTCGCGCTCGGCAAAATAGCCGGAATTTTTTCATAACCGTAAATCCGGCCGATTTCCTCGACCAAATCTTCTTTAATTCTTAAGTCCAATCTTTCGATCGGCGGAGTAATTTCATAAGATTCTTTTTTATCGAAATCAAATTTCAATTTTTCCAAAATAGATTCGAGCTCGCTCTCTGTCATTTTAATTCCAATCAGCCTGTTTATATCTAATAAGCTGAGGCTGATTTTTACAGCTTCCTGTTTTTCCGGGTAAAAATCCAAAACATCAGCAGCCAAATATCCGCCGGTAATTTCTTTGACTAAAAATGAAAGGTAGTCCATGGCTTTTTCTGTCAAGGCTGGACTGATTTCTTTTTCAAATCTTTCTGAGGCGTCGGTCCTTAAACCTAATTTTTTAGAAGTCTGCCTGATATTGATCGGGTCAAAATTACAAGCCGAAAGCAAAACATTCTTAGTATTCTCATCAATGCCCGATTCCGCTCCACCCTTAACTCCGGCAATGTCCAAAGCTCCTGCGTCGCTCGATATCACAAGGATTGATTCATCTAAAATAAATTCTTTGCCGTCGAGGGTTTTGATCTGTTCGCCTGCTTTTGCATTTCTAATTGAAATATTTTTCTTATTATCTGCTCCGATGATTTTATCCAAATCAAAAGCATGGACTGGCTGGCCGGTTTCCAGCATGACAAAATTGGTAATATCGACGATATTATTGATCGATCGCTGGCCGACAGATTCCAGCCTTTCTTTGAGCCATGCCGGCGACGGCTCAATAGCAACACCTATCGTTATTCTAAACATCGCTCTTCTGCATTTTTTTTCATCTAAAACTTTTAGATCTATCTGGTCGGAGGTTTTTAAAACCGGATCCCCTTCGGCCATAAAAAAAAGCGGTTTGGAATCTTGGCCGATCAGGACGCCGATCTCTCGAGCAAGTCCGGAATAAGATAAGCAATCGTGAGCGCGATCAGGCATTACTTTTATATCCAAAATGCTATCAATTCCCTTGTCGGCGATCGAATCGATCTCAAAAGAATGCATCGTCAAAATATCGCCTAATTCTTCAGGCTTTGGCAGAGGTTCTTCAAAATAATCTTGGAGCCATTTGTAGCTTGCTTTCATAAAATTAAAATTGGTTGATAAGCCTCAGGTCGCCTTTGTATAAAAGACGGACATCATCGATGCCGTATTTGAGCATGGCAAAACGATCGACGCCGCCGCCGAAAGCAAAACCGTTCCACCTTGTCGGATCGATGCCGACATTTTCCAAAACTTTCGGATGCACCAGTCCGGCGCCCATGACTTCGAGCCACCGATCGCCAAATTTTATATCGATCTCGACTCCCGGCTCAACGAACGGGAAATAACTCGGACGGAAACGGATCTCGATTTCTTTGCCTAGGAATTTTTCAAAGAAAGTCTTGATGACGCCTTTCAACTGGGCCATCGAAACATCTTTGTCGATATACAAGCCTTCGACTTGGAAAAATTGCGCTTCATGAGTCGCATCGGTCGCCTCGTAGCGAAAAACCTTGCCCGGAGAAATAATCCGGACAGGCAGATTGTCTTTATGTTCTTCCATGTAGCGGATCTGAACCGGCGAAGTATGAGTTCTGAGCAAGAATGAGCCTGGAGAAGATTTTTTAAGGTCTGGCTGACCCCCTTCCGAGGACTTTAAAAAATCTTCTCTGGCGAATGACTTATCTTTGACCCAAAAAGTATCCCACATATCTCTGGCCGGATGGTGGCCGGGAATATTTAAAGCGTCGAAATTATGATGCTCGTCTTCGATCTCCGGACCGGTTGCCACAGAAAAACCCATCTCGCCAAAAATGGTCGTGATGTCGTTTATGACAATGGTTAAAGGATGTAATTTGCTCATCGTGGTGATTATATCAAATTACCCTCCTTTTGGATAACTGGCCTGCCTGCGCAGACAGGCCGGCCATGACGGCTAATAGTGCAACCGCCTGGACATGTCGTCTGGTTGTTATTTTTCTCGATGCAATCATGGCAAGCGATCATGTGCCGGTGACAGGCCATATTGGCGCAATTAATAAAATTCTCAGATGAAGCGCCGCAAATATCGCACTTGCCGACAATTTCATGCTTTAGATCATCAGTATAAAAACCGCCGCCTTCGCCAAGGCTTCGTCGGCCAGGCATCATGACCACTCTATTGTCGAAAACATACAATTTGCCCTTGAAATTTTCATTCGGATATTTTTCCATATAACTCACGATTCCGTTTTCCAGCTGGTAAACATCTTTGAAACCCTGGCTGACAAGATAACCCGAAGCCTTTTCGCAGCGGACGCCACCGGTGCAAACCGTCAACACAGTCTTGTCTTTCAAGTGATTTATCTCTTTCACTTTTGCCGGCAAATCGCGAAAATTCTCCAGAGACGGAATTATCGATCCTTCAAAACGGCCGACTTTGAATTCATACAAGTTTCGCATGTCGACAATGTAAAATTCCCTGCCTTCTTCAAACCATTTATGCAATTCATCAGGGGATAATCTTTTGCCGGTTGTAGCATTCGGATCGATATCGCAAGTGCCAAGGCCGAGAGAAACAATCTCCGGCCGGACTTTGACTGACAGCCTTGGAAAAGAATTGCCATCACCGGGGCTTTTCTTGAAATGAATATTTAAAAAACGGCTGTCTTTTTCTAATTCCTCTATATACTTTTCAGTATTTTCTTTTAAGCCTTCCAAGGTGATATTGATGCCTTCTTTGGCGATGATCAGCCGGCCTTTCAAGCCTAAAGACTCGCAAAGATTTCTCTGCCATTCCATGACCTCTTTCGGGTTTTCTATCCAGACATACTTATAGAAAAGCAGGATTTGATATTCGTTTTTCGCTGTTTCAGTTTGCATTTAATTTTGTCGAAATTATGCGGCGCAATCGTCAATTAAAGCGCCGTGTGAATTATAGATTTTAACAGCTTAAAGTCAATTTAAATTCTATTTTTATAGATCTGAGCTAGTCCGCAATATTCGCAGACATCACCCGGCTTAAATGGCTTAAAATCGCATTCACGGGCCGTCCATTCCCCTGAAATTAGAAGCTGGTCGAAATCTGAAATATCTTGGCGAAGCTTGGCAATATCTTCCGCAGTTATTTCAGTTTTATAGATCGAATCTTTGCTGTCTGCCTTAGCTTCAATAAATTCCAAGCAAGATTCGACGACGCGAATATTGCCGCTCGTCGTCCGATCCAAGAGATAAGAATACATTGCCAGCTGTCGGCGGTAAATGGAAAGCCTGTTATCTTCTGATTCTTTTTCTATTTCATTTTTTTTCTTCACCGTACCGGTTTTAAAATCTGTCACCCGCACAGAATTGTCTTCCAGGCTTTCTATGAGATCGATCTTTCCGGTAATAACAAGATGATCGAAATCGGGATCGCGATACTGTAAAGATTTTTCACTTTCGTGAACTTCGGCAATATTTGGCAGTCGATCTTTAATCCAAGAGAGTAAAATATTTTCCGCATCTTTCTTCATGCGAGAAATATCGGAATCTGAAAAGCCTTGTTTCTTTTCGAGTTCAGCATCTATTGCAGACAATATATCTTTTTCATTCGGATTTAATTTGCCTTTGAGAATTTTTTCGAGTACGCCATGAATTAAGTTTCCAAATTCCAGGCTGATAGATTTCGGCTCCGGCAATTGAATCAAATTCCTGAAATACCATTTCCACGGACATTCGAAAAAGTTGTTCAAATGCGTGACGGAAACTTTATGCTTGGCGTATTCATTGCGGACCAGATCGGCCAATTTAGACAAATTAACCTGGTCATAATTCTCCTCCCCGGCTTTTATAAAAAATGAAATGCCTTTGCCCTGAATAAAATCTTCTGTCTCTTGAGCCGAAACTTTATCAAAAAATTGCTGATCCAAATCTGAAACAGCATGCGCAAGCTCGAGCGATCCGCCGGTATACGACAAAATAGCGCAAGAGATCGTGCAAAATCGCTTGGCGCGCGTAATAGCCACATACAGTTCGCGCTTGATGACTTCTTCATCCCGCTTTTCAACCTTTTCCTTGACCCTTTCCGGCAGGGTAAAACCCCCGGCCGAATGCCTGGAAATATTCTTTTGATCCATGTGTGCTATCCAGACAAAATCGAACTCCAAGCCTTTTGAACCATGCAAAGTCATCACTTTTACCCCCTCTTCGCTGCCAAAAGTCGCTAAGGGAATATCACTGCCGTATTCTTCGAGCCTATTTATAAAAGCCAAAAATCCAACTAAGGTCATTTTCGGATTGCGTTCGGTTTGAGAAAGAACTAAGTGCAAAAAACTGCGGACAATCTCGACACGCGCCACAAGACTTTCATGATCTTTAGCTTTCGAAACCAAAAGCTCATCGCCTATTTTTTGAATAAGAGTGTAGATATCGCCTGCCTTCAAAGACACGAGCCAAGCGTTCATTTGTTCGCCAAATTCTTGAATGCTGCCATCTTCAGCTTCTTTCAATAAACTAGAAAGAGAAAGTTTGCGCGTATCGACGGAAGTTAGAAAAGCATGGGCAACAAGCGGAGAAATTTCAAAGAGCGGATCTAGCAATAGCGGAGCGATGAGATGAGGCGCTTCAGGATTGGCCAAGGCTTTAAGTATGGAAAGGAGTGATTGAGCTTCCAAAATTTCAAAAAGTTTTAGAGTTCCACGACCGGCGACCGGCAGGCCCAAATCGCGCAAAATACGCATCGCATTTTTGACCTGGAAATTTTTAGGGACAAGGATGGCGCATTCATTTGGATCGATCCCGTCTTTATCTATCTTCTCTTTTATTTCAAGACCAGCACGGATGTTTTCATCTCTCGGATATTCCGCCTCGACGATCCGAAGCGCATGATTTTCTTTATGGTGCGAAACGAGCGAAGCCTCGGCCAAAGAGCTCTTTAATAAGCTGTCGGCCGTATCTAAAATCTTTTGCGTCGAACGATAATTGTCGGAAAGCGAAATAAGCTTCACTCCGGCAAAAGTCTTTTTAAAACCGTCAAAATAGGACAAAGATGCCCCGCCAAAGCCGTAAATCAATTGCCTATCATCCCCCACCACAAAAATATTCGGGCTTTCGATGTCGCCCCAGACCTTGGACAAAAATTCATTTTGAATACCGCTTGAATCTTGATGCTCGTCGACCAGGACATATAAATATCTTTCGCGAATGCTTGCTTGCGCATCGTCGGAAACTTCGACCAAACGCACGAGCTCGGAGAGGACATCGTCATAATCTAAGACATTTTTTTCTTTTTTTAATGCTTCATACAATTCATAAAATTGGACGATTTCTTTGGTCCGATCCAAACTCTCGATCTTTTTTGAAACATCTGCTTTTAATTTTCCCTTGCTCGGACCGCGGGAAGAAATGCTAGATTCATCATTTTCCAAAAATTTAATTTCTTTTTCTATTTCAATTAAAAAATCTTCCGGCTTCATCCCCTCGCGCTTCAACAGAGAAACCAAAGATTTGATGTCCCTGAAGTACATAGATTTATTTGACCTTGAGCGCAAATGCTCGAAATGATTGTCTTCCAAAATAGAATCGCAGAGAGCGACAGAAGCTATCTCATCCGCCAATTCCGGTTTTTCGATATAGCCGAGCTCAGTATAAAATTCCTCGATCATCTTCATCGCAAAACTATGAAAGGTCGAGATCTCGACTTTTGAGGCTGTGTTATTTATATAAGCTCTCAGCCTGTCCCGCATCGCAAAAACCCCGGAATTTGTAAATGTCAGGCACAAAACTCCATCGGCGCCCACATCCGTCTTATTTAGAATATTGGCAATCCGAAGCGCCAAAACTTGCGTCTTGCCTGTCCCAGGACCGGCAATAACCATAACAGGGCCCTCAATAGAATCCACCGCCTCTTTTTGGGCTGGATTCAAGCTTTTGTATTTTTCTTCAAATAGATCGTTCATTAATTAAATTTAACATTTATAAATTAAATAGGTGAATATTCCCTATAAACCCTCACAGTTTCCATGTAAATTGATTGAACTAATCTTTCGGTTTGCATTTGTTCAATTATTCCTTTTTGCAAAAGAAGCAATCTAACATTCTGTTTTATACGAGCTTTGATTGTCTCATTATTTGTCCAATCGATAGTTAGATCCCGACGAATACGCTTTGTAAGCTCTTTTACAAAGTCCTTGATGTCTATTCCGGACTTTTTAAGATCAGGGTCGATCTGAAGAGTATCGTAGAAAGTTATCTCTTCTGGTGAGAGTCCAAGTGATTGGCTTTCATCATCGAGCTTCTTTATTTCATCAGCAATTTCCAAAAGTCTTTTAATAATCTCAGCGGAACTGATTACATTGTTTTCGTATTTCTCAATAAGATCAGTAAGAAGTGTGAGCATTGTCTCATAACGAGCCTTGTTCATTTTCATGCGAGAAAGAACTTCTTGATCAATAAGTTTACGAACTGCATCCACGGCAAAATTTTGGAATCTAACTTTTTTAATTTCCTCTACGAATTTTGGGTCAAAGATTGAAATGCTCTTAGATTCTCCGTCTTTAGAGAAAAGATCAATTATGCCTTCAGCTTGTATTGCGTCATGCACAAGACTACGAATAGCACTTTCTGTTTCTTCTGGAAATACTGCCTTAGGTACAACTGTTTGCTTATTGATACCCTCTCTCACAGCTTGTAAAAACTGCACGTCAGTTACGATATCCATCGCAGGTGTTGAAGGCATTACTAGAGCATGGAGTTTTGATAGTTTAGATATTGCTCCAATATATGCCATCTTCTGATCATCAGACAAAAGCCCGTCCTTTGAAATAACTGCGTTTATAGATTCTTGTAAAAGATTAGAAAGTTCTACACCCTTAAGGTTTCTCCATCCTTTGAAATTTACTCCATGCAAAAAACCAATCGCCTCATTATGAACACGATTCATTTCAGAAATAATTTCATCAAGTGGCAATAAAGCGTTGTTCTGTATGTCGGAGTCGTACATCGCAAGTGCTTTCTTTAAGTTTTCAGCAATACCTATATAGTCAACAATTAATCCGCCCGGTTTGTCTTTGTATACACGGTTTACACGGGCAATTGCCTGCATAAGTCCATGATTTTTTAATGGCTTATCCAGATACATTGTATGAAGATTTGGTACATCAAAACCAGTAAGCCACATATCACATACAATTGCGATCTTTAATGAATCATTTATTTTTTTAAATCGCTTCTCGAGTTTCTTTACATCATGTTCTGCCTGAATATCATTTTTAAATTCTTCACAATTTGAAATCACAACAGCACATTCAGGTGCTCCATCAATCTTTTGTATTTCTTTGTAGATAGACACCGCAATACGACGACTCATTGTCACTACCATAGCTTTACCGCTAATCGGTCGGTTATTAAAATGATAAACAATATCTTTCGCAACTTGTTCAATGCGACTTTGTGATCCAACAACTTCCTCAAGCACAGCCCATTCTTTACGAGCTTTTGCTTTTTCATCGGAAACTATCTCATTTAAAATATCATCAAATTTAGCGTCTATAAATTTATCAGCTAAATGAAGAGGTATGAGCCTACCTTCATAGTAAATTGGAACAGTTGCTCCATCAGCTACAGCTTGTCCTATTTTATATGAACTAACTATTTGACCGAATACGGCGAAAGTATCTTTATCATTTTGTGATATCGGTGTTCCTGTCACACCCAAAAAACTCGCATTCGGCAAAGCCTGTCTTACGGCACCAGCAAAGATACTGTACTGAGTACGATGAGCTTCGTCAGTTAAAACAATAAGATTCTCTCTTTCTGACAGGACATTCTTTGCATCAGGGTCATCTTGGAACTTCTGTATTGTTGTGAAAATAAGTTCACTTCCAATATTCTTTAGTCTCTTTTGTAAATCAAGAATACTACTTGCTCTCTTTGCAAGATTGTCATAACCAGTTCTTTTGAATGTTTTATACAACTGGTCATCAAGGTCTTCACGGTCAGTTAAGAACAGATACGCAGGGCTCTTTAGTTCTTCAATGTTCTTAGTCTTATTCACATAAAAAACCATAGAGAGTGACTTACCAGATCCTTGTGTATGCCAAAAGACTCCAATCTTGCGATCTTGTTCTCCTCGAACAGCACGAAGTGTACTTTCAACTGTTGTATTTACTCCATAGTACTGATGGTATAAACACATCTTTTTTGTGAATGTTACAGCTTCACCATCTCCATCCGCTTCAAACACAAAGAAGTTTTGTAAAACATCCAATAGTCGTGCTCTATTAAATAATCCCTTAGCTAATACTTCTAGCTGATTAGTATTCTTTGGAGTATCGGTAGGTGTTGTAATTCCTTTCCATGTTCCATATCTTTCCCATGAAGATGAGATTGTCCCATGTCGTGCGTTGATAAGATCTGAAAGACCAATAACTTGATTGTATAAAAATATTTTCGGTATTTCTTTTTTGTATCGCTCTACTTGTCTGTATGCTTCACCAATAGTTGCAGATCCATGCACAGCACTTTTGAGCTCAAATAGTCCAACAGGTAATCCATTTATAAAAACAACCACATCGAGACGACAAGTCGCATCTATTCCTTGAACAGTGAACTGTCTTACAGCTAAGAATTCATTAGTATCTGGGTTATTAAAATCAACAAGTTTTACGAAGTCAGTTTTTTCGCTTTCTATTCCATTTGCATTTTCACGCCATGATGTCTTCTTTCCATTCACCAGCCAAGAATAAAATTCTTTATTACCGAGCATCGGGTCATTGTGATGGTAGTCTGCAATATCCTTTACTACTATTTCTGCCTGTTCAGCAGGGAGTGATGGATTTATCCTACGGATGGCACCAAGAAGTCCATCTTTCAAAACGACACCTCGAAAATCCTCACGCTCTGCACGAGGTTGTCCAGGATTTATATCTGGACCATACACATACTCATAACCCTGACCTTGTAGCCATTCGATAAGTGATTTTTCTGTTAAGTTGTTTTC
>CAZUZG010000009.1:17526-23009 GCA_964624665.1 uncultured Candidatus Saccharibacteria bacterium | reverse complement strand
CTATACTCTCTTAATTTATTAGGTATTTTATTCATATATGTTCTTTTATATATCTATTGGGGGTTTTACAACAGAGGAGGGAATTTTGCTCTTTGGCAAAGTTTTCTCCTCTGTAAATTCGTTAGTAGTAAATGCATACTTAAAATAACAAATCCTTTTTTAGGGAGGTTTTTCTTCTTTCAAGATTAAGTTCCATTTTCTAATGAATTTGTAGATATCTATAAATTTGTTTGACAGATATCTGGGGGTGTCCACCCGATTGAATATCGAAAGATCTAAAAAGTTAAAATATTTATAAACTCGAAAATTGCTTTTATGTTTTTTAATATACAATAAATAGCATGTTTAAAAATAAAAAAATTTTATTGCTGACTGTTTTGATAATTGTTGCGATAGCGAGCATCTCAGTCTTTTTTTTAAATAACAAAATAAATAATAAAATAACCCACAACCAAAAGGTCACAATAGGCCTTGTTCCTTGGCCCGGCTATATGGCTCTCTATGTTGCCGATAAAAAAGGCTTTTTCAAGCAAGTTGGCCTTGATTTGGAAATCAAAAGCTATGATTCGCTCAGCGAACTCTCCAAGGACTATGTCGCTGGTAAAATGTGGGGACGGACAAATATCGGTCTTGACGCAGTTCGTGAAAGCTTGAGTGGATTTGATCAAAAAATAATTTTGGCTATCGATTATTCAAATGGCTCCGATGCTATTTTGGCAAAAAAGGAAATAAAAACAATAAGAGATCTCAAGGACAAGCAAGTCGCTTATGATCCAAAAACTTTGGAAGAATTTTTCCTTGTCTGGGCGCTCAGAGAAAGTAATTTAACTTTGGAAGATATTAAGCCTGTTTTTGCAAATCCTGAAGATAGCGCTCAGAAGCTTGCTATGAGCGAAGTCGATGCGGCGGTGACATATGAACCTTTTGTTTCAAAAAATTTGCCATCTCCCGATTTTCACATAGTCTACTCTTCGGCAAATGCCCCTGGTTTGATAACCGATGTCATGACTTTTCGGTCTGATTTATTAAAAATTCATCCGGATGAAATCAGCTTATTTGTAAAGGCATATTTCATGGCCATAGATTTCTGGAAGCAAAATCCAATTGAGGCGGAAGAAATTTTAGCTGAATCGCTTGGCACCGATCGGCTGGATATAGAAAAACAGCTGAAAGGCGTATCTATTTTGGATGAACGGGACAATTTAACATCTTTTACTTTTGCCTCCGGTTTGGATTCTTTATATGGCAATTTAAGAAAAATTGGCGAATTTGTCTTGAGCCATAATCAGGATCAGCCCATAAAAACTTTAGATACAGATGCTTTGATAGAGCCGGTTTTTGTTAGAAATCTTTTAAGATAATTCAAATATTAAATTATTTATGCGCCTGCTGACCAAAATCTCTTTTATTATTTTGACCGGAGCTATTGTGACTGTGGTTGTTTTGGGTTTTTTGGTTTTCAGTTCGATTAAAACAATTATACAAAACAACATAAAGGAGCAGCAGGAAGAGTTGAGCCGTCAAACCATGGACAAGATAGACCGATTGGTTTACAGCTATTATTTGGGCGTTCAAAATATCGGCGAAGAAGAGCATATCGAGAGGACCCTTGGCGGGGAGCTTAAAGATTTTCAGGTGATTGAAAGGAGGATTAAGGAGCTTACATTTTTGACTGGCCCTTGGGATTTATTGCAAATAGTCGATGCTCAAGGAAAAATTGTGGTTTCTAATGTTCAGAAAAAAAATGGCAAGCAGTCTGTTATAGAAGGAGATTACAATTTTATCGCTTTCAGGCAGGCTCTTTCCGGCAAAGTATATTATTCTGATTTTGTATTGTCTAAAGAAACGGGAAAACCGACAATGGTTTTTGCCGCGCCGGTTCGCGATCAGGAGAAGTATGGCAATCCTATTGTCGGCGCCGTTGTGGGGCACATGTCTTGGCCGATTATAAATGAAATTCTTGAAGGAGTAGACACTCCGAGCGAACTCAATCTTTATTCTAGATCAGGCAGGCTCATTTCGACAAACATAGAATCAAAAAGAAATTTCTCAAACCTAGATCAAATCAACAAAGAAGCAGGATCTTTTATTGATAAAGTTTTTTTGTCAAAAAAATCTCTTACCGTTTTGAGTACGGAGAAGGAGGGGGATTTTGATGAGCTGATATCTGTGGCAAAATCTTTCGGTTATTTGGGTTATCATGGCAATGACTGGGCATTGTTTATAGAAACTCCTGTAGACATAGCTTTTGCTCCGGCGACTAATCAGGCTTGGAAAATCGTTTTATTTTTAATGCCAATTTTTATCATCACTGTCGGCAGCGTACTGTTTTTTATTTCAAGATTTATTGTCAAGCCCATTGTTTCTTTGACAGATTTGACCAAGTTTATTTCCGCAGGCAACTTAAAAAAGAGGATCAACTTAAAGTCGAATGATGAAATAGGCCAGCTCGCTTCGTCTTTTAACAGCATGGCCGAAAAGCTAAACGATGCCTATAAAAATCTTGAAGATAAAATTAATCAGAGAACTGCTGAAATCAAACAGGAGCGCGACAGGTCTTTAACAATAATTTCCTCTATGAGCGAGGGATTGCTGGTTGTAGACAGCGATTATAAAATTGTTCTTTTAAATAGGGCGGCTCGTAAAATTTTGCAGATGTCGAGTTTAGATATTGCAGGTAAAGATATAAGAGAGATTTTAAAATTTTCTAAAGATAATGCAGAGATTCCGGCAGCTGAATGGCCGATAAATAAATTGATAGAAGAAAAAGAGCCGATAAATATTTCCGTCGATTACGGTCTTTATTGCGGCTGCAATTCGTTGTTTTGCGCCGCCAATTTATTTCCAATAGCTATAACGGGATCGCCTTTGTTTGCTGAAAATCTTGTCGGCGCAGTGATAATTTTCAGGGATATTACCGAAGAGAAGAAATTGGACGACGCCAAATCGAGTTTTATCTCAATCGCTTCACATCAGTTGCGCACGCCGATCAGCGCCATAAATTGGATTTCAGAAATGTTTCTTGGAGGCGACTTTGGCGAGCTGAACGAAAAGCAGAAAAAATTTATGCAAAATATTTATGATAACAATAAAAGATCCGGCGAGTTTGTGAATGTGCTGCTGGCGACAACTCGGCTCGAGGCGGGAAGAGTCGGCATAAAATCTGAACCGACAGATCTCTTAGAATTAACAAAAAATGTCTTAAATAATTTAAAGAGCTTGATTGATGCTAAAAAAATTAATTTAAACTTAAAATCTTCGGAGATTCCAAAAATCAGCCTTGAGACGGAAATGTTCAGGCAAGTGATTTTGAATCTTGTTTCTAATGCAATAAATTACAGCAGGGAGAGCGGACGGATCGATATTATTTTTGAAATAAAAGATAGCGATGTTTTGGTCACCGTTGCCGACGATGGAATAGGCATACCAAAAGAGGAACAGGGAAAAATTTTTGAAAAGTTTTACAGAGCTGAGAATGCCAAGAACTTTATTCCAAATGGAACCGGCATCGGATTAAACTTTTGCCGAAGCATTGTGGCTTCATGGAAGGGCAAGATATGGTTTGAGTCTGAAAAAGAAAAAGGTACAAAGTTCTACTTTACAATTCCTCTGGCGGGGGTAGAATCAAGAGAAGGAGAAGTAAAGATGATGGATTGATTTTAAATTTATGAACAATAAAACTATTCTAATAGTAGAAGACGAAAAAGATTTAAGCCAGGTTGTCGAATACAAATTGCAGGCAAGCGGTTTTTCTGTTCTTTCTGTAAGGTCTGCCGAAGAAGCTCTTGAGTTTTTAAAAAATCAAAAGCCGGATTTGATCTGGCTCGATATTTTGCTGCCTGGAATGAGCGGTTTGAAATTTTTAGAATTTATAAGAAATAATGATAATTATAAGGATATTCCAGTTGTCATAGCCTCTGTTTTGAATGATAAGAAAATAATAAGCAAGGCTGCTGAGTTAAATATTATAGATTTTGTTGTCAAAAGCGAATATAAGCTGGAAGATATATCGAATAAAATAAAATCATATTTAAATTTAGGGTAACTTTTCAATTTTAGAGCTTATCCACATCTATCTATTGAGCTTGTTTTCTTTATATTTGTTATAATTTAAGGACTCTAATGGGAGTTGGAGTATTATCAGGGTTTATTTATTTTATCGCCAATTTTAACGGCGAGAGCTTTCTTTTTAAATATGAATAAAAAATTTATACTTGGAGTTTTTGTATTGGCAATCTTCTTTTTGCCGTCTTTTCGAGTGCATGCCGCGACAGAGGTAAAGAAACCGACGGCAAACACTGATCCGGGCGGAGTGACAACCACAAATCCTTCCAACTCTTTTGATACTGTTACTGCCGGCGATACAACTACTTTCAGCACAACCTCTTATGGTCAAGGTGGAACAAAGATTTCTCTTTATCATTCATTTGCAACCGCCGGACAGACATATTCAGCTCTTGGTTTAAAATTAAAATATTCTGCGCAAGCAGGAACAAACGATAACTATATCGTTGAATATTCGACCTCTGGCGCCACCGCTTGTACCGATTATGCATCTCGAACATGGTCTACCCTGATTGCGTCTTCGCATGCCGTGGCGACATTACAAACTGCCACAGTTTCGCTTTCTGCAGGACAAGACTTAAGCCAGCTTTGTGTTAAATATTATTCAACCAAGTCCGGCGCTTCTGACGGCAAGAATTTTGATATATATGATATTTGGACAGAGGGTACATATAGCGCTGACACAACCTCGCCTACTGTTTTGTCTGTATCTTCAACTTTAGCCAATGGCTCGTATACCGTCGGTCAAGTTGTGCCAATTACCGTAACTTTTTCGGAGACGGTCAATGTAACAGGCATTCCGCAGATTACTCTTGAGACTGGTGCGATCGACCGTACTGTGAATTATAGTTCCGGTACCGGATCAACTGTTTTGACTTTTAATTACACAGTTCAGTCTGGAGATGCTTCTTCAGATTTGGACTATGTTTCAACTTCTTCTCTTGCTTTAAATGGTGGCACGATTAGAGATGCCGCTCTAAACAATGCAACATTAACTTTGCCGGCAGTCGGAGGAGTTAATTCTATTGCTGGACAAAAAGCTATTGTTATAGATACAACCGCGCCAACCCTCTCGTCCGTCTCCATCGCTTCAAACAATGCCATCACTTCCAAAGCCAAAACAGGCGACACCGTGACTGTCTCATTCACTTCATCTGAATCTATCGGCACGCCGACTGTCACCATCGGCGGCTCTTCCGCGACAGTTTCCGGCGGCCCGACAGCATGGACCGCTTCACGCGCCATGACTTCAGGCGACACAGAAGGAAACATCGCTTTCAATATTTCTTTCTCTGATCTTGCAGGCAATGCCGGCACAGCCGTAACCGCAACAACTGATTCATCAGCTGTTGCTTTCGACAAGACCGCGCCAACCCTCTCGTCCGTCTCCATCGCTTCAAACAATGCCATCACTTCCA
>CAZUZG010000009.1:14834-17426 GCA_964624665.1 uncultured Candidatus Saccharibacteria bacterium | reverse complement strand
CAGCCGTAACCGCAACAACTGATTCATCAGCTGTTGCTTTCGACAAGACCGCGCCGGATAATGCTGCTAACCTTATTTGGTCAACATCTTCACCATCCAACTCAACTTCCATAACTGCTTCTTGGACTAAATCAGCTTCATCAGATCTAAATAATCAAAAAATACAATTTTATACAGGCGCATCTTGTGATGTCGCAGAAGGTTCTTTGATCGATCTCGCCTCATCGACGACCGAGAGTCAAATATTTAATGGCATCGATGGTAGCACTTATACTTATAAAATCACAAGCATTGATCAGGCTGGAAATGAAAATATCTCAGTTTGTTCTTCTTCGATGACAATCCAAACCGTCAGCGCGTTGGATCATTTTGTGATTGATGTTATCTCAAGCCAGACAGCTGGCACCGCATTTGATATAACAATTACCGCCAAGGATATAAATGAAAATACAGTCACTTCATTCGCCGGCACAGTCGATTTGTCGACAACTGCGGGCAGTATTACGCCTACAATCTCCAGTAATTTTACTTCCGGCGTTCTTACAGAGTCAGTAACGGTAACTCTCGCCGGCGCAAGTAAAACTATCACCGCCACAAGAACCGGCGGCACAGAAGCCGGCACTTCAGGAAGCTTTACTGTAAATCCCGGCGATTTAGATCACTTTATTTTCGATACAATCAGTTCGCCTCAAACGGCAGGTGTCGCTTTTGATATAACAATGACGGCAAAAGATGCCAATAATAATACAGCCACAAGCTTTGTTGGCACAGTAGATTTGACCACCAATACAGGAGCAATTTCTCCAACCGCTTCCAGCGCTTTTGTTTCAGGTGTTAGAACTGAAAATGTGATTTTGACCAGTTCCGGTAATGGCCGCACTATCACCGCCACAAGAACCGGCGGCACAGAAGCCGGCACTTCAGCGGCTTTTAATGTAAATTCAGGCGCGACGAAATTTGTGATTCTTGAACCGGCCGATGATATTGTCGGCAGCAGCGTAGTGGTAACAGTGCAGGCTCAAGATGACAGCAATAATTTATCATCTGATTATCAAAGCGATATAACCTTGGCAGTTTCCGGTTCTGCTACGGGGGCAGGCTTGGTAGATATAGTGAATGGCGTTGGTACGATAAATATTTCTGATACGGTCGCAGAAACAGTCAATTTTTCTTTGTCCGACACCGAATCAACAGGCTTGGATGTTTCTTCGACTAAAGATTTGACATTCAATGCTGGCGTCCTTCATCACTTCAACCTCGACAACATCCCAAGCGCTGTTGCCGGAGCATCCGTCAGCTTAATCATCACCGCTAAAGATCAGTACAACAATACAGTCGCTTCATTTGCCGGCACAGTCGACTTTGCAACCACGGCCGGCGCCATAACTCCTGTAACTTCCAATTCATTTACCTCCGGCATTTTGAATCAAGATGTTACAGTCACTCAATCTGGTACAGGCAAGACTATCACCGCCACAAGAACTGGCGGCATAGAAGCCGGCACAAGCAATTCGTTTGATGTGGATGCGGGGGCAACGGCTAAATTTATTTTAAACAATCCAGGCAATATGACTGCCGGCACAAGATTGGGCTATACAGTTGCCAGAAGAGATGCCAATGATAATCTGGTAACTAGCGGGCCGGATGATGTGGTTTATCTCTATACAAACTCAGGCCCAACTGGTATTTTCTACGATAACGCTTCAGACGGCAATCAAATCAATTCGATTACTATTTCCGGCGGACAATCTTCAGCTCAGTTTTGGTATTATGATGACAATATCGGATCTTGGACCATAACCGCTTCTGATAACGGATCAACGGCAGACGGCAGCACCGGCATAGATGATTCTTCCGATAGTGTTACTGTCAGCATTGCGCCGATCGTGGCGACCAAGTTTATTATTGAGGCTGTTTCGAGCGAAACAGCCGGCGGTACCGTAAATGTATCTATTAAGGCAGTTAATGACAGCAATGACCTAGATACTTCTTACAACAGAACAGACAGCTCTCTGGTCTTGAATTCTACAGGCAATTCAACGGCAAATGCTGGCATAGCTTTTAATGTTAATAACGGCATCGGTTCGGTTAACATTACCGATACAACCGCCGAAACAATCACTCTTTCTTTGACAGACAACAGTCCAGATCCAACTCCTCTTGCCCTGAATACTGCCGATATTGAATTTTTGCCGGATGTTTTGGACCACTTCAACATCGACAACATTCCGAGCGCCACTGCCGGCTCGTCAGCCAGCCTGACAATCACCGCTAAAGACCAGTACAACAATACAGTCACTTCTTTTACTGGCACTGTTGATTTCACAACCACAGCCGGCACGATAACGCCCGCAACTTCAAATACATTCACCTCAGGCATTTTGAATCAGGACGTCACAGTCACTCAATCTGGTACAGGCAAGACTATCACCGCCACAAGAACCGGCGGCACAGAAGCCGGCACAAGCAATTCGTTTGATGTGGAGGCGGGGGCAACGGCTAAATTTATTTTAAACAATCCAGGCAATATGACGGCTGGCACAAGATTGGGCTATACAGTTGCCAGAAGAGATGCCAATGATAATCTGGTAA
>CAZUZG010000009.1:0-14734 GCA_964624665.1 uncultured Candidatus Saccharibacteria bacterium | reverse complement strand
CATTTTGAATCAGGACGTCACAGTCACTCAATCTGGTACAGGCAAGACTATCACCACCACAAGAACCGGCGGCACAGAAGCCGGCACAAGTAATTCGTTTGATGTGGATGCGGGGGTAGTTGCTAATTTTCTTGTTGAATCTGCTGGTGGCGGCAATATTACGACTCAAACTGCCGGCACGCCTTTTGACATAAAAATCACCGCTCGAGATGCGAATAATAATGTCGCCAATTTTAACGGAACAGCAAATATTACTTCAAGCGGCACATTGTCTTCTGGCTCTGGAGCCACAGCCTCATTTAGTTCCGGAGTTCTTTCTGCCCATTCGGTCACAATTTCAAATACCGGATTGTTTACAATCACCGCAACAAGAACCGGCGGAGCTGAGACAGGCGTTTCCAATACCTTTACCGTGCAGACAGCGCCGATTGTCGCCACAAAGTTCATTATAGAATCAGATACTACCGCCACTGTCGGCAACTCTGTTTTGGTTACGGTTAAGGCGGTCGATAATTCCAATAATACAGACAGCACTTTCCAAAATGATGTAACTTTATTGTCTACAGGAGCGGCGACTGGCGCCGGCTTGGTGGACATAGTAAACGGCGTCGGCACAATAAATATTTCCAATACTTCCGCTCAGACAGTGACATTATCCCTATCTGACACCGAATTAACAGGCTTGGATGTTTCCGCAACCCATCAAATAACATGGAGCATTGAGCCAGTTATTATTGTCAGCGGAGGCGGAAGCAGTGCAGTTTCCTCTGCTTCATCTATATCTTTTTCCGGCCAAGCTTTTCCTTCAGGCCTGCTGACAGCTTTTGCAATTTCCGAAGGTACTCTTCCAATAAAACAGGATACTGTCGAAAGGGCGGACGGCAAATTTGACTTGAATTTCAATTCAAAAATCGCAGGTTCGCAGCAGTATGGAATATTTGTGGTGGATAATGAAGGACGGCAGTCTCAGGCAAAGATTTACACCATTAAGAACGGCGTGCCGGATCTGACAATTCAAGGCTTGGTCATGTCTCCGACCGTAGGCTTGTTGCGAGAGGCTCTTTCCAAGGGCGATTTCCTTTCCATTAGCGGTTACGCTGTGCCTAAAAGTTCAATCGAATTCGAAATTGACGGCAAGATCATAGATCAGTCCGTTACAGCCGGCGATGACGGTTCATACAAGATACTTTGGAATACAGTCGGGCTTGATTTCGGCCGGCACATTGTAAGAATCAGGCAAGTTACGAAAGATGGCTTGACCAGCGAGTTTTCTCCAACCAAAAGCTTTAATTTGACCAGATACATCATAACTCCGACCGACTTCAATTCTGACGGCAAGATTGATTTGAGAGACACCAGCATATTCTTGTCTTTGTGGTACAATAATGATAATTCAAATAGAAGCAAAATAGATCTTAATAAAGACGGCAAAGTCGATTTGCAAGATCTAAGCGCCTTTTTGCGGACAATAAAAAAATAATTTTTTAGCTTGCTAGGTAATACAATGGTTGAAGGAAATAAAAAATATCATAGATTCAAAAAAGGATTGTTTGTTGTTTTTTCGCTTTTCATGGTCATATGTTTTTTTCCGCACAAAGCAGATGCGGCAACGATCAATCTTTTTAGCGATAAGGAAGTCTTGTCAATTGGCGATGAATTTACTCTGGATGTAAAAATTGACACTGAAAATATAGGCATCAATGCCGCTCAGGCAACCTTGCAGTTCAGCCAAGATTTGGTGGCAGCTGAAAATTTCGACAAAACAAATTCAGCTTTCAATTTTTGGTTGGCAGAGCCCGATATCAATAATAATAATGGAACCATCAGTTTTATCGCCGGATCTTCCAGTGGCTTTTCCGGCAAGTCTTTGCATCTGCTAAGAGTTAAGTTTAAAGTTAAAGGATCGGGAACAATAAGTTTGACTTTAAACGACGCCGCCGTTACGGCGAGCGATGGCTCTGGCACGAATGTGCTGTCTGCCACCAAGGGTTTGGAAATAAAGAGTTTGTCAAAATCAGAAGTCGTGCCAATCAAGCCTCAAATCATAAATGCCGAGCCGGAAGTCGCCAAGAATGCTCCAGTCAAGCCGTCAGTTTTGATACCGCTCTATCCAAACTCTGAAAAATGGTACAATGTTTCATCCAATTTTGTAGCCAGCTGGGATTTGCCCAGAGACGTTGTCGGAGTCGGAGTAATTTTGAATAAAATTCCAACCACTGTGCCGGGCGAATCAGCCGGATTATTCAATAATAAAAATTTTTCCGCCCTCGATAATGGCATCTCGTATTTGCATGTGCGTTTCAGGAATAATATAGGCTGGGGGCCTACAAATCACTATCGAATAGCCATAGATACTTTGCCACCGCCTTTGTTTAAGGTCGAGGTTTTATCTGACGATCCTTCTGATCCAAATCCTCTTATTAAATTTGAATCAAAAGACCAGATTTCCAAGATCGATTATTATACAATCAAAATTGACGGGTTGCAGGAAATAAAAACAGCAAATTCAAATTATAATTTGCCAAATCTGCCCCCGGGAAAGCATTCAATAAAAGTTTTTTCCCAGGATCAGGCGGGGAATATTACCGAGGGTTCGGCCGAGGCCGACATACTTCCAATAAATTCGCCTAAGATTGTTTTTTCCAGCAAAAAAGTTTATACGGATGAAAACAATATTGCCATCAACGGATTATCTTTGCCGAATATTGATATTCTTTTAAATATAAGAGATGACAAGGGTCAGATTTTATATCAAACAGAAACTAAATCGAGCCCAGACGGCTTCTGGTCTTCTTCCATAGAGTATCTCCTTAAAATAGGCACTTATAAAATTGAAGTCATTTCCCGTGATGAGAGGGGGGCGCTGAGTCTGCCTGTGTTTTCTGATAATGTGCGGTTGGCCGAAAGGCCGATACTTACTGTTTTTGGCTTAGGCTTAACCTACAAATTGTTCATAGTTGTCTTGATTTTTCTTTTGGCTTTTGTGTTTTTAATCGGTTTTTTAACTCAGAGAATTTCAACTGAAAAACGCCGAAAGAGAATACTTATCGCCCAAAGAGATGTGAATTCTGAAATGACGAATATCAAAAAAGACATAGAAAAAATTATTTCATATCATAAGCCTGAAAAGGACGGCAAGGTGGACGAAGACTCAGAAACCAAGGTTGATTTTATGCTTCAAAAAATAGATAAAAACATAAAAGATAATCAAAATTACATACTTGAAAACATTGAAGAAATAGAGTAATATGTACATCATATAAAATAATCCTAAAAATAACATGAAAATCCTAATCGTAGAAGATGAAGACATTTTGGCCAAAGTTTTGGAAGAGAAGTTTGAAAAAGCTAAGTTTTCGGCCAAGATAGCCGTCGACGGCGAATCAGCGCTCGGCCTGATAAAAACCTTTAAACCTGATATTGTTGTGTTGGATTTAATGTTGCCCAAGAAGGATGGTTTTGCCGTGCTGGAAGAAATGAAATCAGAAGATGAGTTCAAGAGAATACCCGTTGTCATCACGAGCAATCTGTCGGAAGATGAAAACATAAAAAAAGCTCTGCGCATTGGGGCAGAGGACTATTTTGTCAAAAGCAATCATCCTGTCAATGAAATTGTTGAAAAAGTTAAGGCTGTTCTGTTGCGCTCAAAATAAATAATCAAAGTTTTTAATTTGCCACTTTTTTAATTATGGGCGATGTAATATAATTGATGAATGGCAGAACCTAATGCTAATAATTCAAATCCGGTCACTTACTTTGCTGAGACGGATTTTCGCAATAAAAAAACCCGCTTTGGCATCAAGGCCATAGATCGCGCACGGCATGTTTATGTCATCGGCAAGACAGGTATGGGCAAGTCGACTCTTTTGGAAAATATGGCCGTCCAGGATATTCAAAACGGCCACGGCATGGCCTTTATGGATCCTCACGGTTCGACTGCGGAAAAACTTTTGGATTATGTGCCAGAACATCGAATCAAAGATGTTATCTATTTTGCTCCGTTCGATATGGAGCATCCGATTTCTTTCAATGTCATGGAGGATGTGGGTTACGACAAAAGACATTTGGTTGTATCGGGCCTGATGAGCACTTTTAAAAAAATCTGGGTTGATGCCTGGTCAGCCAGAATGGAATATATTTTGAATAATATCTTGCTGGCGCTTCTTGAATACCCGGACGCGACGCTTCTCGGCGTGAATCGCATGCTTTCAGATAAAGATTACCGCAAAAAGGTGATTGATAATGTTTCTGATCCGGCAGTGAAATCTTTTTGGATCGATGAATTTGCCAAATATGGCGACAAGTATATGCAGGAAGCCGGCGCGGCGATTCAAAATAAAATCGGCCAATTCACCTCCAATCCGCTCATTCGAAATATTATCGGCCAGCCAAAATCCAGTTTTGATATCCGCAAGGTTATGGATGAAAGAAAAATCATGATCATAAACCTTTCCAAGGGCCGAGTCGGCGAACAAAATGCCAGCCTTTTGGGCGGCATGCTTATCACAAAGATTTATTTGGCTGCGATGTCGCGCGCAGACGCTTCAGCTGCGGAACTGAGCAAGCTGCCACATTTCTATTTATATGTGGACGAATTCCAGTCTTTTGCCAATGCCACTTTTGCCGATATTCTTTCTGAGGCCAGAAAGTACAAGCTCAACCTGACGATTGCTCACCAGTATATAGAACAAATGGCCGAGGAGGTCCGCGATGCGGTTTTCGGCAATGTGGGCACGACGATTATTTTCAGAGTCGGGCCGTTTGACGCGGAAGTTTTGGAAAAGATATTTTTTCCGACTTTTACCAAAGAGGACATTGTGAACTTGGGCGCTTATCAAATTTATTTGACTTTGATGGTTGACGGCATCGGCTCCAAGCCTTTTTCAGCGATGGCTATGCCGCCGATCACTCTGCAGTCGATTTCTTTTAAAGACGTCATTATTAGAAATTCGAGAGAAATGTTTGCCAAACCCAGAAAAGCTGTCGAGGAACAGATCCAAGCCTGGCACGAGCCGATAATTCCAGTTTTTAAGCCAAAGATAAAAGATATGAACCAAGTTGATACCTATAGGGCAATGCCGCCAAGACAGCAGCCTTTTGATAATTCCTATCGCAGTGAAAATAGAAATGAAAACAGGCCGGCGCAAGGTTTTGCGCAGCCTAAGTTTCCGCCGCGGCAGCCATATTTCCAGCCAAACAGGGAAGCTCCTCTTCAGCCCAGAGCTTTTCAGGCTCCGGCTAAGTCTCAGCCGCCATCAATGAATCCAAATCCGCCAGCCGCCGCTTCAAGTTTTGCGCCAAAGCCTCCGGCGCCTAAAACTTTTTCTTTGGCTGATTTGAAGCAAAAAACCGATCAGAAAGCTCCAAGCCAGAGAAATATGTCCCAATTGAAAGATTTGTTGGCCAAGGTGGACCAGGAAAGAAAAACCGCAAGCCAGATTGATCAAAAGCCTGATGCTGATAAAAATATTCCAAGCCCGACAAACAATGTTCCCGCAGATGATGTTAGGCCGGCTCCAAAATCCAGCTTTCAGGAAGAAATAAAACATCGTCCCAAAGAAGTTCCAGAAGATATTTTAAGAAAAATTTTAGAATAATTATGCGTAAAAAGTATCTTTTAATTTTTGCTTTCATTTTTTCCATCTTGCCGTTTCGTTCGGTCTTTGCGAATGTTTCAATAAGTGAAATCATGTATGATGTTTCAGGTTCCGATTCCGGCAGGGAATGGATAGAGGTTTATAACGATGCATCTTCAGCCGTGGATGTGTCCGATTGGCGACTGTTCGAGGCTGATACAAATCATGCTTTGACGATTGCCAAGGGAGAAGCGCAGATTCCGGCTTCAGGCTATGTGATCATAGCCGAAAACCCGGAAAAGTTTTTAATCGATTGGCCAAATTTTTCCGGCGCCATTTTTGATTCAAGTTTTTCTTTGTCGAATACTGGCGAAACTTTGGCATTGAAAGATAAAGATTTGAATGTTGTCGACGCGGCAACATATGATTCAAGTTCTGGCGCAAATGGAGACGGTAATTCTTTAAATCGTAAATCAGCTGATTGGGCATCTTTAAATCCGAGTCCGGGATCGGCAGCTTCAAATCAGAATAATATTGCTTCAGATTCTTCCGTTCCGGCAAAAGCATCGTCAAAATCAACAAAGAACATAACCCCAGCCATCTCGGCTGAAATAATTTATCCTCAAAATATTTTCGTCGGCGAGAGCATTGATCTTGAGTCAAAAATACTTTCTGCGGACGGTCAAGTTCTGGGCACTGGCAAATACTTTTGGAATTTCGGCAACGGTGAGACAAAAACTTTTGTCGGGGATCAAAAATTCAAATATCAGTATGATTATCCGGGCGAATATGTCGTTGTTTTGAGTTATTTTGAAAATGATTCCAGCGCAAAACCGCTTGTTTCGACTAGAGCTGTGATCAAGGCTATTTCGCCTCAAGTTTCGATCTCAGCTTCAAGACAGAAAGACAGCCAGGGCGTGGAAAATTTATTTATCGATCTATCCAATGCGTCTTCTGACGAGATCGACCTATCTTCCTGGGTTTTGCGATCCGGATCCAAAGAATTTACTATTCCGGACGGATCCGTTATTTTGCCATTAAAAAGGATTTTTATCAAATCTTCACTTGCCGGTTTTACAGATCAAGACTTGTCCGACTTAAAGCTTTATTATCCCGGAGGACAGCTGGTGAAAAATTACTCCGGAGAGATTTTTAATCAAAAAATAGAGCAGAAGACCGATGTTGTGCTGAAAAACAACGGTAAAGAAAAAACAAATGCCTTGGCTGAGCCAGTGGCCACGGCCAAAGATTCTGCAAATAGCAATAATTCAAACCTAACGGCATCTGCTTTGGGCGGCTTCGAAAATAAAAATGAAAATAATTCAATTCTTATCTGGATACTTGCCCTAATTGGCTTGATTGCCTTGTCGGTAATTTCTTTTTTCTTGATGAAAAAACCGGCAACAGGGGAAAATGTTTCGGATGCCAAAGATGAGTCTGAAGATTTTGAAATCATTTAAGAGATATCCACAACAAAAATTGTTGGCTTAATTTTTTTCAGATATAATCTAAGCATTGATGCGACGGATAAATTTCAAAAATTTATTCCCAGTCATTCTTATATTTTGTGTTTTTAATATTGCCCATGCGGAAGATGTTGCCCCGCCATCTCCAAGCAATTCTGTTTTCATAACTGAAGTCATGTACAACCTGCAAGGTTCGGATGCCGACAGGGAATGGATAGAAGTTTTCAATGCCGCCGACCATGATGTCGATTTGTCAAAATGGAAGTTTTCTGAAAGTGAAACCAATCATAAATTGGAGATTTTTCAGGGCAGTTCCAGTCTGTCTGCCAATGGCTATGCGATTATAGCTCAAAATCCCAGCCAATTTTTAGCCGATTGGTCTGGATTTTCAGGAAGTATTTTTAAATCAAGTTTCTCTCTTTCGAATTCAGGCGAGACTTTGACCCTAAAAGATGAGAATTCAAACGAAGCCATTTCCGTGTCATATTCGGAAAGCTTTGGCGCCAATGGCGACGGACAATCTCTTCAGACAGATGGTCCTGCCGCGGCTTTTTTTCCAGGTTTGCCGACTCCGGGAGATAGCTTAAAAGTAGCAGAAATCACGCCAGAATCTGAACCGGCGCCGGAAACAATCGAGGCAGTTCAGAGCGAGGAAGGCCATGCTGATGAGGACTTGCTGGAAATAATGGAGCAAGAACCTGAATCTGTTTACAGTGATCCCGCCATATCTCCGGAAATTTCCCAGGCGGAGGCTTTAACGGAAACATTGCCACAGGATACTGGTTCTCCAGAAATGTCGCCTGTCGAAGCTGTCGGAGAAAGCGAAGCCCCGGTTCTTCAAGATGTCCAAGAGGCAGAGGTTTTATTAGATGAAAATATTCTGAAAGAATCAGAAGCTGAGGCGGTTCCGGAAAAAGCTGAAATTCAAAAAATTTTGATCAATGAAATAAATTGGGCAGGCGAGGAGGGCAACCAATTTGGCGAATGGCTGGAGCTCTATAATCCGAATGGCAATGAAGTTGATTTGGCAAATTGGAAGCTTTATGAAAATGGCGGACAGGCTTTGATTTTAAGCCTAACCAAGAAAATTGCGCCTCATGGATATTATCTTCTTGAAAGAGAAACAGCTTCGCATCCGGACCCGTTGCCTGAGATAAATGATGATGCCGGAAAATTTAACGGCTCCGGTCTTTCAAATAGCGGAGAGTTTTTAGTCTTGAAAGATGCAAATGATAATACAGTTGAGTCTTTGGATTTCAGTTCAGGCTGGCCGGAAGGGAGCGTTAAAACAAAACAGACTATGCAGAGAGATGGTGATGCTTGGTTTTCAGCCAAAGGCACGCCCGGCGCTTTGAATGCAAGAGATGTTGAAAATGCTGATCTTTCAAATGGGGGCGCCGTTTCTGATCCTGAAAATATTATTCAAGCAGATAATGAAAATGAATCACTTAATGTTTCAATCCGGTTGCCTGAACAAATTGTCCAAACAGAAAATGATTCGCCTGAAGACAGTATTTCAATTAAAAAAGAAATTTTGCCGGGCGATTTGTCATTTTCCGTAAATTCAGACGGCTTGCTCGAGATTTTGAACGATACCGAGAATGAAATCGACTTGTCGGGCTTTCAGGCTATTTCTTCAGACAAAAAGTATAAGGATTTTACCATGCCGCAAAATACGATTATTTTGCCTGGGCGAAAAATAACCTTTAAAAATACTTCTATCTAATTTGGTTTTCGCTGATAATTTGCTACCATAACTCTTATGCAAAAAAGAGTTGTCATTGTCGGTGGCGGTTTTGGCGGGATCCGCACGGCCCTGGATTTATCCAAGAAAAATATAAAAGATCTAAAAATAACCTTGATCAGCGACAAGAATCACTTTGAGTATTATCCTACTTTGTATAAAGTTGTGACGGGAAATTCTCCTTTGGAGGTTTGCATACCGCTGAACGAGGTTTTTCACGGCCGAAATATAGAGATTATTAAAGACAAGATTGTTGCAGTCGACCCGACTCAAAAAAACCTGAAAGGGGAAAGCGGTTCAGTCTATGAATTTGACTACTTGGTTTTGGCTCTAGGCAGCGAGACGGCCTATTTCAATGTTCCCGGCTTGGAAGAGCTGGCTTTCAGTTTTAAATCGATCAACGAAGCTTTAAAACTAAAGAGTCATTTGCATAAATTATTCGAAAATATTTTAACTAGTCCAAAGGAAGAACTTGTGTCAAATCTTCACATTTTGATCGTCGGCGGCGGCCCGACTGGGGTGGAGCTTGCCGGCGAACTAGTGAGCTATATGCGAGGCCTGGCGATAAAGCATAATATCGACCCTTCTTTAGTTGCTGTCGATCTGATCGAAGCCTCGCCCCGGCCATTGCCCAGCATGCCCGAGAGCGTGTCTGAAAAAGTTTTAGGCCAGCTTCGCAAATGCGGCGTTAATGTTTATTTGAATCGAGCGGTGATGAAAGAAGATGTCGAGCAAGTTTTTTTGAAAGACATGACTATGAAATCAAAAACAGTGATCTGGACGGCCGGTACCAAGACCAATAGTTTTTACAGCAAGATCGAAGGATTTCAATTTCAAAAAAATGGCCGAGTGATTGTTGATGATTTTTTCAGGCCTCAAGGTTTTGAAAATGTTTTCGTTATTGGCGATGCTGCCGCCATGCTTTATTCCGGGCTTGCTCAGACCGCTTTAAATAACGGCGCTTATTTGGCAAAATATCTAAAAGATGAAATCTTAAAAAAGCCGCATCAGAAATACAAGCCGAAAAGCATTTCTTACGCTATTCCGGTCGGTCCGGGCTGGGCCGCCGTTATGATAGGCAAAATCAAGTTCTATGGGCCTCCGGCTTGGTGGCTCAGGCGGATTATCGATCTCATGTTCTTTAGCTCTATAGTTCCTTTGTCAAAAGCATTAAAGATGTTCATAGGCGGCAAGATGATCTGCGAATCATGCAAGAGCTGTTTGCCTGAAAATAAATAAATGAAAAACACCTCCTGGGAAAATGTAGCTGATTGGTATAACGATATGCTGGAAGACAGCAAAGGCAACTTTCAGACTGAAGTTATTTTGCCGAATATTTTAAGGCTTCTAGATATTAAAAAAGGACAGAATATTTTAGATTTGGCTTGCGGCCAGGGATTTTTTGCCAATCGCTTTTTTAAAGCGGGCGCCAAAGTAGTCGGTTCTGATCTTTCTGAAAAACTCATAGCTCTTGCCAAGTCCAGCTCGCCAAAACAGATCGAATACCATGTCAGTCCGGCTGACCGTTTGGATTTTGTTAAAGAAAAGTCATTTGACTCAATTGTGATAATTTTGGCTATTCAAAATATTGAAAATGTCGCCGGTGTTTTAAAAGAATGCCGGAGAGTTTTAAAGGATAACGGCCGTCTTTATGTCGTCATGAATCATCCGGCTTTTAGAATTCCTCAATCTAGCGATTGGGGTTTTGATGAGGCAAAAAAAGTCCAGTATCGGCGGATTGACCGGTATCTTTCCGAATCAAAAATAAAAATAGACATGCATCCCGGCCAGAAATCAAAAGAATATACGGTGAGTTTTCATCGTCCGCTTCAATATTATTTCAAGTTGCTTGGCAATAACGGCTTGGCGGTTTCCAGGCTTGAGGAATGGATTTCGCATAAAAAAAGCGGCAAGGGTCCGAAGCGGGAGATAGAAGATGCCGCCAGAAAAGAGATCCCTTTATTTTTATGTTTGGAAGTTTTTAAATACTGATTTTTGCGAGTATTTCCGGTATTTTTTTAAAGTCGGCAATTAAAGTTTTTCGCATGCCGCCATTGTAGAGAGCCGCCGCCGGATGATAAAGAGGGAAGAAATATTTAGTCGGGGAGATGGGCATTTGTTTTATCAATAATTTGCCATGGACTTCAGATATTTTTTTATCAGGAAAAAAGTGATTCATCGAATGACGGCCCAAAAAGATTATCAGTTTTGGCTTGATTAAAAATAGCTCTTCTTTCAGCCAGTCTTTGCAATCTTCTTTTTCTTCCGGGCTCGGGTCGCGATTGTCGGGCGGGCGGTATTTGACTATATTGGTTATATAAATATCTTCCCGTTTCATTTTGATTTCCTCGAGCATTTCATTCAAGAATTTTCCGGCCGCGCCGATAAAAGGCTTGCCGCTTGCATCTTCAGCTTTGCCTGGCGCTTCGCCGATAAAGACTATTTTGCTTGAAGGATTGCCGTGTCCGGGCACGGCCCGAGTCGCTGTATTTTTAAGCTCGCATTTGCAGTCTTTAAGCCAGTGATTATTCAATTTTTCCAATTCTTGGTATTTGTCCACAATTTTATTATAATACAAAATATGTCTATAAAATCTTTTTTTCTTAAAAAAATGCTGAAGTCAAAGGGCGTGCCCGACGACCAGATCGACATGGTCATGACCATGATGGAAAAGAATCCGGAACTGTTTCAGAAGATTGCCATGGAAATCGATCAGAAAATGAAAGATGGCAAAGATCAGACTTCCGCCATGATGGAAATCGCAAAAAAGTATCAAAATGAACTCAAGGGTTTAATGTAATTCTGCGGAAATTTTTAGATTTATATGAAAAAACAAAACAAAAAGCAAAGAACCCGCAAAGGCGGAGTTTCCAGCGTTGAACGCATTTCTGAATCGGCCACAAAATGGATCGGTTCTACTGGCTCAATTATTATTCATACGATATTTTTTGCCGGTTCTTTTTCCTTGTATTTTTTGGATTTTGATTTGAATAAGATATTGCTTGTTTTGACTACAGTTGTTTCTCTCGAAGCTATTTATTTGGCTATTTTTATTCAGATGACTGTAAATCGAACGACCAGTGAATTGCATGCAGTGAGCATGGATATTGATGAGATTCAGGAAGACGTCGAAGAGATTCAGGAAGATGTGGAAGAAATTCAGAAAGATGTCGGCGAGCTTGAGGAAGACTTCGAAGAAATTTCAGAAGAGATTGAAAAGGATGCCGAGGGTGACAAAAAAAGAGAAAAGGAGATTATTGATAGAATCGAGGGAAATCTGCAAAAATTGATGATTGAGATCGGCAAGATTAAAAACAAGAAATAGAAAAATAAAAAGCCGGTCATCGAGATCGGCTTTTTTCAAGTTTCTTTTTTGTCGTTTAAAAATAGCATTATAAGCAACAGTCCGGAAAGGGCAATCAGGCAGAAGCTAGTTTTTGCAACAAACAGGGTCGTTTCCTGCAATTCTTCTTTTTCTCCGGCAAGTTTGGAACATATTATGATGCCAAATATGCCCATTACGAGCGTTGCTGTTATTGCATTGAAAATAATTTTCCAGAACATTGCGACCGCTTTGTCTGCGCGGGCGGAAATTTTCCGCCATTTCTTGAAAGAAATTCTTGTTTTCATTTTTTTATTTTTAAAAGAGTTATTGAATGCCTTGAACTAGTTTCAGATTAACGATAAAAATTTGATTTGTCAATTTTGGCAAATTTTGGCAATAAAAATGCCCGAGGAGATATTCCGCGGGCATTCGCTGTTTTAATTCATCTATTTGGCAATTTTCCATTCCAATGCATTTTTGGCGGACAGAACACCGTTTACGATAAGTTTTCTGTTTTTCAAAATATTTCTCTTCAGGATTTCATTTTGAATATGAGTGCTCATATAGCAATAGCAAATCGCGGGCCGGCCCTCTATGGACTTCCTTTCATCGAGCCCATAACAGTATTCATTATTTTGAGCGTTAAACAAATAGATTCCGGCATCGCAGAGCGGCAGAATAATCGCCTCGAGTATCTTTTTATGCCCAGGCTTTATTTCAAGCGTTTTGCAAAAATCATCCATATCCATTTTCATCAATGAATCATCGGAAAGTTTCAGATTTTGCTGGGCAGATGATTTTTGGACTAATGTCATGCCGAAAATCGTGGCAAGAAAAATTGTTTTTCTCATACAGGTAAAGTTTTAAAAGGTGAATATTTCAATGAACTAATTATTTTTTTTGCATATTACACCAAAATTTTAAACAGATCAATTTTATTTGAAAATATCAGCATTTCTGCTATATTTTCACCATGTCACTATCTATAGGAATTGTGGGTTTGCCGAATGTGGGGAAGTCGACGCTGTTTAATGCGCTGACCAAGAAATGCGTCCCGGCGGAGAATTATCCTTTTTGCACGATCGATCCTTCGGTCGGCATTGTGCCGGTTCCGGATGAACGGCTCGACTTATTGAGCAAGTTTTCAAATACAAAAAAAACTGTCCCGGCCGTGATCGAATTCGTCGACATTGCAGGCCTTGTTGCCGGCGCGGCTGAAGGCCAGGGCTTGGGCAATAAATTCTTGGCCAATATCCGCGAGACGGATGCGATTCTGGAAGTTGTCAGATTATTCGGCCTCAAAAGCGGTTCGACCGACATTACCCATGTCTACGGCGATATCGATCCGATGCGCGATGTCGGCGTCATAAATTTGGAATTAGTTTTGGCTGACATGGAAACAGTCACCAAGAGAATTGCCAATATCGGCAAAGATATTAAAAAGGGCGACAAGGCGGCAATAGCCGAGGAAGAGATTTTGAGGAAGCTCGAGAAAACTTTTGAAGAAGGCAAGATGGCTTCTCAAGCCGGCTTGTCTGAAGAAGAAAAGCGAAGCATCAAATCGCTCAATCTTTTGTCTATAAAAAAAGTCTTGTATGCTTTGAACAGAAGAGGCGGTTCCGATAATTTTGAAAAGACCAATCCCGAAAAATTTCAGCAGTTTTTAGATTTCATTAAAGATTCCGGCGCGGGCTATGTTTTCATGGATGCCAAGATCGAAGACGAGTTGAAAGATTTTGAAGGCGAAGAAAAAGAAATATTTAGAAAAGAGCTTGGCGGGGAAGATAACGGCATCGACAATCTCATCCGCGAGGCTTACAAGCTTTTGGGCCTCATGACTTATTTTACAACCGGCGAACAAGAGACCAGGGCTTGGACAGTAAAAGTCGGCTCGACCGGACCCGAAGCGGGCATGGCCATCCATACGGATTTTAAAGAAAAATATATTCGCGCTGAGGTTATAAATTGGAAAGATCTCATCGATTCAGGCTCTTTTGCCGAAGCGCGAAATAAAGGCCTGCTTCGCACCGAAGGCAAGGAATATATCGTCAAAGACGGCGATGTGATCGAATTCAAAATTTAATTAAACATTGACTTTATAAAAATTTAATGACATTATATGGGCGGGAGATGTTGTTTAAATTTAAAAAATAGGAGGAATAAAAAATGGAAGCAAAGATATTAGTAGTTGAAGATCATCCATCGGTTCAGACGGCGATAAAGTTTTTCTTAAAAAAGAAGGATCCGGGATTTAAGGTGTTGGAAGCATTAGATCTTGATTCGGCTAAAGCTCTTTTTTATCAAAATAAAAACAGCATAGATGCCATAGTTATGGATTTCGAGCTTGGCGATAATGTTGATACTGCTGATCTGGCGAAAGAGTTTAGAAAAATTTTTGACGGCCCGATGATTGCCAATTCAAGCAGCCAAGGACACAATATTGTTTTGATGAATTCAGGCTGCGACTATCTGACGCCGGGCAAATTGGAGTATCCGTCGCTTGCCGACATGATTGTCGAGTTGGTCAAAGAAAGGCGAAACAAAGCTCAGACTTAGGTCTGGGCTTTTATTTTTATAAAAATTTAAATTTGTTATAATACGCAGATATGGAAATAAAAAAACA
>CAZUZG010000008.1:19468-23865 GCA_964624665.1 uncultured Candidatus Saccharibacteria bacterium | reverse complement strand
GATTCGCATGCGATCATTCATCGGGCCTATCATGCCTTGCCGGATTTTGTTTCGTCTAAGGGCGAGCCGACGGGGGCTTTGTACGGCTTATCTTCCATGCTCATCAGCATCATTGGCAATTTAAAGCCGGATTATATCGTGGCGACTTATGACTTGCCCGGCAAAACTTTTCGACATGAAGCCTACGAAGACTACAAGGCCGGCCGAGCCAAGACCGATGATGCTTTGATTTCTCAGCTCAAAAAATCCCGGGAAATTTTTGAAAGTTTTAATATTCCGATTTACGATCATCCCGGCTTCGAGGCGGACGACATGCTCGGGACTATTGTAAAACAGCTCGAGAAAAATAAAGATGTCGAGATTGTTATCGCTTCTGGCGACATGGATACGCTTCAGCTGGTGAAAGGCAAAAAGGTCCAAGTTTATACTTTAAAGAAGGGGATCAACGACACGATTCTCTACGATGAAAAAGCTGTTCTAGAGCGGTACGGTTTTCTGCCGGCTTTATTGCCAGACTACAAAGGTTTGCGGGGCGATCCGTCGGACAATATCATCGGCGTCAAAGGCATCGGTGAAAAGACGGCGACTATTTTGATCCAAAAATTTGGCACGATCGAGGATATTTACAAGCAACTCAAGAAAGATCCGGAAGTTGTGATGAAAGCCGGGATAACTGAGAGAATAAAAAATTTGCTTTTAGAGAATGAAGAAGAAGCTTTATTTTCAAAGGTATTAGCCCAGATTAGGCTCGATGCGCCGATCGATTTTTCTTTGTCGGAAAAAACTTGGCGGGAAACGGTTGATCTGGAAAAAGTCCGCAAGATTTTCAAAGAGTTTGATTTCAAGACTTTGATGGGGCGTTTTGAAAAGGTAGTCGGTTCTGGTATCGCTACAGAAGAATTATTGAGGTCCTCGGAAGGGGGTCAGCCAGACCTCAATAATTCTTCTGATAGCTCACTTTTAGGTATTAAACCTCAAATTCCAGAAGAAGAAATAAAAAAAGTCGGCATTGCCCTATGGCTTTTGGATTCAGAAATGAGCAATCCGACCGAAGAAGATATTTTGGATTTTGCCGGCACGGATTCTTTCGAAAAAGCCAAGGAAAAAATTTTAAATGAATTAAAAAAGAATAATTTGGAAAAAATTTATACCGAAATTGAATTGCCGATCATTCCGATTCTCAAAGAAGCCGAAGAGCGGGGGGTATTGGTCGATGTGCCGTATTTCAAGAAATTGTCTGAAAGCTATCACAAAAAATTAGCGCTTTTAGAAAAAGAAATTTTTGAATTGTCCGGCATGGAATTTAATGTGAATTCACCGAAGCAATTAGCCGAAGTTCTTTTTGATAAATTGGGCCTGCATGTGATCGGCCTGAAAAAAACGACTGGCGGAGCGAGATCGACTCGGGAATCGGAACTGGCCAAGCTCAAAGAGACTCATCCGATTATTGAAAAAATTCTGGCCTATCGCGAGCTTCAGAAGATCATTTCGACTTATGTCGATGCTATTCCAAGCTTGGCAGATAGCGCAGGCCGAATTCACACTAAACTAAATCAGATGGGCACGACGACCGGCCGGATGTCTTCAAGCAATCCGAATTTGCAAAACATTCCGGTCCGCGGACCGAATGCCAAGGAGATCAGACAGGGCTTCTTGGCCACTCCGGGCCATAAATGGATCGCCTGCGATTATTCGCAGATCGAAATGCGGATTATGGCTTTATTTTCCGGAGATGAAAACTTGATCAATATTTTCAAGCACGGCGAGGATGTGCATGCCTCGGTCGCCGCCAGAGTTTTTGATGTGCCGGAAAGCGAAGTCACGGCGGACATGCGCCGCTCGGCCAAGACGATCAACTTCGGCATTATTTACGGCATGGGCGTAAACGCTCTCAAGGAAAATCTCGGCACGACGAGGGCTGAGGCGCAGAAATTTTATGATAATTATTTTGAAAAGTTTCCAAAGATCAGAGATTTTTTTGAAAAGGTTAAAAAAGAAGCCAGGGAAAAAGGCTACACGGAAACCCTATTTGGCCGCCGCCGATATTTTCCAGGCATTAAATCCAAGATACCTTTTATTCGGGCGATGGCGGAAAGAATGGCGATCAACGCTCCGCTCCAGGGCACGGCCGCCGATATCATCAAGATCGCCATGATCGAAGTCGACCAAGAATTGAAAAGGGCCAAGCTCGAAGACAAGGTTTGTTTATTGCTCCAGATCCACGACGAGTTGATTTACGAAGCGCCCGATGATCTTGTGGAAAAAGCCGCTGAGATTATCAAGCGAGTCATGGAAAATGCGGTTGAAACCAGGCTTGTTTTATCGACTAATATTTACATCGGCCGCAACTGGGGCGAATTAGATTAAAAATAATTTTATTGGTATAATAACCCTCATATGAATCAAGAAAACCAAGAAAATCAGCAAAATAAAGTTGTCGGAGCGAGTGGTCATAAAAAAACCGTCCACCATATTTTGGCCAATTCTTACTCATTTTATTTTTTTGGAATAATATTAGGCGTCTTTTTTGATTTGATTTTTCCGATCAAGATCATCCCCAGGGCCATCATTCTGCCTCTTGGCTTGCTTTTTTTGACCCTGGCTCCCGTTTTGATTTTTTGGGCCCAACAGACTTCTTACAAGCTCAGTTTCAAGAAAGAAAAACTAACAACAGCAGATTTTGGACAAGGGCCATATCGCTTTACCAGAAATCCGACGCAGCTGGGCTTGGCTTTGCTATGCTTAGGTTTTGGCATCTTGGTTAATTCAGTTTTCATCATTCTTTTTGTCTTTATCGCTTATTTTGTTTCCAGGCATACTGTCATCAAAGAACAGGAACAAATACTGGAAAAAAAATACGGCGAAGAATACTTGAGATACAAGCAATCAGTCAGAAATTTGTTTTAAGTCATGATTTATCTTTTTTTTGGAGACCAGGCGGACGATAAGAGAAAGGCCTCTCAAAAGATTTTTTCATCTCTCGGTTTTGAATCGAATATCGTGATCAGCGATTTGGATGTCAGCTTGGAACAGCTTTACTCTTTGTCCGGCAATAATTCACTCTTTGATTCGAAAACAGCAGTGGCCTTAGTCGGCGTTTTGGAGAATAAAGAGGCTTTAAAATATGTAATGGAACACCTGGTGGATTTTCAGAAATCGCCCAATGTTTTTGTTTTTCTGGAAAAAAAACTGTTCAAGACTGAATTGGATAAATTTAAAAAATACGCCGAAGAGGTTAAGGAGTTTAAGCTGATTGACTCAAAAAAAGCAAAAATCAACCCTTTTGCGATTACTTTGCCTCTGGAGCGCCGAGACAAAAAAAATACCTGGCTCTCTTTTCAAAAAATCAGAAAATCAGATATCGAAATGGAAGCGCTTGCCGGCATGATTTTTTGGAAGATTAAAAGCATGATCCTTTCTGGTCAAAATAAAAAATTTTCTGAATCGGAACTTAAGGAATTGTCTTCTAAAATAATCACTCTGTATCACGATAGCCATCGCGGCCTTGTCGATATGGAAACTGGTTTGGAGAAAATGATATTAGAATCGCTTTAATTGTCCGCCCACCAGGATTCGAACCTGGGACCTTCTCCTTAAAAGGGAGCCGCTCTACCGACTGAGCTATGGGCGGATATTTTCTTCTTAATAAACAATTTTTTTATTTTACATTATTATAGCGGAAGGTCAATCGCCAAAAGGCCGGGACCAAGGAGCGCCAGAGATAATAAAACCAAGGCCGAGATAATATAAAAATCTCTTGAGTTTTTGTTTTCTTTCAGCTCGATATTTTTTCCGGAAATAATTAAAATGATTAAAATCATGGCCAAAAAGATCGCTGTTGGCTGAAACAAAAAGCCGGCAAGGATTAGCAGTCCGCCAAGGCCAGGCAGAATTGACAGCAAAGCTATTTTAAGGGCGCCAGAATCAGACTGCCTGATTAGCAGATAATTTTCTATTGCAATTTTCAGGAAAAAATAGCCCAAGAAAAGACGGAGGATTGTTGGCACCAGATTGGCATAGTTATATAATGCAGGGAAAAGACTTAGCATGAAAACCATTATAACAAACAAAAAAGAAATAATACTAATTTTAAATGATATCCGCAGCGCCGAGAATGTCGGGGCGATGTTTCGGACGGCCGAAGCGGCCGGCGTGTCTAAGATATATCTTTCGGGCTATACGCCGGCACCATTGGATCGTTTTGGTCGTCCGAGAAAAGATATTGCCAAATCGGCTCTCGGAGCGGAAAATATGGTGCCGTGGGAAATAAAAAAGAGCGTTTCAACTTTGATTGCCAAATTAAAGAAAAATAATTTTTTTATTATTAGCTTGGAGCAGTCGCCAAAATCGGTAGATTATAAAAAGATCAAACCTAAAGGCAAAATCGTTTTAATTCC